>DYHX01000009.1 GCA_020723925.1 Nitrospira japonica | reverse complement strand
ATAAACTATTATAAACTTCTTTACCCATATCTATGGGTGAGGATTATACCAGGAGTTAAAGATGAAAAAGATATTAATTGCAGTTGATGACAGCAAAGGCTCTAATGCTACTATTGAAACTTTTGCTCCTCTCTTTTCATGCGTCCGTCCTGAAACAGTGGTGCTGCTCTATGTAGAAAAGATAGAAGGCAGGTCTTTAATGGATGAAATGCTTGGTATTGCAGAAATGTCTACTTTAAAGGAACAATTGCAGGGAACAGCGTATCAGGAGACGCTGGATAAAAAGGCAAACGCAATTCTCAATTATTACAAAAAGAGCATGGAAGATAAGGGTGTAACGGGTATAAAAACTGTGGTTAAAGTAGGTCACCCTGCGGATGAGATTCTTCAAACTGCAAAAGAAGAGGGGGTTGAGATGATCATCATTGGTTCAAGGGGTAAAAGATTACACACATTGCTGATGGGCAGCGTGAGTAGAGAGGTTGCAAACAGGGCTGAGATACCCGTTTTGATAGCAAGATGATGATTGAATTATACCCTCCAGACTATAAAATGCTATTTTAGTTCTTGTAATCTCGCTGCATTGTCAACGCATTAACAAGAGAGGTTCTCTGGACATGTATCGTAGAAACAGAGAAATTGTAATCATAGGTGCCGGGCTTGCCGGGCTTTCGGCTGGCTTTATATTATCAAGGGCAGGCAGGCAGATCACCATTATCGAAAAAGACCCTACCGTAGGAGGCCTCTCAAAGACTGTTAATCACCGCGGCTTCAGGTTTGATTTGGGCGGTCACAGATTCATAACCAGAAGCAAGAAGATAGAACATTTCGTGATGGATATTCTCAAGGGAGATTTCCTCGTGGTGCCGAGGAAAAGCAAGATATATATGCTTAACAGATATTTTTACTACCCCCTGAGACCTATAAATGCACTCTTCGGTTTAGGGTTACATACAACCCTAAAAATAATCTCGGACTATTGTAAGGAACGGGTAAAAAATAGTTTGAAACCAGCTAACATCATCTCCCTTGAAGACTGGGTTGTAACCCTGTTTGGGCGCAAGATGTTTAACCTCTATTTCAGGGAATACAGTGAGAAGGTATGGGGTGTAGATTGCAGAAATATAAGCAAAGAATGGGTTGCCAGGAGGATAGAGGGCCTTTCTCTGTGGTCAGCGATCAAAAATGCCTTTTTAAAATTCAGCGGAAAGGAGATAGCTACACTATCTGATAAGTTTATCTATCCTCCAAATGGAATCGGACAGATTGCTGATAGGCTGAGAGAGGAAATAGAAGAGGGAAACCCTGTATTGACAAATACAAGGGTTATGCAAATATATCATGAAGATTTTTCTATCAGGGATGTAATTGCAAAAAATTGTAAATACCTTTACGATGTTAAAGGCAGCGAATTTATCTCCAGTATGCCTTTAACGAATCTTGTACTGTTGCTCCAACCTGCTGCCCCTGATGATATACTCGAGGCAGCCTCTCAACTAAAATATAGAGACCTTATTATAGTGGCTGTCATGCTCGATCGTGAAAGGGTCACTGACCTTACATGGATGTATTTCCCGGAGAAGGGTATTCCCCTCGGGAGGATACATGAGCCGAAAAACTGGAGTCCGAAAATGGCACCTGAAGGTAATACACATATTGTGGCTGAATTTTTCTGTTTTAAGGGCGATACGCTATGGAACTCAAGTGACGAAGAACTCACATCTATTACCGTGAAACATCTGGGCAAATTGGGGTTTATCAATGAAAGTGATGTTATTGACTCTTGTATCGTAAGGGTGCCCAATGCCTATCCTCTCTTTGATGTTGGGTATTGGGAACACTATAACAAGATTATGAATTACTTGAAGAACTTTAGAAACCTGCACATTATCGGCAGGGGTGGGAAGTTCAGGTATTATAATATGGATCATGCAATGGAATCAGGGATTGAGGTGGCTGAGGATATCCTGAGAAAGCCGCTACCAGAAAAAGAGAGTGAACCTCTGCTCGTAGGAGCATAAATTTATGAAATGTACCCTTATCATACCTTCGTGGGTACCGGAGGATATCTTCCCCGCAAAGACTGCAAGCTCTCAGATAAACTACTGGCAGCCACTGGGAACTCTTTATGTTGCCTCTTCTCTGCTGAAGGCAGGTCATGATGTTAAGTTTCTCAACGGAGCATTTATGACACATACTGATATATTAAGTGAGGTTTCAGACTACAGGCCTGACTTTATTGGCATCTATTCGACAGCTTTTGGCTGGAAAAAGGCTGTACAGACGGCATCAGATATAAAAGGAACCCTTAAAGATGTATTCATAGCTCTTGGTGGTCCTTATCCAATTGCAATGCAGGAGAAATGCCTGGAGAAATCTGCATGTATTGATGCAGTGGTCACTGGAGAGGGTGAAATAACCGTGGTTGAGATATTAGAGAGATTGTCTCAGGGTAAGAGTCTTCTGGGTGTTGAGGGTGTGATCTTCAGAAAGGATATGCGAATCATAAAAAACCCACCAAGAGTGCTCATTACAGACCTCGATTCTCTACCATTTCCTGCACGGAAACTCCTTGGTGATGAAAATAACTATATTCCCCCTCCTGCCACATACAAGAGGAAACCAGTGGCTGTAATAATGACCTCGAGAGGCTGTAACAGGAGATGCATCTTCTGCTTCCAGATTGATAAAGAGAGAAAGAGTGGTATTAGATATCGAAGTATAGAAAATGTTCTGGAGGAGATAGAGTTGTGCTTACGTCAGGGATACAGGGAGATAAAGTTTATAGACGATACCCTTGCTGCTGATTATGACAGGGCTATGCAGTTAGCAGAAGAGATAAAGGCTCGAAGACTTGATTTCACATGGTTTGCCTCTGCCTGTGTTAATCAGATAGACAAACATCTTCTTAAGGCCTTCAAGGATGTGGGTTGCTGGGCAATACTCTTTGGTGCTGAAAGCGGTGTCCAGAAGAACCTGAATACGCTAAAAAAAGGGATAACCCTTGAGCAGATCCGTAAGGCCGTCAGGGCTGCAAAGGATGTTGGATTGAAGGTCTTTACCCCTTTTCTTTTCGGTATACCAGGGGAGACCTATGAGGAAGGGCTGAAGACCATCGAGTTTGCCTGCGAGTTAGACCCAGACGTTGCCAATTTCCATTCCCTAACACCATTTCCTGGCACAGAACTCTATGATAATATCGAAAAATACGGCACCATGTCAGATGACCTTACAGACTTTACTTATCAGGGAGCAGCATTTATCCCTTATTCTATGAAGAGAAAGGAGATAACACAACTCAGACAGATCGCCTTCAAAAGGTTTTATTCAAGACCACGATTTATCTTGAGGAGGATACTGGGGCTGAGAAATATCCATGATATAAGGGCTGCTCTAAGGGGTTTTAAAAGTCTATTCTGGCTCTGGGTAAAGAAGGATGTCTTCAGAAGAGGTGAGAGCTATACCTGAATCAAAGTTGCATGTATTCTCTCAAGAGGGCTGGATACATAAAGGGATTAAACAATATGTTTATCATGAAATAACACTCATGTGTGCAGTAGCATCCATTATCTTTAATTGAATGAATCATTTTACGGGCTTCATCAGTCTTTAACAGCCTCTGTATATCATACCCCCTTTCTTTTACATTTCCAATCTTTGTTGTGAAGGATTCACAGGGATAAAGATCGCCTGATTCTGTGAGGACAAGTGTTAATCTTCCTGCATAACAGGGGATTAATCTTCTCCCTTTAAGGAAGGTTTCATAGATTAACCGGCGCTGAATGATATCCTGAGCTGCCTTGAGCCTTGCCCCCCTGAAACGATAGGTATATGATAATCTCTTCTTAAGATTTGACTCCATCATTTTAATAGTCTCATGATATCTTTCAATAGCAATCTTCTTCAGTGTTGCATCTGAAACATCCCCTCTTATCAGTGAAACGGAATGGGTCCTTATCCTATTAAGTCCATGAACGAACTCGATAAGTTCATCCATATGACCCTGATTTGCAGAACAGAAGACCGAATTAATCCCAAGTTCAAAATTTTGGTATTTATCGAGGAGTTCTCCGAGTTTTTTGTATGTCTCTATTGTCTTCTGAAATGCACCTTTGACACCCCTTATTGAGTCATGTAAGTCTTCAGAGCCGTCCAGAGAGAGTTTTACGACTATGATACTCTTTTTGCAATGCCTAAGGATTGCCTCTGTCTTCTCTGTTATTACATCTACAAGTAAACCGTTTGTTGGAAGAAGTATTATGGCAGGTTTGTTCCTTTCATAAAATACTTTGACTACCTCGACAAGGTCATCTCTCAGAAATATCTCTCCACCTGAGAATGCAAGCCAGAGTAATCGCCCCATCGAGGCAGATATATTCTCTATCTCTTCAAGGGAGAGTTCAGGCAGATTTTTACCTGAGCTATTATTATTGTTAGAGAGATAAAAGCAGAAAGGGCATCTTGCATTGCACCTTCTGGTCAGAAAGAATGTCAGTTGTATGGGGCTGCGTTTCCATAATACAGAGCCTATATGTCGAAATGGTGAATATGTCATTTTAATAAATATTTCATCATCCCTGATATAACCCCTGTCCCTACTGCGAGGGGGTAGAGTAGTGTGTAGTATATAGAAGCAAAGAAAGCAAAAAGTATGCCTCCTGTTTCATAAAAAGCCTTTAGTAGTTTTCTATTTATAAAGAAATTAAAGGCAAAAATTTGGGGTAGGAGATAAAAGAGAAAAGATTTCTGAAAAACTACCCACAAGGTTAAGATGATAAGGTTTAGGAAGTATGAAATAACATTAACCTTCAGCTCTACAGAGGCAGTACCAGAGTCACTGAGTAAATCTTTGTTTTTTATAGAATACACTGTCCAGTACATTGATTTTCTTATAGCGTTTCGCATTGAGCCGATCAGAGAATAGTTAAATATATGTTGAACAAGCATATATGGGTTTACGATGAGTCTGTATCCTTTCCGCCGTAACCGGTGACTGAACTCAACATCTTCAAGGATAGGGAGAAAGTCTTCTGAAAAGCCACCGCTTTCCTTAAAAGTCTCAGCACGAATAGCCATAGCATGGGTTGCAATATAATCAGGATTGGCTGCCTTCTTTGTCTCGGAGTAATTGATAAATACAGACTGAAAAAGGCTAAAAAAGCCCCTATCATAGGGCTCTCTTGTATATGTCCCGCCTACAATAATACCTGGGCCTCTTTCAGTGATAGTCTTGCTTGCAACTGAGAGAGTGTCTTCTCTAAGGAGACAATCAGCATCTGTAAAGAAAAAAATATCACCATTGCTGTTAAATGCACCGATGTTCCTTGCCTTTGAAGCACCAGAGTGTTTTTCTAATCTGATAAGTCTGCAGGGAAATCTCTTTATTATCTCAATGGAATTATCCTCAGAGCAGTCATCAACTACTGTAACCTCAAAATTATCATATCCGGATGAAAAAACTGCCTCAAGACACATTCCGATGGTAGCACTTCCATTACGGTTTGGAATAATGATAGATATAAGACTATCCACGATTTATTATAAGAAACCTCTAAGGAAAATAAAATCATAATAACACCTACTTCTATCTATCGCAAAAGGTTATTGTCCTGTTCAGGACATCTTAAGAAGACACCTGTCCCTTTTAGGACAACATTGTATTGCGGAGATATTGAAAAACAGCAAGTTAACAATGGTATAGATTTTGCTTTATCTCATATAGTGATGAGTTTTAGTGGGGTTTCCCACCTATGAAGTTCAGGTGAAAGGAGGTGTCGTTTAGCAGTATTCTCTTTATTGAGAGATCAACTTAACCGTAAAAGGGAGGTAACGTGATGAGGAAAAGTTTAGTTTCAGTATTTGTATCAGGCGCTTTTCTGCTGGCATTCATAGGAATGGCCCATGCTGCTCAGTGGGCAAATCCCGATTTACTTGTAACTCCAGAGATGGTAGAAAAGAATATCACAAACCCTGACTGGGTGGTGGTTGACTGCAGGAGCCTTGAAGATTATGCAAAGGGGCATATCCCTGGCGCCATCAGCCTTGGCAAGGACCGTAAAAAGGCACTCAGAGACGGGACATCGAGAGCCTTTCATGATGTCTCAAAGTATGAGAAGATACTCGGTAAAGTAGGAATCGGAAACAATACCCATGTCGTCTTTTATGGTGATATGAAGTCTGAGACAGTGGAATCTACGACTGTTGGTTTCTGGATCCTTGAGTACCTCGGCCATGACAAGGCCCATGTCCTTAATGGCGGTCTTGATGCGTGGACTAAGGCAGGCAAAAAGCTCGATACGCAGCCTACAATGAAACAGCCCGCAACCTTCAAAGCAAAAGTAGTACATAGCAAGTTTGCAACAACAGATGAGATCTTAAAGATAGCCAAGGGTCAGAAAAAAGACGTACAGCTTATTGATGCAAGGACAAAAAAGGAGAATGAAGGCGAAGATATTCGGGCACTCAGAGGAGGACATGTTCCCAATACAACGGTCAGTATACCCCATCTTGATACCTTTGATAAGGTGAAAGACCCCATGACAGGGAAAGATAAACCTACAGGCTTCCTCTCCCCTGATACAGTAGCAAAGGCATATGAAAAACTTGATAAAAGCAAGCGCACTATAGGCTACTGCCAGACAGGGACACGTTCAACAGCCACCTATTTAGAACTCAGACTCCTCGGATTTAAGGAACCTGCAAACTGGGATGAATCGTGGATCGTATGGGGTTCTGCTCTCACAAAGGGTTACCCTATCGAGAATGAGCAGTGGATTGACCTCTCGAGGATTGATAAACTTGAGAAGGATATGAAGAAACTCAAGGAGAAAATAGAGAAACCCGAAGGCGAAAAGAAATAACTTACTATTAATTGCTTAAGTGATAACACAGATGGGAGACATCCTCCCATCTGTGTTTGTCTTGTTGCTTGCACAGCCTATGTTTTCTTTGTTATTAGAACGACTCCAGAAAGTGCTGTATCAAGTATCTTTTTTAACGCACTGAGCAGCTATTCATGGTAGGACTAACTTATTTAAAGCTCTGTTCTTCTGAAGGGAATATGCCTTTTTCTACTTCTTCTTTATATGCCTCGATCGCCTTCAGTGCTTCTTCTTTCAGGTTCGCATATCGCTTTACAAATTTTGGAACAAACCTTTCGAAGAGTCCTATGACATCATGGATTACAAGCACCTGTCCATCGCAGTGAGTACCAGCACCTATGCCGATAGTTGGTATTGAAAGCTCCTCTGTTATCCTTCTTGCAAGTTCCATTGGTATTGCCTCAAGGATTAATGAGAAGGCACCTGCATCTTCCACAATATGCGCCTCTTCGATCAATTGTTTTGCAGCCTCCTCGGTCTTTCCCTGAACCTTGTATCCACCCATCCTATGGATCGATTGAGGGGTGAGGCCGATATGAGCCATCACTGGAATATCAGACTTTGTCATAGCCTTTATGTGCTCGGCAACTTCCGCGCCACCCTCAAGCTTTATGGCTGACGCCCCTGCCTCTTTAATAAATCTCCCTGCATTCCTCACAGCATCTTCAATACTTGCCTGATATGACATAAAAGGCATATCGCCGATAACCATTGCATTCTTTGAAGCCCTCGATACCATCTTTGTATGGTATATCATCTCATCCATCGTCACAGGAAGCGTGTTTTCAAGCCCCTGCACAACCATTCCAAGGGAATCTCCTACGAGTATCGCGTCAATCCCCGCCTCATCCACTATCTGTGCAAATGTATAGTCGTATGCAGTCAGCATCGTGATTTTTTGCCTCGCGGCCTTTTTCTTAAAAAAATCCTGGATTGTTGTCTTTGGCATAAAATATAAAATCTAAAGGGGCATGATAAATCACGCCCTTTTTATACCCAAGTTGAGCGATTTATTATACAAACCCATGACAGCCGAGACGGCTGTCCTACCCTATGGGTGATGTCGTTAAACAGTAGGACAGGCGTCTCGCCTGTCAAAGAGTGATTTATAATCAAAGAATCGCTCAATTTGGGTTATAATAATCCTGCCCTTTCCATAATGGTGGGCACCTTCTCCTCCATCCCTATCGCCATGATGTGGACACCGTCACAGATGTTCTCATCCTTGAGTTGCCTGATGTGCCTTGCTGTGATATTCATGCCTGTATCAAGTGCCTTTTCCTTGCCTGCTGCCTTGAGTTCATCTATAAGCTCCTGTGGAACCCTGATGCCGGGGACATTGCTATTAAGGAAGTTTGCCATCCCAGCGCTTTTGAGCACAACAAACCCTGCAAGTATTTTTACAGGAAATCTCCGTGCATATTTCATAAACTCCTTAAATTTCTTAATGTCATATATCGCCTGGGTCTGGAAAAACTTTGCACCTGCCTTCACCTTCTTCTCAAACTTCATGAGCTGCGGTTCAATTGGGTTTGCCTCTGGGGTTACTACTGCACCCTGGAAAAAATCTGTTGGTCCCTTAAGTTCATTACCAGACATATCTTTACCCCTGTTAAGAGAATTAACTATGCCAAGAAGTTGCACTGATTCGACATCATAGACCGGCCTTGCCTGTTTGTGGTCTCCTGCTGATACATGGTCTCCTGTCATACATAGGACATTTTTTATCCCGAGGACGCTTGCTCCGAGAAGGTCTGACTGAAGCCCAATCCGGTTTCTATCACGGCATGTCATCTGAAGGATCGGCTCAAGGCCGTGCTCCACGGCGAGCTTGCATACCGCAAGAGAGCATATGCGCATAACTGCTGACTGATTATCTGTTATATTTACTGCATCAACCTTTCCTTTAAGAAGCTCCATATGATGAATCATCTCTTTTATATCGGTGCCTTTTGGAGGTCCGACCTCTGCCGTAACAACGAATTTCCCTGAATTAAGAATATCCCTGAAGCTCACTTTTTTGCGCCCTCCTTTTCCTTTGCATATAGATTCCGCGGCTTCTGGCTGTGCGACCAGTCTTTTGCTGGAAGCGCCTCTGACATATCATCAAGCCTGTCAAGCTTTTTAAGCCTCTCGTATATGCGTACCCATGCGCATTTTATATCTGGACTTATCTCACAGTACCCGTCTTTGCACCCCCCACATGGGCCATTGAGAAGCCCTTTCGGGCATGCAGTAATTGGGCAGATCCCGCCGGTTTTATCAAGGATACATTTACCGCAGAGCGAACATCTCTCATCAAACATCTGAAACCTTGTCATATTGCCAAGAAACATGCTGTCATTGACTGGATACACAGGTTTGTCCTCGAATATCTCTACAGCAGCCTGGGTCCCTGCACCACATGACATAACAAGAATACATTCTGCCTTATCAATGGCCATATTAAATGGCTTTAATTCCACCTTTGTACCAAGCACCTGACAACCTGTCTTTGCAACAAAGGCGCCTGTGACTTCTTTACCCGCGGCCTCCAATGCCTCTGTCATTGTCTTTATTTCAGGCTCGCCGCCAGTGCCACACAATGCAGCACACTCAGAGCAGCCGATCAGGAAGAAGCTCTTATAGTTTTTGATGTTTTCCATCAATTCCTGAAAATCCCGTTTCTTAGTAATTATCATCGTTTACTCCTTAACTTCTAACTTTTCACTCTTAACTTTACACTTCTACCTTCATCCCTGCTGCCATCTTTGCAGCCTGTACTGTATTATACATGAGCATCGCAATTGTCATCGGCCCTGCACCACCAGGAACAGGTGTGATGTGTGCTGCGCGCTCTTTTGCAGCCTCAAAATCAACATCTCCTACTATCTTGCCCTCTGGTGTGACGTTTATCCCTATGTCGATAACAGCAGCGCCTTCTTTCACCATATCCCCTGTTATCATCTTTGCCCTTCCAACAGCAACACAGAGTATATCGGCCTTGAGACATTCCTCTTTGAGATTCGGAGTTTTGCTATGGCATATGGTCACAGTTGCATTCTTCCTGAGCAGTAAGAGTGCTAAGGGTTTGCCAACAATAACACTTCTTCCGACCACAACAGCATGTTTGCCTGAAGGGTTGATTCCATATGCCTCAAGCATCTTCATTGCACCATGCGGTGTGCAGGGGATAAAGCCAGGTTCATCAAGAACGAGTTTACCGAGGGCATCAGGGCCAAAGCCATCCACGTCTTTCTCCTGTGCAATCCTGTTCATGACCTCCTTTTCGTTAAGCCCCTTTGGAAGCGGAAGCTGAACAAGAATTCCATTCACCTTTGGATCATTGTTGAGCTGGTCAATGAGGTTTAAAAGTTCCTCATGGGTTGTTGTCTCAGGAATCTTGTAGGCAAAGCTCGCAATGCCTATCTCCTCGCATGCCTTTTCCTTTGATGCAACATACTTTTTGGATGCCGGGTTTTCTCCCACGAGAACAACTGCAAGGCCTGGGTTAATTCCCTTCGTCTTTAATTCTGCAATCTCCTTTTTTAGATTCTCCCTGATGTTTGCTGCTACTTTCTTTCCATCGATTAACTCTGCTGCCATTGTTCCTCCTTTTTTTTAAAAAGTAGTTAGCAACTACTATCTTTTAATCCCGTTTTTTTATCAATTCCAACAGTTCTTCCCTTGTTGAATCTTTACTCCTGAATATGCCGCGGACTGCTGATGTAACTGTCCTTGAGCCTGGCTTCTTTATCCCCCGCATGCTCATACAGAGATGTTCGGCATCAATTATAACCATTGCGCCTTTTGGCTTTAGCTTTTCCATTATCATGTCTGCGAGCTGGGCTGTCAGGCGCTCCTGCATCTGCGGCCTTTTAGCAAGGATCTCAAGGGTCTTTGCCAGACCACTTATGCCGACAATCCTTCCAGCCCCTGGAATATATGCAACATGGGCGCGGCCTATAAAAGGAAGAAGATGATGCTCGCAGACAGAGTAAAATGGAATGTCTTTCAATAAGACCATCTCATCATGGCTTTCGCCCTCGATCGGTTTTAGTATCTCCTCGGTCGGTGTCTCGAGTCCGGCGAAAATCTCTGCATACATATCAGCAACACGCCTTGGCGTCTCCTTGAGCCCTGCCCTTTCAGGGTTTTCACCAATTCCTTCAAGGATAAGCCTTACGCCCTTCTCTATCTTCTTAATATCCATCACACTCAACCACCCTTTCATCTGTGACAATCTTGTCAATCCTCACGTCATGCTCCGCTGCAGGGATTCTTTCCACGATCTGTTCCTCATATGCAGGGGCTACTATCGGAATCTTTTTCTTCATCTGAGCAAGTAGAATATCATAGTATCCTGCACCGTATCCCAACCTGTTGCCATATACATCAAAGCCAGCGACAGGTATTACAACAAGGTCAATATCATCAAGTCCTCTCAGCCTTTCTTCAGGCACTGATGGCTCTGGTATTCCCATACACCCCGGCATAAGCTCATTTACATCTCTTATCTCATAGAGTTTTAATCTGTGGTTCTCCGTATCAACTTTGGGCAGCACAATCTTCTTGCCCCATTCGAGAGAAGCCCTTATCATTCCAAGCGTTTCGACCTCAGACCTGAACGACGCATAAAAAAATATAGTTTTTGCATTGATGAATTCGGGCAGGCTGAAAAGCCTCTGTCTTATAAATAAATCTTTGACCTTTCGCAGGGCAGTACTTATAGAATCCCTCTTCTTGAGGACTTCTTTTCTAATAGATTTCTTAATCTCGTTATCTGACATATAGGTGCTTCTCAATTGTGTTCTTTATCTCCCTTATCTCACTGACAGTATCAGGGGAATTGCTATAGGATGAGGCACCCCTTATATCCGCCTCCATTAAGGAGTGGTCAAACTTTATGGACCCTATAAGCTCCATCCCCTTAAGATTGTCTTTCAGGAAATTTAAATCCGCCTCACTCCTGACCTTGTTTGCAATAACAAGAACCTTTTTAACGCCAAGCCCTTTGGCCATCTCTTTGACTGTATTTGCTGTCTGTATGCTCCTCTGGCCGGGCTCAACAACGACTATGAACGCATCGACTGCCCCTGCAGTACCCCTTGTGAGGTGCTCTATCCCTGCCTCCATGTCAACAATCACCGCCTCATCTCTTTCAACAACAATATGCCTCAAAAGTCTCCTCAGAAGCACATTCTCAGGGCAGTAGCAACCTGACAGAGCAGCCTTTGATTTTCCCATGACAAGGAGTGTTATGTCATTGTGTTTATATCCGATGCCTTCGGGCAGGTCGTCTACTCGCGGGTTTAACTTGAAAACACCACCAATGCTCCCTGGCCTTGCACCGGTCCTCTCCTCTATAAGCTCTGCCATGTCTGCTATGGGCATTATCTTTTCCGCATCTTCTCTTTTTATGCCCAACGCTGATGCGAGGTTTGCATCAGGGTCCGCATCAACAGCAATCACCTTTTTCCCTTCTAATGCAAAGATATGGCATAAAACCGCAGACAGTGTGGTCTTACCAACGCCCCCCTTGCCTGTTATAGCTAACTTCATAATGGTCTGAAATTTTAACATTTTAACCTAAATTTACGCAAAGGCATCATGACGGCCAAAAAATAGAGATAAAACTACGACAAGGAAAAGCCGATTGAAGATTCCCAGCAGCAAGCTGCAGGGAATACACTCGCTGTCCATTTATTTGATTTTTCTCGAAAATTTCGTTATTATCACCTCATGGAAATCAAGAAACTCCTTGATGATTCAAACCACTACATAATGAACACCTACAGCAGGTTTCCTATAGTCCTGAGAAAAGGACGGGGGATGAAAGTATGGAGCTCTGATGGCAAAGAATATCTGGATTTTGTCGGCGGAATTGCTGTGAATATCCTCGGCCACTGCCACCCAAAGGTTGTCATCGCCATCCAGAAACAGGCACAGCGTCTGCTGCACGCCTCGAACCTATATCATATGGAGCCGCAGATAAAACTCGCAAAACTGCTTGTGGAGCGTTCCTTTGCAGACAAGGTCT
Organism: Nitrospira japonica; assembly: GCA_020723925.1. Classification (GTDB taxonomy): domain Bacteria; phylum Nitrospirota; class Thermodesulfovibrionia; order Thermodesulfovibrionales; family DYHX01; genus DYHX01. Next base: position 27,718 of record DYHX01000009.1, on the reverse strand, counting down.
TTTTCTGCAACTCAGGTGCTGAGGCAAATGAGGCTGCAATAAAGCTTGCAAGGAAATATGCAAAGGAGCAGATGGGCACAAACAAATTTGAGATAATAACCGCTTTCAACTCCTTTCATGGGCGGACGCTTGCGACACTGACAGCCACAGGCCAGGAGAAGTTTCAGAAGGGCTTTGAGCCCCTTGTACCTGGCTTCAGATATGTACCGTTTAACGACATTCCTGCAATCGAGAGGTCCATAACAAAAGATACGTGTGCGATAATGCTTGAGCCAATACAGGGTGAAGGAGGTGTAAAGATTCCTGATGCTGATTATTTAAAGAGCGTGCGCGAGCTATGCAACAAACATGGACTTTTACTCATCCTCGATGAGGTTCAGACAGGAATGGGCCGTACAGGAAAATTATTTGCCCATGAACATTTTGGTATTACACCTGACATAATGACACTCGCAAAAGGGCTTGGCGGTGGTGTGCCGATAGGCGCAATGCTTACCACTGATAAAGTTGCATCCGCATTTCAGCCAGGCTCCCATGCATCAACCTTTGGAGGCAACCCCCTCGTATGCACAGCAGCAATAGCCACCATAGAGACACTCCTTGAGGACGGATTCATCATTGACCAGTGTAACAGGATGGGCGAGTATCTTAAAAAAAGCCTCAGAGGTCTTCATGGGGAGTTCCCAGGCGTGATAGTTGATATAAGGGGGATGGGGCTTCTTATCGGGATGGAACTGATAAGAGACTGCGACCCCATTGTAAAGGCATGCATGGAAAGAGGGGTCATTGTGAACTGCACATCAGGGAATGTATTGCGTTTCACTCCACCATTGATTGTGCAGGAGAAGGACATAGACCATATGATTGATATACTTGATGAGGTAATGGGGATGCTCTTGTAATCAAAATGAAATAAATTCTCTTATAGGTCAGGCATCTTGCCTGGCATTCGAGGCGAGGCGCCTCGACTATTTTCATGTACCCAAAAGATGCAGACATGGTGAACCCCACACCAACGTGGTGTGGGGTTCACCATATCTGCATCTTTCAACTGCATTATTTGGGTGTATGTTGGTGAGTCGTAGGGGTTATGGAGGAGGTTTCAGATGAAAAGGGATTTTTTAACATTATGGGATTTGTCATCAGATGAGATTACTGCCCTGCTCAAAAGGGCAATAGAGCTGAAATCTGGCATGGATGCTAATAGATGTCCTCTAATCGGGAGGAGTGTCGGCCTCCTCTTTGAGAAGGCATCAACAAGGACAAGGGTTTCATTTGAGGTTGGGATATACCAGCTTGGCGCACAGTCCATATACCTGAACCCAAGGGAGATACAGCTTGGCAGGGGAGAGACCATAGGAGACACTGCAAAGGTTCTATCACGATATTTAAATGCGATAGTTATCAGGACATATGCCCACAGCACCCTTGAAGAGTTCGCATCACATTCATCGATACCTGTGATTAACGGTCTTACTGACCTGCATCATCCATGTCAGGCACTTGCAGATTTAATGACAATACTCGAAAAGAAAGGGAAGCTGAAAGGTATCCATCTTGCATATATAGGTGACGGTAACAACGTCTCCAACTCCCTGATTGAGGCTGCATCAAGGATGGAGATGAACCTTACCATCGCATGCCCTGAAGGCTATGAGCCAGACCCTGATCTGCTTGAGAGGGCAAGGTCATCTGCAAAGAGCGAGATAATTATTCTGAGAGACCCGCGCGAGGCTGCTGGCCGGGCTGATGCCATTTACACAGACATATGGGTGAGCATGGGGCAGGAAGATAAGGCAGAAGAGAAAAAGAGAAAGTTCAAAAATTATCAGATAAACAGCGCCCTTCTTCCATGCGCAAAGAAGGACGCCATAGTGCTCCACTGTCTGCCTGCACACAGGGGTGAGGAGATTACTGATGATGTAATGGATGGCCCTCAGAGCGCTGTCTTTGATCAGGCGGAAAACAGACTGCATACGCAGAAGGCACTCCTCGAGTTTTTGCTGACATAAATTGAATAACACCCTTTCCATAATCCCCCTCGGCGGCGTTGAGGAGATTGGCCTCAACATGACAGTCGTAGAATATGAAAACGACCTGATTATCGTGGATGCAGGCCTGATGTTCCCTGAAGAAAATATGCTCGGGGTCGATTTTGTCATACCTGATTTCTCATACGTAATTGAAAATAAAGAGAAGGTGCGGGGGATAATCCTCACACATGGTCACGAAGACCACACAGGTGCCCTGCCTTTTCTATTAAAAGAGATAGATGTCCCAATCTATGGCACTCCGCTCACCCTCGGACTTGTCAGAGAAAAGCTTCGTGAGCACCGACTTGAAGGTGCAATGCTCATACCTGTAAAGCCGCGGGACGTGATAAATCTCGGCGTATTCTCTATCGAATTTGTGAGAGTAACACACAGCATTGTTGACGGCGTTGGTCTTGGAATTCAGACGCCTGTTGGAAGGGTTGTGCATACAGGAGATTTCAAGCTTGACCCAACGCCTGTTGATGGTCAGTTGATGGACTTCCATAAATTCGCGGAATACGGTGAAAAGGGCACATTACTCCTCCTTTCTGATAGCACAAATGCTGAGAAGGGGGGATTCACCTTCTCTGAAAAAGAGGTGAGGCGTGCCTTTGAGGACATCTTTTCAAAGGCCATTGGCAGGATAATAATCTCCACATTCGCATCCAACATCCACAGAATTCAGCAGGCTATTGATGTGGCTGTGATGCATAGAAAAAAAGTAATCCTCTGCGGCAGGAGTATTGTCTCGAATGCAGAGATCGCATTGGATTTAGGTTATTTGAAGATACCAAAAGAGACATGGCTCAGGCTCGAGGATATGAACAAGTTAAGAGATGATGAGGTCGTGATTATAACGACAGGAAGTCAGGGCGAACCGATGAGCGTGCTATCGAGGATTGCAACAGATGAGCACAAGCACATAAAGATCAAGGATGGAGACACGGTGATACTCTCAGCAAAGGCGATACCAGGAAACGAGCGCTCGATCGGCAGGATTATCAACCACCTCTTCAAACGCGGGGCGAATGTCATTTACGAAAAGGTCTCAGAGGTTCATGTCTCAGGCCATGCTTCAAAGGAAGAGCTGAAACTCATGCTTAACCTTGTCAGACCAAAGTATTTCATGCCGATACACGGTGAGTACAGACATCTCGTTTATCACTCAAAACTCGCTGAAAAACTCGACATACCAAAAGAGAACATATTTATTCTTGAAAATGGAGAGATTCTTGAAATCTCCGATACAGAGGCAAGGAGAAATGGGAGAGTTAATGCTGGCAGGATATTCATCGATGGAAAGGGTATCGGTGATGTTGAGGATATGGTCCTTCGTGACAGGCGCAGGCTTGCACATGACGGCATAGTCCTTATACTCATAGCAGTAGAGAAACTCACAGGCAGGATTGTCTCAGGCCCTGACATAATCTCCAGGGGCTTTGTCTTTGAGGACGCATCTCAGGAAGTAATAAACGATGTGAGAGAGCTTGTGTCTGGCGCAATAAAGGCTCTCGATAAAGAAGTAATCTCTGATTCGTCGCTTCTTCAGGCCAGGTTAAGAAGCATCCTCAAAAAATATCTCAGAAACACAATGGACAGAAAACCAATGATAATGCCAATAATCATGGAAGTATAGTTTAGTATCAGTTCACTGTCCGTGTTTACTATCACTGACACTAAACACTGATACATACAGGGAAGGTTATTCTGGATACAGAAATCTTTAAGGCAATAATACTGGGCATTGTGCAGGGGACCACAGAGTTCTTCCCTGTAAGCAGCACAGCACATTTAATACTCTTCCCGTGGTTTTTGGGCTGGAGGGGAGATGTTGACACCCTCACATTTGATATAGCACTTCATGCAGGAACTCTCATTGCCCTTCTTGTATGCTTCTGGAGAGACTGGATTGAAATATTTCTGAATAACAGGAGGCTCCTTGCACTTCTCATTGTTGCAACACTGCCGGCAGGAATTGCAGGGGTTCTGTTAAATGATATTGTGGAAAACACCCTGAGAAGTCCTATAATTATAGTCATAACGCTTATTGTGTTTGGGATGGTAATGTTGATTTCAGAGAGGTTTAAAAAAGACAGGGAGATTAAAGACATAACCCTTCTGGATGCAGCAGTGATAGGCTTTGCACAGGCAATAGCCCTCATCCCCGGCGTGTCGCGTTCAGGCATTACAATATCAGCGGGCCTTTTTAGAGGGTTTGAACGGGGGTTATCTGCAAGGTTTTCCTTTCTGCTCTCAACGCCTATCATTGCGGGTGCAACCCTGTTCGAGGGGAAGAAGTTGATAGCTAATCCTGCTAATCACGACCTTGGGCTGTTCACCGCAGGTATGATCACATCTGCCATAACAGGGTTCATCGCGATAAAGTTTCTACTGCATTTTTTCAAGAGGCATCCATTAAATGTTTTTGTGTATTATAGATTTATTCTTGCTGTTATAATCAGCGTAGGGATATGGCTGAAAGGATAAAAAGAGCAAAAGAAGAGATCCTCGGGGTTGTCTCAATACTTGGAAGTATCTATCTTGCCCTGAGCCTCATTACCCATACAAAATGGGACCCCTCACCATTCACGTTCACAACTCAGCCTCTGAGGAACTATGGTGGAGTCATCGGCGCATATATCTCTGACTCTCTGATTACACTTATTGGCATATCTGCATTTGTCATACCTGTCCTGATAATTGCCTACGGCCTCAAGAGGCTGCTCGACAAGGAGAGACACAAGATACACCTCATCGGCGCACTGCTCTTCATTCTGTCATCGTCAATCCTATCGTCTCTCATAACAACTACTTTCGACTTTAAGTTTGATAATAATCCTGGAGGTATTACTGGCTCCTTTATATCAGATTTGATCAAAAGCCTGCTTTCAACACCCGGTGCATACATCTTTTCTCTGGCTGCATTTCTTTCGTCCATAATACTTCTCAGCCCTGTATCCCTCATATCCATGGCGCTGAAAAAGACGGAACGATCAGAGCAGAAGATAAGTGTAGAGGCAGAGCGAGCCCTGCCCACAGAGTCTGAGGAGTCTGTTGAGGAACCAGCAGGCATCCACGGAGACCTGCCACTGATAGAGCCAAAGCTGCCGATAGAACCTCAAAGAGAGGTTCCTTCTGTCAGGAAAACTGATGGCTATGAACTCCCCCGTATAGAATTTCTAACCATATCCGACTCGACATCTATGATGCCATCAAAGGACGAGCTTCTGACAGGGTCTTCTCTGCTCGAGAAAAAGCTCGCTGACTTCGACGTCGATGGGAAGATTACACAGGTGCATCCGGGGCCTGTTGTAACGATGTATGAGTTAGAGCCTGCGCCGGGGGTAAAGATAAATAGAGTTGTATCGCTCGCGGATGACCTTGCACTTGCATTAAAGGCGCCAGGCGTCAGGGTATCACCAATCCCTGGCAAGGCAACCATAGGAATCGAGGTTCCAAACAGGCAGCGCGAGACAGTATCTCTGAGGGAGATTATCTCCTCGGAGAGCTTCAAGAAGAGCCATTCAAAGCTTACACTCGCACTCGGCAAGGATATATTCGGTAACCCTATAGTTGCCGACCTTGCAAAGATGCCCCATCTGCTTGTTGCAGGGGCAACAGGCTCAGGAAAGAGCGTGTCCATAAACTCAATGGTAATGAGCATTCTGTATAAGGCATCTCCAAAAGAGGTGAAGATGCTCATGATTGATCCGAAGCTCCTTGAGCTCTCTGCATACGAGAACATCCCACACCTCATATCGCCTGTGATAACAAACCCAAAGGAGGCAGCAGAGGCATTACGGAAGATGGTCTTTGAGATGGAGTGCAGATACAGGCTACTTGCTGAAAAAGGGGCACGAAATATAGAAAGCTTTAACAGGATAGCATCTGATGAAGAGCGACTCCCCTATATTGTCATATTTATAGATGAGCTTGCTGATCTGATGTTCGCATCTGCGAATGAGGTTGAGGATGCCATAGCAAGGCTTGCGCAGATGGCAAGGGCATCAGGCATACATCTAATCCTCGCCACACAGAGGCCATCTGTTGATGTCATAACAGGCGTAATAAAAGCAAACTTTCCAGCGAGGATCTCATTCCAGGTTACCTCAAAGATTGATTCAAGGACAATCCTTGATTCACAGGGTGGTGAACAGTTACTCGGCAAAGGTGACATGCTGCTGATGCTTCCTGGCGTGAGGATAATGCGCGTGCACGGCGCCCTTGTCAGAGAAAACGAGATAAAATCTGTTACAGACTTTATCAGGGCACAGGGGAACCCTGACTATTCGATATTCGAGAACATACAGACAGAAGAGCCAACAGATGATGAGCCTGCTGAAGAGCGGGATGAAATGTATCAAAGGGCAATAGAATATGCAGAATCTATCGGCGAGGTCTCGATATCATCCATTCAGAGGAGGTTAAAGATTGGCTATAATAGGGCAGCAAGGATTATGGAACTCATGGAGGAAGATGGGCTTGTAGGTCCGCCAAAGGGCGCAGGAAAGCCGAGAGATTTTTTGAGGAGAAGAAGATGAAAATAAGGCAGTCGTTAGTCGATAGTCGTCAGCCGTCAGTCAAAAGATCATTTTTTATCATAGTCTTTTTACTGTTTACTGTTCACTATTCACTGTTCACTGCTTTTGCTGATGATGATGCGGCGAGGATTCAGAAGGCATATGAGAATATAAAGGATATAAGGGGGAGTTTTGTTCAGAAAAGCCATATAAAGGACCTGAGGCGGACTGATACATATAATGGCACTTTCCTTATAAAAAAGCCGATGAAGATGAAATGGGAATACAGGGGAGAGAAACCCCAGGAAGTTATAATAAACAATGATGAGATAATCATATACCAGAAGAATGAAAAACAGGCGTTCAAGGGAAGGTTTGACAGAGTGACATATGGTCAGGCGCCAATAGCCCTCTTGAACAGTTTCGGGGAGATCCAGGAAGAGTTCTACATATCAAAGAAGAACAACACCCTACTTCTGAAACCAAAAAGACCTATGGGGAGTATAGCCTCTATAGAGATCGAACCTTCTGACGGAGAATTTCCAATAAGCTCTTTTATCATAAACGATTCGCACTCAAACAGGATAGAGATTACACTTAAGAGCATAAGCATCAATACAGGAATAAAAGACTCAATATTCGATTTTTCACTGCCAAAGGGGGCCAGCATCTATGAGCATAATCCTTAAGGCGCTTAAAAAGGCAGAAGAGTTAAAGACCAGAAAAGAAAACAGGCCAGAAGTTCAGGTCTTCCTGAGTAAGGGGAAACGGGCATGGGTCATATTATTTGCCCTTCTGCTCATTGCCGCTCTCGTATTTCTGGTGGTTCGCAGCATGCCTGTTTCAAAACAGGCCACAAAGGCCATGAATACGACTCAGAGCGTACAGCAGAAAGGACACACAGCGGTTGTTGAAAAAATAGACACAGACAAACTCCACGAGGATGCAATAAAACTGATTGGAGAAAAAAACTACTCCGGGGCAGAGGCCATTCTCAGAAAGGCACTCCTGATAAAGCCTGATGATGCAGCCATGAACAACAACCTTGGTCTTACATTGAAAAACCAGGGCAAATATAAAGAGGCATCCCTGGCCTATGAGAAGGCAATACAGCTCAAGCCAGACTTCTATGAGGCGATGAATAACCTTGCTGTCACATGTGAGATGCTTGGAGACAGAGAGAAGGCAAAGAACCTCTATAAAAAAGCACTTTCGATAAAGCCATCATACGCAGAGGCTCACCTGAACTATGCCCTCCTCCTTGAAGCCATCGGAAATAACTCTGAGGCAGAGAGCCACTATCACACTTTTCTCAATCTATCATCAGACGAAGAGCTAAAGAGTAAGGTCAGGGAGAGGCTGAGGGGACTGAAAAAGTAATTTTAAAGACATATTCTTTGAGTTGAAGTTTCCTACTAATCTTTTGCTCAAAATATGGCTACCTAAAGATTTATTTGATAATTCGACTGATATGAGTTAAAGAAAAAACTGACCTGCTGATTACTGAGAGCTGACGGCTGAGAGCTTAAACTGACTGGAAATAAATTCTTTTTTGAGGAATAAAGAGGATTGATGCTTCAGGAATTTTTTGCACACAGCGTGGAAGGAAAGCTTGTTAGTGAATGGCAGAGGCTTGAGGAGCATTTGTTGAACGTTGCAGACCTTGCAAAGAAATTTGCAGGTGAATTCGGATCAGGCGAATGGGCGTATCTGGCGGGGTTTTGGCGATTACGCCCCGCATTTTTAAGGTAATACAAGATAATACATTGATATATTTATTGCTGGATTTGGGCTATAATATTTCATAATTAGTTCAGGAGGTAGCAATGCTTGCCTATAAAAAGTATGTGACGATTAAGGACCCCAAGAACCTTGTTTTAAAAGGCCTTCCTTTTCGCGCAGGTCAGCGAGTTGAAGTTGTCATGATCGTTGAAGATGAGGAACAAAAAGCACGCGTTCAGGAATTGAAGAAACTTTTCAAGAAAACGCAAAGGCTCCCTAAGGCAAAGGCGATAAGTGAGTACGAGATTGCTGAAGAAATAAAGGCATATCGAGCCGGCAGGTGAAAGTTATTGTAGACACCAATGTTCTTGTCTCAGCCATTTTAAAGAACAAAGAGCCCGAAACCATCCTTCTTTTTATTGCCAGCCATCCCGATGTAGAATGGATCGTCTCACCTCGAATACAGCGAAGACGATTTGATTCAACTGTCTTCCTTACAGCACTTCATGTACTGCGAGCGGCAGTGTGCGCTGATACATATTGAGCAATTGTGGACTGAGAACCTGTTCACCGCTGAGGGAAGGATTATGCATGACAAGGTTGACACGGCAAACAGGGAAGTGAGGGGCAAGGTTCGCATTGATTATGGAGTGCCGTTGCGGTCGCTCAGGCTTGGTCTAATCGGCAAGGCGGATGTAGTTGAATTTCATAAGAAAGATGATGGGGCGTGGATTCCTTTTCCTGTGGAATACAAAAGGGGAAAGCCGAAAAAGGACAACTGCGATAAAGTCCAACTTTGCGCACAGGCATTATGTCTGGAAGAAATGCTGAATGTTGAGATACCGGGAGGCGCTCTTTTTTACGGGCAAACACGGCACAGGCATGACGTAATTTTCGATGAGGCTTTGCGAGTGGAGACGGAAGAAGCTGCAAAAAGGGTGCATGAGCTTATTGAATCAGGGATTACTCCGAAACCTGTATATTCTAAGAAGTGCAAGCTCTGTTCGCTGTTAAACATTTGTCTTCCAAAGGTTAGCAGCAAGGCAAGTAACTATCTGATGAAGGCGGTAGAAGGAGAACGACTCTATTTATTGTCATTCCCGCGCAGGCTGGAATCCAGACGTTGTCCTCGTGAAAACGGGGAACCAGAATACAAAGAATCTGGATGCCCGATTAAGAATCTCGGGCATGACAGATCTGAATGACTGGATTCCGTGTCAAGCCCCGATATAAGCGAAGCTTCACACGGGGCAAGCCGTGGAATGACAGATTACGCGGTATGAGGCATTACTATTACCCAAGTTGAGCGATTTATTATACAAACCCATGACAGCCGAGACGGCTGTCCTACCCTATGGGTGATGTCGTCAAACAGTAGGACAGGCGTCTCGCCTGTCAAAGAGTGATTTATAATCAAAGAATCGCTCAATTTGGGTATTAAATGTCTTGGTATAATGAGATACGATGAAAGAGAAGACGAAACTTTCAAAATATGGAGGTGTAAATATGTTTAAACGCATTTCAGTTGACCCTAAAATTTGTCACGGACAGGCATGCATTAAAGGAACGCGTATCCCTGTCCATCAAATCCTGCATATGCTGGCAAATGGAGATACCATTGATGAACTCCTTTCGGAATATCCTTCCATCAAACGTGAGGATATTTTTGCCTGTATTGAGTATGCTGCTGAACTGACGGAAGAACAGATTGTCCCGGATGAAGTAGTTGCATGAAGATATTTGTAGATGAAAATATTCCAGCCATAACGGTGAGGGAATTACGCGGGCTTGGACATGACGTGAAGGATATTCGCGGCACAGAGAGCGAGGGCATGACGGATGACGATATATGGAAGATGCTGCGAAAAGACAAAAGGCTTTTGATCTCTACAGATAAAGGCTTTATACAGAAATGGCATGAAAAGCACAGCGGTATTTTGATTATACGGCTGAAACAGCCCAACAGGCTGAAGATACATCATAAGGTAATGAAGGCAATGAGTCTTTTTAAAGAAGAAGACTGGAAGGGATTAACTGTTGCAATGCAGGATACATTTCACAGTGTATGGAAGGCCAAAAGGCAGCGGTAAGGAATAATGAAAAAACTTCTTAACACTCTATTTGTTACAACTCAGGGAACATATCTTTCAAAAGAAGGTGAAACAGTTGTTGTCAAGATTGACGGAGAAGCATCCCTGCGTCTGCCTGTGCACACTCTCGGCGGGATTGTCTGTTTCGGGCAGGTAAGCTGCAGTCCCTTCCTGATAGGGTTCTGCGCCGAAAGCGGTGTGTCCATCAGTTTCATGACGGAAAACGGTGATTTCCTTGCAAAGGTCCAAGGACCCGTGTCAGGCAATGTCCTCCTGAGGCGTGAGCAGTACAGACAGGCAGATGACCTGAAAACTTCTGGCTCTATAGCAAAGGCAGTATTGACAGGCAAAATCGCTAATTGCCGCACAGTGCTTCAGCGCGCCTTACGGGATCATTCTGAAAAGATTCACTCAGAAGCTGTTATGCGTGCTTCACAAACATTATCCAATTATTTGAGGAGGCTGGAGATCGAACCGAATCTTGATGTCCTGCGTGGAATTGAGGGAGAATCGGCATATACGTATTTTAATGTCATTGATCATCTCATTACTTCGCAGAAAGATGATTTCAAATTTCATGAAAGAAACAGAAGACCTCCGCTGGATAATGTAAACTGCCTGCTGTCTTTTCTGTATACGCTTGTGATGCACGATGTGCGTTCTTCTCTTGAGACCGTTGGTCTTGACCCTGCTGTTGGTTTTCTGCACAGAGACCGTCCGGGAAGATATGGACTTGCGCTTGACATGATGGAAGAATTTCGTCCATTTCTTGCCGACCGTCTGGCTTTTTCATTGATTAATCTCTGTCAGGTGCAGGGCAAGGGATTTCAAAAGAAAGAATCGGGGGCGGTATGGATGGATGACGATCCGAGGAAGACTGTTCTGGTTGCTTATCAGAAGCGGAAGCAGGAAGAGATAATGCATCCATTTCTGAAAGAGAAGGTGACAATTGGTCTTCTCTTTCACACGCAGGCCTTGCTGATGGCGCGTTATTTGCGGGGTGATCTGGACAGTTATCCGCCGTTTATATGGAAGTGAGGATGATATATGTTTGTGATAATTAGTTATGACGTCGCAAGCGATGGCAGCGCAGGGCAGAGGCGTTTGCGCAGGGTTGCTCGTGCATGTAAGGATTACGGTCAGAGGGTTCAGTATTCTGTGTTTGAATGCATTGTTGACCCTGCGCAATGGACAATGCTTAAAGAGAGGTTAATCTCAGAAATTGATCCTAAGAAAGACAGCCTGAGATTTTATTATCTTGGCTCCAACTGGAAGCATCGCGTGGAACATGTCGGCGCAAAAGCTTCTGTTGATCAGGAGGGGCCATTGATTGTGTAAGACGTTGCGAATCTGAAGTTCACATGATTTCCTTATAGGGTTCGCAGTAGCACTAAGATGTTTTAAATAAAGATGTTAGTGAAATGTTCTTTGACAACGAGGTGAGTTATAAATTGTTTTATGACAGGTTCGCATATATCAGTAAAAAAGTTGTTTATGTACAATAAGTTGTAAGTAAGGCGTCGCCCCTCGCGCAGGGGCGTGGATTGAAACTCCCTCGAATTTCAAGTGCATTGCTTCCTCTTCGGTCGCCCCACAATCTAAAAAAGATAGCAGGGTACTTAACAGGAATAGGCAACTGTCCTCAATTACGGCTAATAGAGGCATAGATAGGCATGTTTGGCACCTCGGATTCTTTGGAAAACTGTTATCGTCTATGAAATCAGGGCTTTTTAAAACGAATTGTCAGGCTGACTATAAAAGTAGGGTTAAATTAGGAAACATTTTGGGACAGCCTGCCGTCCCATTTTTATTTTTTTTATCTTTATCTTTATGGAATAGATATATCATGTGTAAAATGAGGACTCTGGTCTTTGCAGACTTTTTGCGAAAAACGATGGATTTGATGTTAAATCACGCTACCTGAAGGGTCAGCCCCTCAATTCTCGATGCCCTTAATTTTTCAACTCTGACATAAACTATTATTTGCCATGGTTCTTTATTAGCTTTAGCAAGCTCAATATTTTTCTCTGCAAGTTCCTTGTCATAATCAGGCACTAATACAATCAGCGCATTGTCAGGAATCTTATCTTCTATCTCGGGGTGATCAAGAAGATATAATTCGAATTCTGTAGAAAGTTGTTGATTCTTTTTAAATAATTCTTCTCTTGTCATATTTTCATCCTCCTAAAATACCTCTCTTTATATCTCTCCCAATTTTCATTTATATCTTTATCGGCTAAGGTTAGTGCCTCATTTAAGTCTACTACTCCTATAAATATCTTTTCTTTAGTGCCATCAGGGTTTATCAAATCTTTGTGGGCATAACTATGAGCAGTATCAGATCTCACAACAGGCATCCATTTATTCTCAAGCAAAATTTCGTATTGAACATTGAACAACAAATCCAAAGACTTTACCCTTATCTATTACCCAAATTGAGCGATTCTTTGATTATAAATCACTCTTTGACAGGCGAGACGCCTGTCCTACTGTTTGACGACATCACCCATAGGGTAGGACAGCCGTCTCGGCTGTCATGGGTTTGTATAATAAATCGCTCAACTTGGGTATTAAATGTTCATGCCTCTTTCTGTCCTTATCTGAAAGCATAAAAATGTAAGTTTTCTTTTTCATTAATTCAATGCCTATAAAACTAAGGTTTTTATTATAGCAAATAAAGACTATTTTTATAGTTTTTAGCCAGAGAAAGAGATAAGATATAATATCTTATGCTTATACTTGGAATAGACACATCATGCGATGATACTACTGCTTCGGTTGTTGAAGACGGCGTTAATATCATCTCCAATATTGTATCGAGCCAGACAGAGATACATGAAAAATATGGGGGCATCGTCCCTGAGCTTGCATCTCGCAGACATATTGAGATGATATGGCCTGTTGTTGATGAGGCAATGAAAGGCGCTGGTGTGGGTCTCCAAGACCTATCTGCCATCGCTGTATGTAATGGGCCTGGATTAATCGGCTCACTCCTTGTTGGATGCTCCTTTGCAAAGGCAATATGCTATTCAAAAAACATCCCACTTGTTGCAGTGAATCACCTTGAGGGTCATATATTTTCTTCATTCCTTGAGGAGCCAAGGCCAGAGTTTCCGTTTCTATCACTGATTGTATCCGGAGGACATACAAGCCTTCACAGGATTGATGGATTTGGCAGATATAGAGAACTTGGAAAAACAAGGGACGATGCTGCTGGTGAGGCTTATGACAAGGTCTCAAAGCTCCTTGGACTCGAGTATCCTGGCGGGCCAATAATTGATAAGCTCGCACAGAACGGCGACCATGATGCAATAGATTTCCCGAGGGCGTATCTTCCTGAGAGCTTTGACTTCAGCTTCAGCGGTTTAAAAACAGCAGTAAAGATAGCAGTTAGCAGTCAGCAGTCAGCAGTCAAAGACTCCGAACTCCGAACCCTTAACTCCGAACTCATAAATGATATTGCCGCATCATTTCAGGCTGCTGTTGTTGACGTGCTTGTGAGGAAGACTGAATGGGCTATAAAAAAAGAAAGGGTTAGACGCGTAACGCTTTCAGGTGGAGTGGCTGCAAACAGTGAATTGAGGAAGAGGATGAGGGAGATGGGAGAAGAAAGATACGTTGAGGTCTTTATCCCATCCATGGCATTATGCACGGACAATGCTGCCATGATAGCAGCAGCCGGATACCACCATTTCATTACAGGAAATATCGCAGGAATGGATTTAAATCCCAAGGCATATCTGCCGCTGTAAACAAGCAGTCTTAAAGGGTCAATCGTTCAAGCCTCCCCAATATCTATTGGCGAAACGAGATACCTGGATAATGCCTCAAATCTTTCTTTGTCTTTTCTACTATAAAGAAACGCCTTTTGATAATCCCTTATCTTTTCTATCTCTTTTATTTCTTTTATCTGGATATCCTTATCAAGCATAGGAATTATATTGTGATAGGCGCCAATAAATAAAATCCCTGTTTCTCCGCTACTTAGAGTTTGGTTTATTCTGTCGGCTATAAATCTGTCTCTTTTTTTAAGCAACTGATTCTTTATCAGCCTATATCTTAGATAGGCGATCAACCTCTCTATCTTTGTCCTGGCCTTAGTTAGTTCTATGAGGTGGTCTCTTTCCTTCGCCACCAGAGCAAAATCTTCGGTTTTCACTAAAACCGCACCCCCCTGGATAAGCTTATATACAATCTCATAATTCTTGCTGCCGCTCTTTAACCCTTCCTTAACTATTTTTTGGCCCATATCTCCATCCGCAACTAACCCATCTTGATATACCCTGGAGCCAGACACTTCTAATGCACCAAAAAATCTGACCAATGAATTCCAAAAGCCTTCCACTGTCTCCACGTGTTTTTCCCAAACCTCCTCCCCAAAGCCTGTAATACCCCTCTTTGTTACATCTGAGGCGATGGACCCAAGGTCAACATCCATATGGATTATAGGGACATAAATCAAGGTTCTCATGTATAATTATTTTGTCTTTAGCTTTTTCTCTATGCGGTATAATCGCTCCCTGAGAGATCTATTTTCTCTCTCTATCGCATCAGCCTTTACAGAGAGATAAGGGTCACTCTGCCACCAATTTATCCCCATCTCCATGGCCTTATCTACAGAGGCAATCAAGAGCCTTATTTTGATAGTAAGAAGGTCAATATCAGCAATTTGAATCTTAATATCCCCGGCGATCACAATCCCTTTATCTAAGACCCTCTCTAAGATGTCAGCAAGATTAGTGGCTTGAATTGCATGTGTTATCTGTTGTTGAGCCATGATGTATTCTCCTTTCTTATGCTAATTTTTTAGCCTTTATAATCAGATTTGCTGTTTCCTTACGCAAGCTTGCGATAAAATGACAGCTCTTACAGTCCAACTTTTCTTTCTCATAATCCAGACAAGAAAGAAGCACATCTACCTCTTTTTGTAGTTCCACAGCAAATCTTGCCTTTTCCACCACTCCCTTTGCCTGATTAATTTTATCTGTAATATCCTTTATTACCAACTCCTGCTTTTGGAATGTTTTACAACTTATCCTGGGTTCTTCTTTATACATATAGCCACAATCCTTTTTGTGACAAGTCAGGAGACCTGTCACTACCCGTGTGGGTAGAATCGGGTCTCCTGACCCGATTTTCATCATCTTACATCAAATTCCCTAAGGGACCCAAATCTAAATTTAAATCTTCATCCTCGATACCAAAGATTGCCTGAATCTCTTTTATCTTTTTCTTTACTGCCTTAAGGCTCAATCCTAATTTTTGAATTTCTACCGGGGAAAGTGTTCCCCTCTTTATTCTTCTGAAGGCTTCTTTCTCCAAAAGTTTTCTTATTAATTCAACGAGGGTCAAAATTAATTTAGCTAAACCTTGCTCTGTCTCTCTGGGGCTATTGAGATTAATAAGTTTAGGGATATTCTCTTCTGCCTTTCTTATCTCTCTTTGTAATCTTTCTATGTATTCTATATCCTCTGGAGTAAACCCCGCACCAGATTGGTGCGGGGTAAATTCTCTGTCGGGATTACTAAAACTTTTACCTGATACCTCCTCTGCCTTGGAAATTGATGTAAGGATAAGCCTTAGACCTAAAAAAACAAGGTCCACATCAGCTACTCTTATTGCTATTTCTCCATTAATAACTGCACCCTTTTCTAAGACCTTATCCAGGGCATCCACCAATGTCACGTTGTCGTTTTTGCTAATCATACGCTTCCTCTTAATAGGAATTCACACCATTAGAGAATCCTCTCTAATGACATTGCAGATGGTAGCGTTAAAACACCATCTCTAAAAATCAGCAGGACAAGAATGTCCTGCCTATCGATAGGCGGGGTTTTCCAACCCCGCAAACACGGTAAAATTATAAGCAGGCCAGGGGCCACTATATTCAAGATAAAATCCTTTTGCCTGTATTTCTTGATTTAGACCCTCAGCCTCTTTTTTAAAACTCTCTATTTTTTCCTCAGGGATTAAATAGGCAGAATTTAAGACCATAGGTTCTCGTCTGCCTGTTAGCTCTTTCTCTAAAATTCTACTTTTGATTGAAGACACAGCGTGCTGCCGTAAGCTCTCAAATAAAACCTCTACAATATTGTTTAATTCTTTGTCCACTTCTCTGGAAATAGTTTCTTTTAGTTCTTCTTCCATAAAAAAGGCCATACCCTCAGGTAAAGAGGCTATTTCTTTCTCCTTTTCTTTTATTGCTTCGTTTTTCTTTTTTATCACGTGCTCAAGTTTTTCTCTGTCTTTTAGATATACCTTTACGCTCCATTCCTGTTTACCTCGAATTGTGTCCAAAACTTCTTTAATCCTGGGATAGTCTTTGTTTAAGGTCTCTCCTAATCCAGCCTCCTCTTTAAAAATGGTGCCGAATCTCATCGGTATCACGCTCAAAATCTTGTCATTCCCGGTTGCGAGTCGTACCGACTTTTTCATCGCTTCTTCTATAACTTCTTCATGGGCAACAGCTTTTTCTTTAATCCAGTTTAGATCTTCTTGGGACTTTTTTTGAATCTCTTCAGATGCGAATTCTCTTAGGGAGACCTTACTTACAACTGCCTCTAACTCACTGTAAGTAAGGGTAAAAACCTCTCCCTTTCCGTCAATACCCTTTGTAGAAAACGCTGAGGCATCTTCGGTTTTCTCTCTTATACAATAAAGATATAGTCCCTCCACCTTTACCCCCACACCAATCCCCCGCACCAATTGTTAGAATGAGCTTTCTTTATCATAATTGGTGTTGGGGGTTTATTTCTCCTGTAATCTTCCTTGGCTACGTTCATAGGATTGGACTTCTAAGTTATCGTTCAGTTTAACCACATAGATATTCCTATCCTGCACTCTCGTTGGAAGACCAAGAGATTTTATAAATGAGCTCTCCTCATAAACCTCGGCCTCGGTTTCCCAACCATCACTGACCTTTGCAACCTTAATGACCTTTGCGTCTTTCACGTTAAGGGTCTTCTTTAAAAAATCGCTGACCACCTTCCTGACTTCTTCTATATTTGCCATCTTCACACCTCCTCTTTTGCTTTTCTAATAGCATCTAAACGTGCTAAAAGTTCCTCTTCCTGTTTCTTATATTCTTCCTCGCTGATCTCATCTAACTCAAATCTTAACTGTAGTTCCATGAGCCTTTCTCGGATATAATCCTCGTCGGATAATTCCCTCTCAGCCATCTCATGAATCTTTTTGAAAATGCCAATAAATCCCTTAACTGGCAGTAACAACAGGTCGTCTATTAAAAACACTTTTAACCCCGCACCTTTTGAGACTTTCACCCCGAACCTTTTATATTCAAGAAATTGCATCTTTGAATACTGTAAAAGGTGCGGGGTTAATACTCTCCTACATTTATTGTTAAATTAATAAAATTAAATAGCGGCAGTGTCCCCACATATTTGAATTTTATCTTTTCCCCATATTTTGCGCCAAGGTCATTTACCTTTTGGTCAAACCCTGCTTCTCTATCTTTCTCTACCAAAAAGGCAGCATTGATAATCATCCGCTCGCCATAGGTATTATTGGTCTTCACTTCTAATGCCAGAGGCGATAGGGTATTTAAAATATCCTCTTTATAAATCTCTTTCTCTTTTTGTAAGGCATCCTCAACCATCCTTCCTATTTCCGTACGTTGATAATATGTCTTCTCAGGAGGCAATGCTGCGACTTTTTCTTTTAATATCCTTATATCTTCGTATTTTTCTAATATCTCTTTATATATAACCTCCTCTTTAAATACCACTTTTAACCCGAGTTCCTTTTTGCCTTTGATATTTTTTAATGAATCTACAAATCTATCGTGCTCTTTTTTCAATATCTTATTAACCTTCTCTTCATCTTCGGCAATTGTGGCGAATCTTACAGGTAGAATTGTGTGAGCCTTCATCACCTCTTCAATCGCCTTCTCATGGGCAAGCATATTTTCCCTTGATACAGGATATCTTTTAATCGGAGAATCACTAACCACTGCTCCTATATCTCGAAAGCATATCGTATATACCTCATCGCCCCTGCCCCCGATACCCAGAGGACCAAACCGCTCCGACGAACCATCCGTCTCTGTTATGCAATAAATATATTTACCCCACACCTTTTAAACACTCCCTAATTCGTTTTTTAAGTTTATATATAGTCCATTATTTTTCTTGATAACGCCACACATATAATAAAATGATAAAAGGTGTGGGGTTTTCCCTTCAATAGACATCTTTTATATCTTCTACCTTTCCCATTCCTCAGGATAAATAACGATGTTGACAAAGTTAAACACAGGTAAGGGACCGACATACATAAACCTTATCCTATCCTTATATTCATCATATTCATCGCTTAAATCACCTATTAGGTTATCAAACTCTCTCTCTCGTCCTTTATCTATTAAGAAGGCGGCATTCATAAACATCTCATTACTGATGGTCTTATTGAGCCTGTAGTCAACAGATGTCCTTCTTAGGACATCTACAAATCTTTCAGCCTCCCTCTCTTTTTTATTTACTAAAGCTCTCTCAACCATCTTACCCACTTCCATCTTTGCCCCCACACCAATTGTTTTATTAACCGATTTGTTACTCAATTGGTGTGGGGGCTTTTGGATTTTTTCTTTCAACTCCTTAATTTCTTTGTTCTCTTCTACAATCTCTTTAAAAATAATATCCATACTTTTCCATATTCCTTTAACGCCTAATTCCACTTTATGGTCCATATCCCTTAAAAGATTCTTAAATTCTCTGTATCTTCTATCTAAGAGATTCCTTATCTCATCGGCATTAGAGGCAATAGTGCCAAACCTGACTGGAAGCACACTATCAAATTCCTTCATCACTTCTTCAATCACCTTTTCATGAGCCAACATATTCTCCCGATTCACAACGAATCTGGTCATAGGATGATTGCTTACAACCATACTTAGCTCATCGTAGCCAATGGTTAAGACCTCATCACCCCTACCTCCGATGCCAAGGGGGCCGAAGTTTCTTTCCTGTTTTGTGCCAATAATACAATAGATATATTTTCCTTCCTGTTCCATGTCAGTCTCTCACCTTTACAATAATTGCATTCTTAGCAAATTCTTCTTTAAAGGGGTATCCCTCCCCCTGGCCTGCCTGTTCGGCAGACATGATGTATTCAAGAAGTAACTTACATGCCTTATTTATCTCATCGAATTGTCCTTCTGTGCCTGACCTGCCTGGATTTCTATCAGGATGATACGCAAGAACTAAATTTCTGTATGCCTTTTCTATCTCGTCTTTAGTAATAACATCATCCAGGCACAATCTTTTTTTAGCCCGATCTATCTCATCAAAAGGTATCTTCTTAACCTCAGCAGTATAAAAACTATATGTGGGTAATGGTCCAACACATCTAAAATTTATTTTTTCATTGTAAAGCTTATTCAGCTCATCTAACCTTCTCTCGAATTCAGCCTTTTCGTCTTTATCTATAAGAAAGGCGGCATTAAAAATCATCCTGTCGTCCATCAGGTCATGTGCTTTTATATCTGTACCCACCTTTCCTAAAACATCCCCTATCCCAGAAGCGAGTTTCTCCCTTTTTTTATCTAAGATATTCTTAATAAAGCTGCCTATCTTTATCTGGTCTTCAAAAGATACGCCTTCGGGCGTAGACATCAGTTTTTCTTTAAGCTCTTTAATCTCCTGTCCTTCGCCAATCTCTTTAATTACTGAATTCAAATCATTCCATGTTGCTACTACATCCATCTCAATCTTATTATCAATCTTTCTGAATATATCCTTAAACTTCATATATCCCTTACATAAAATCTCTGTAACCTCTTCTATGTTAAAGGCATAGGTGCCCAGCCTCATGGGGATAATGGTGTAAGAATCCATAATCTTCTCGATTACCTGCTGATGTCTTAGAAGATACCTTGCCACAACATCCTTAACTAAAGTGGTATAGTTGACTATCTCTGAATCACTTACTACTGCAGATATATCCTGATAAGGAATTGTATATACCCCCGCACCAAAATCTTTCCCCGACACCAAAGTTTTTTGGTGTTGGGGTTTGGTGTGGGGGTAAACCTCTCCATACGCAGTGATTCCAGCAATGCCGAGACTTTTCTCTTCTGCAGTATCAACAATACCATAGATATATATACCCCACACCTTTTGATTATTCATTTGAGTTTTCTGTAAAAGGTGTGAGGTTTACTCTCACACCTTCTAAACTCTCCCTAATTCGTTTTTTTAACTCTTGGTATGCCTTACCGAACTGCTTCAAACGCGCTTCACGCATTCTGGCATCTTTTTCCGAAGCATATGCTTCATAATAAACCAGGGTAAACCCCGCAACAGGGAATTTCTTTGTTGAAAACACCTTCCCTTTCTGATGCTCCTCTAACCTCCTCTTCAAATTACTGGTAGAGCCTATATATAATTCACCATTATCATTATTATTCTTGAGAATGTAGACGTAATACATAGAAAAGGTGTGGGGTATACCTTCCATTTCAGTTTTTCCCCTCGTTTTTTAATACCTTCAAAAACGCCTCAACAACCTTTGGGTCGAACTGAGTGCCAGCGTTCTTTTTTAACTCTTCTATCGCCTTTTCCCTTCCAGGTGTCTTACGGTAAGGCCTCTCTGATGTCATTGAGTCAAAGGAATCTGCAACAGCGAGTATCTTTGCCTGAAGTGGTATCTCCTCTCCCTCGCGCCCATCTGGATAGCCTGTGCCGTCGAACCTCTCGTGGTGTCCCCTTATCCACGGTATTATATGGCTCAACTGCTTTATAGGTAAAAGCAGTTCTGAACCTCTTATAGGATGCTTCTTGACAATCTCGTATTCATCGCTGGCCAGTTTTCCGGGTTTATCGAGAATAATATCGTATGTCCCTATTTTCCCTATATCGTGAAGCAATCCCGCAATCCTCAAATCCTCTAATTCTTTATCCTGTAATCCCATCTCCTTTCCTATCTGCATGGCATATTCAGTAATCCTGTCTGAATGTCCTTTTGTCCATGGACTTTTTGCATCTATCGCCTGAGCAAGACTCTTTATGGTCCCGATAAATAGATCCTTCATGTCTGCCAATAGCCTTGCATTCTCCAGCGCTACTGCTATCTGTGAAGCAAGTTTCTCAAGGGTCGAGAGGTTATCAGAGGTAAAGGCGGCTGGCCTCTTTGCACCCACGCTCAACACCCCGACTACTTCTCCCCTCACAGCAAGGGGAACCCTTATGTGAGAAAAGAACCCCGCCTTTAGAAAACTCTCCTCCAGAGGAAGGGGGGTCCCAATTTCTCTTATGTCATGGCAGTAATCTGGACTCCCCGTCTTAAGAACTTCTGTGGCAGTTGTATTATCAAAGGGGACAAGTGTCCCTTTTGGGAGATCAATTCCCCATCCTGCTGCGTAAACAAATCCGCTCTTTTCTTTATCAACCAGTGCAACCGTTGCCCTGTCACATGGTATAACCCTGCTGACCATCATTACAGCGCTCTCGAGTATCTCATCCCTATCGAGGGTTGAGAGGATTGAACGGTCTATCTCGTGCATAGCAGAGATGGTCTCTATCCTTCGGCTGAGATCGATTGTCTTTTCCATTGTCTCCTTGAAAAGTATGGCGTTTTCAAAGGCTGTTGCGACCTGGTATGCAATCCCCTTAAGAATGACTTTCTCTCTATCGTCAAAGGGAACCTTTTTATCGATCCTGCCCATCCCTATCATTCCAATAACCTTCTGTTTGCTTATTAGCGACACAGCCATAATAGACCTAAGATTGAAGGTCTCGGCTATCTTTCTCGGAAATAGAGGGCTTTCATGGACATCTTCAATAATAACCATCTCACCTTTTATTATCTTATCTACTATCGGCACCCCGGGCGTAAGCCTTAGCCGCACAAAATATGGCTTTAAATCCTCTGGTATCCCGTAACTGTGGATTGGGACAAATGCACCAAGCTCTTTGTCGTAGAAAAAGGCTGCATACCTATCTGCCTTGATAATCTCAGGGAGTATCTCCATAACCCTTTTAAATATCTCATCCCTACCGAGAGATGCACTCAGGACCTCAGCCACTTTAAGGAGCGCCCTGTTTATCTCAGCCTCTCTCTTTATCTTCTCCGCTGCCTGCCTTGCCTCTGTTATATCCTCGAAGACGTGGATAGAGAAACGGTATCTCTTCTGTTCATCCCATACAGGATAGAAACGCATCTTGTAGATTTTGTTTATATCAGGCAGGAAAACCTCCTCCTCATCCGTATGCAATTCTAAGCCCTCTCCGCACTTTTTGGAGGGTTTTTCCCTCTTTGGAAAGATTTCATAATAAGGTTTGCCTATCATGTCCTCAAATGACATACCTGCCATCTCTGCATACGCCCTGTTTGCCCTTATTATCCTGAACTCTTCATCGTGTATAAAAAGAGGGTCGGTGATAGCATCAAATGTGTCCTCCCATTGCCTTTTTGCCCTCTCAATACTCGCTGTCCTTTGCTCGACCACATCCCCTAATTTTTCTATATGCTCACTGAGCCTCTCTGACGCCGCATTCACCATATCAGCGAGTTCCTCTAACTCATCGCCTGTCTTTATTTGAACCCGCGTGCTGAGGTCGCCTTTGCCTGCGGCAACAGCCCATTCATACAGCCTTCTTATAGGCTTTACTGCTGTGGAGTAGATATAGGGAAAGGCGAGAACACCAGCAATAACTACGATGCCGAACCACCCGATGGTATATATCAAAACTCTTTTTCTTATATCTTTACCTCTTAATATCGCCTCATTGATCGCACTTATATTTTCCCTCATGCGTTTATCTGTAATCTCATCCATCGTCCTTAAAAGGACATTCATTAATCCGCTCATTGCCTCTGCCCTGCTCTTCTCTATAGGTAGAGGGGATGAGAATATTTCTTCAGCCTTATGGTGCATGTTATTACAAACAGCATGTATATCAGTGTCTGATACTACTTTGAGGGATTCTTCTACGTTAAACTTCGCCCTGTAAAAATCATCTTTTATCCTTGCAGCCCCTTTTCTTATGTAGTTCTCTAAGAATACTATCTCTTTATAAAAGGATGCCTCGATGCTCATAAGTGATATGTGCTGGCTAATAAGTTCCTCTATTTTCCTTTCGTTCTCATGGATTAACGATATATTGTGGTAAGTGATACTACCCATTAAGGCATAAAGGAGCGCTATGACTATGAAGCCTATGGTTGTCTTTTTAAGTATGCTCAGACGCATGGTTTATAGCCTTAATGAAATTAAACATCTCCGGCATCCTCTTTACTAATGCCTTTAAGCTGCTCTTTGACTAACTCAAGAGCCCCTTCAAAATGCCTCTTTGAAATCTTAAGCTCTGACTCCCGACTCCCGACTCCCGACTCCCGACTTATATATTCCCTTATCGCCAACATTGATGCCTTTCGGCAGATAAACTCAATATCAGAGCCAACCTTATTTTCCGTCTGCCTCGCAAATTCCTGTAAATTTACATCTTTATCAAGAGGCTTATTTTTTGTATGTATCTTAAAAATCTTAAGCCTCGTCTTCTCATCTGGCAAAGGTAACTCAAGCAAAAGGTCAAACCTGCCGCTCCTTAGAAGAGCAGGGTCTATCAGATCTATCCTGTTGGTTGCGGCTAAAACTACTACTCCTTTTAGTTCCTCTATGCCATCCATCTCTGTAAGAAACTGGCTTATAACCCGTTCTGTTACATGGGCATCTGTGGAACTTGAGCCCCTTCTCGGCACAAGACTATCTATCTCGTCAAAGAATAATATTGTTGGCGATGCCTGTTTTGCCTTTTTAAAGACCTCACGGATTCCACGCTCGCTTTCCCCCACATACTTCGATATCAAACTCGGCCCTTTGACTGAAATGAAATTAACCCCACTCTCATTAGCTACTGCCTTAGCTAATAAAGTCTTTCCAGTTCCAGGAGCACCATATAACAATATCCCCTTAGGTGGTTGGGTATAAGCCTTTTTGAAAAGCTGAGGATATTTAAGTGGCCATTCAATCGCCTCCATCAGCTCTCTCTTTATCTCTTCCAATCCTCCAACATCCTCCCATTTGACATCAGGCACCTCTACAAAAAACTCCCGTATAGCAGAGGGTTCTACTTCCTTCATCGCCTCTAAGAAATTATCCATAGTTACTTGAAGCTCCATGAGTGTTTCATAGGGAATATCCGCCAGCTCAAAATCGATCTCAGGTAGAATCTTTCTTAAGGCCGACATCGCTGCCTCTCTAACTAATGCCTCCAGGTCAGCGCCTACAAATCCATGTGTAATATCTGCTAACCTTTCAAGATTTACCCCCCCACCAAAATCTTTAGTGTGGGGGCGAGCATCTTCTGCCAGGGGCATTCCCCTCGTATGAATATGGAGTATCTCCAAGCGGCCATTTCTATCTGGGATAGGGATAGAAATCTCTCTATCAAATCTTCCCGGCCGCCTCAATGCCGGGTCTATGACATTAGGGATATTGGTTGCGGCTATCACTATAACCTCGCCCCTTGATTCTAATCCATCCATCAAGGCTAAGAGCTGAGCCACAACCCTCCGCTCAACCTGCTTCTCCCCGCCCATCTCTTCTCTTTTAGGTGCAATGGAGTCTATCTCATCTATAAAGATTATGGCTGGGGCATGTTTTTGCGCGTCTTCAAATACACCTCTCAATCGGGCTTCAGACTCTCCATAGAACTTGCCCATTATCTCTGGGCCGCTTATGTGGGTGAAATATGCCTCTGTTTCATTAGCCACTGCTCGAGCAATCAGAGTCTTACCTGTTCCTGGAGGTCCATACAAAAATACCCCCTTTGGTGCATTAATCCCCAACCTTTCAAATACCTCTGGATATTTAAGAGGCAATTCTATCATCTCTCTGATCCTCTGTATCTGTCTGCTTAAACCGCCTATATCTTCATAAGATATTTTTAGTCCCCGTCTTTCCTCCCCCTCCTTTACTTCCATCTTGATAACAGTAGTGGGGTGAATTAAAACTACCTCTTTATCAGGTATAGTATCTAATACCTTAAAATCACAAGATCTTGCCCCAAACAGGGTAGCCCTGACTCTATCTCCTCTCATCAGGGGAAGACCCTCTAAAAGGCGGCCAATGTATCGGGTGTCTCTTTCACCTCGCAAGCCGCCTATGGTTATAGGCGAAAGGGTAATTCTTGCAGCAGGCTTATAAGATACTTTTTTAATAGTGGCCTTCTCGTCCAGTCCAATCTGAGCATTCTCCCGGAGAATACCGTCTATTTGAACAATCCCTTTGCCCCTGTCTTCCATATAACATGGCATCGCCTTTGCCGGAGCACTTCTCTTTCCGCTTATCTCTATAATATCGCCCACTTCAGCTTCAATCCTCTTCATATCTTCAGGGTCTATCCTGGCTATTGCCCTGCCCACATCCTTGGGTAGTGCCTCTTTTACTTTTAAAGTAATGGCATCTGCTTTTTTATTCATATTCATAACTTATCCCGCAAAGAACATATTCCCGATGTTTTTCAGTGCATCTGTCCCTTTTACTTCGTGAGGCTGAAGGGGGATAATTGTTATATTTAAATCACTAAATTTGCCTCTAATCTCTCCGATATATTTATCCTGCCCTTCTCTCCTTGCCTGACAAAAACTACACCTGCCCTCCTCTGGGATAACATTATTGATTACCATTTGCTTTACCTTTATTCTGTATTGATTCAAACTTTTTACCATCCTTTCTGTCTCTTTAATTGCCATATCCTCTGGTATGGTCACGACAATGAATTCACACCTGTTCTGATCCTTCAGGAGACCCTCAATCTTCTTAACCGTCTTTTTCATACTCATAAGGAAATCATCAGCGCTATCAGGCTTATATTTCCCGGCAAAGCTCGTAACCATATATCTGTATTTCCATCTCATCTTTGCCATAACCTTTACCCAATCATCTAAAAGCTCCGGGAAGGTCAAAAGCCTCAGGGCATGGCCTGTTGGTGCTGTATCTACTACATATTTGTCAAATTTACCCTCTTCAATTAAGTCCACAATCGTCTTAAATCCCATTACCTCGTCTATCCCCGGTATAGGCAGCCCGAGTATGGCATCTATATCCTCCTTATCTAAATAAGTACTCGTATCAAAGAGTCTCCTTAGCTCATCTTCGTATTCTATCTTGAACTTTGATAATGCCTTCTCTGCGCTTATCTCTATGGCACTTAATTTATCTACACCTTCTATTTGCTTTATCTCGTCTCCTATCTCCTTGCCCAGACTGTCCGATAAAGAATGTGCTGGGTCAGTGGAGATAAGCAGGGTATTCTTATTGTTGTTTGCTAAATACAGTGCAGCACATGAGGCACAGGTGGTCTTTCCCACGCCTCCTTTCCCGCCGAATAAGATCAGCTTCAAAGATGGCTCTAATAGTCCGGTTATTGCCATTCACCCCGCACCTTTTTACCATAATCCCGCACCTTTTTACATGGTTCAATACCCGACCAGAAAGGTGCGGGGTTCACTTTTTACCCCTGACTTCTAAGATACCGTTCTTATATGTATAAGAAAGTGTTTCCTTCTTGACCTGTACTGGTAGAAGTATCTCTTTACGATACTTCCTATTCTTACCTGCTGCTGAAATCTCCAGTATATCCCCCTTTAAATCTACTGATATACCTTCCTCATGAACTCCCGGAATCTCGGCTATTACCAGAATCTCGTCTTTCTCATCAAAAACATCAGTTAATGGTTCTCTTTCTTCTTCTACAACAGGTCCTTCAGGCGTCTTTTTGATATTGCCAAATGTCTCGACAACCGGCTTTCCACCAACTGCTGTCTTGATAGAAAACCCATATACCCCTTTCATACCTTCTTTAAGATGGCTTAGGTCGATCTCGCCTTCTTTCTTGATTTCCCCACCTGCTTCTTTTAGTTCAGCCGCAAGGTCAATCAGCTTCTCAATGCCTTTAAATAAACCTCCAAGTCTAATCTTTCCTATCCCAAAATCAATATCTAAGCCTTCCTCTTCCTTCTTCTTTTTTTCAGCCATCTATGCCTCCTTTATTTTTACCTTAATTGAGTAGTGGGTAGTTTCGGGTCTCCCGACCCGAAATACCGTCGAATGTCAGAAAATTCATAACCAAAAATATCATCACACAAACCTTTTCTTACAGGAGACCTGCCACTACCCGTTAGGTTATTTATTATTTTATTCACAAACTTCCCCTGAAGAACTCTTTTTTAGTCACAACCCCTTTGCCTCTACATCTTAAACACGGAAGATTGCTACCTTTTTCTCTGCCTCTCCCTTTACAGATGGGGCAGGTTTCAATATCTTCACTGCTTACACCCATAACCCCTTTACCCAGACACGCGGTGCAGGTAATATTCGTTCTCGGATATGCCT
>DYHX01000058.1 GCA_020723925.1 Nitrospira japonica | reverse complement strand
AAAAACTTGAAATTGTCGCCTCGCTGTGCGAGGCAAAAACTGCCAAAGAACCTGGCCGACCTGTGTTCGGCGAAATGTTAGACAGAATTGAAAAAGGCGAAGCTCAAGGAATTTTGGCTTGGCATCCTGACAGATTAGCAAGAAATTCAATAGACGGCGGAAAAATCATCTACTTGCTGGACACAGGAAAGATAAAGGATTTGAAATTCCCGACATTTTGGTTTGATAGTACACCACAAGGAAAATTCATGATGAACATTGCCTTTGGACAAAGCAAGTACTACATAGACAACCTTTCCGAGAATATCAAACGAGGACACCGTCAGAAACTGAGAAAAGGCATCTGGCCCGGCTGGGCTCCCTTAGGGTATCTCAATAATCATAAGACAAAGGCAATAGACATTGACCCTGAAAAATCGCCTTTAGTGCGAAAAGCGTTTGAACTGTATGCTACCGGTGAATATACGCTTAAAGTCCTCGCTGAAATTTTGGAAAAAGCAGGACTAAGAAGTCACAAAGGCAATGTTCTTTCTGTTTCCTGTGTCCAGCATATACTTAAAAATCCAATTTATTACGGAGTTTTCCGCTACAACGGCGAAATCTATGATGGAACTCATGAGCCTATTATTTCCAAGAAACTTTTTGACTCTGTTCAAGAAGTGATGTCAAACAGGGGCAAGAAGAAACGAAAAAGAAAACACACTTTTGCTTTTTCTGGTTTAATGAGATGTGGTAACTGCGGCTGTATGATAACTGCTGAAAAACAGAAAGGACATAATTACTACCGTTGCACCAAGAAAAAGCAAAGGTGTGATGAAAAATACCTCAGAGAAGAATCACTTGTTGAACAGATAAGGTTTTATATTCAAAAAGTTTCTCTGCCTGATAAGTGGGCTGAAAATATGCTTAACGAGATTGAAAAGGAAAAAATGCAGGCTGTCGAGGAAACAAAATCTATTGTTCAAAATCTTGAAAATGAAAAGTTTATGGTTGAGCAGAAAATGGACAAGCTTTTAGACCTCTACATAGAAGGCAGGGGCATTGAGCTTGAAGAATATCAGACTAAAAAACAAAGACTGCTCAACGAAAAACTGGACATTCAGCAGAAAATCAAAGATTTTGAACAGAATGGAAATAATTGGCTCGAACCGATGAAAGAGATGATTTTATTCAGCAGCCAAGCCAAAATTCCATTGTCGCAGGGCGACAATTCGAAAATCCTAACATTTCTAAAAAATATCGGCTCGAACTTTATTTTAAAAGATAAAAAATTCCGATTTAATTGGGAAATCGGCTGGCGAGCCCTCGCAGAGGGCGAGCCATTTCCTAATTGGCGGAGGGGGTGAGATTCGAACTCACGGTAGAGTCACCCCTACAACGATTTTCAAGACCGTCGCCTTCAACCACTCGGCCACCCCTCCGAAGATTTTGTATTATAACAAAAACTTTCTCTTTTGTTACACGCTGATGCAAATTTGACTTTTTAAGTCAAATTCTTTTAAAGTTTTAAAAACTCATAAGAGGTATTTATGCAAGACTCAGCTATCCAGTTAATACTGCAGGCAGGGCATGTTGTAAAAGGCGTCCTCGTAACCCTGCTTTTTTTCTCAGTATTCTCATGGGCAATCATATTCTACAAACACAGATACCTGTCAAAGGCAAATAAAGAATCTGACATTTTTCTCAGGACATACAGGGCAGGACGTGACCCAAAGGCCCTTTACATCGCCACAAAGACCCTCAATCTGAGCCCCCTTGCTAATGTGTTTAAATCTGTATATGCAGAAGAAGGCCGTAATGACAGAGACGAGCTCAAGAGGATGTTGAGGAGATACGAGGCCCTCGAGTCAGCCAAGCTCGAGAGGTACCTTAATTTCCTTGCAACCACAGGTTCCACAACTCCATTTATAGGGTTGTTTGGAACTGTCTGGGGAATCATGAATTCCTTCAGGGGCATAGGTGCCACAGGCGCTGCATCTTTGGCAGTTGTAGCGCCCGGCATAGCAGAGGCATTGATTGCGACCGCCATGGGTCTTGCCGCTGCAATACCTGCTGTCATTGCCTATAACTACTACCTGAGCCGGGCAAGGCGGATGATTATAGAGATGGAGGACTTCTCAGAAGAACTCCTCGACTTCTTCTCAAAGGAAAGCAGATGAGAGCTGAAAGGAACAGGGGAGTACTTTCAGAGATAAATGTAACCCCGCTTGTTGATGTAATGCTTGTCCTGCTTATAATATTTATGGTCACAGCCCCACTTCTTCAGCAGGGCATTGATGTCAACCTTCCAAAGGCCAAGGGTAAAGATCTCACCCCAGAGGAGAGGATCACCCTTGTGATAAAAAAGACAGGAACCATTTATATGAATGACAACCCACTCTCGATTCCAGAGATGAGGCGTAAACTTGAGGCTATAAGTAAGCTTAACCCAAATGTTTTTCTTAAAGCAGATAAAGATGTGCCCTACGGCCTTGTTGTTGAAGTCATGGGCGAGATAAAGGAGGCTGGGATAGAGAAGCTCGGAATGATAACCGAGCCCAAGATAAGCCTGAAATGAAGGAGCCAAGCCTCCAGAGGACCACAGCCCTCTCGTTCATAATTCACATCACCCTTCTTTCCGCAGCATTCTTAGTACTGAGACAGACAAACCATTTTGTTATGCCGTCTCCTTATATCGTAAGCCTCGTTGGATCTGATGTGCTTAGTAAAAATACCGAAGTAGAAGGAGGAGATAAAAGTGAGGTATCGGAGCATCCTGCCACACATGTTGAGACTGCGAAAAAGTCCCCTGATAAGAAATTAAGTGAGAAAAAAGAGGAGCAATACGCATCAGAGCGGATTGCAGCCATAGAGGCCAAGAGGAAGATAGAGCGCATTGTTAAACTGAGGAACATTATTTCTCTGAAAGGCAGGGGCAGTGCTGGCGATACCATAAAACAGACATCGCGGCCTGCAGGAAAGATAGGGAAGGGCTCTATATTAGACGGTTATTATTTAAAAATAACGAGAGAGATATGGCAGCAATGGGTCTTTCCTGACCTTGGCGATAAAAATCTTGAGGTGATAATCTCTATAAAGATAACGAAGGATGGGACTGTAACAGCAAATAAGATTGAGAAGAGTTCAGGCAACCCGCTTTTTGACCGCTCTGCGTTGAGGGCTATTAACAAGGCAAGCCCTCTTTCAGCCCCACCATACGAGATGGAGATTGGAGTGAGGTTTTATCCATGAAGACAACAGTGACCAGTAACCAGTTATCAGTTATCAGTTATCTAAGAAGAAATTTTTTACTATTTGTTTTGTCTTTACTACTGTCTACTGTCTACTGTCTACTGTCTACTTTTGCGTATGCAAAAGTCTATATCGACATAACTTCCCCTGCATTCAAGAAGCTTCCGATAGCCATCCATGAACTCGCCGGCACTGAAGGCAAGGAGATTTCAGACATAATAAGAGATGATCTGGATTTTACAGGGCTCTTTTTCTGTCTCGACAGAAATGCTTATATAGAAAATCCAGGTCAGCCGTTTAACCCCAGGAACTGGACTGTACTCGGTGCAGAGGCTGTTGTAAAAGGGACTGTGAAGGGTGAACAGAACCTTATTGTGACAGTATCTCTATACGATGTATTTGAGGGGAGAGAGATTTTTAAAAAGGAATACCAGGCAGAAAAGGCATTGATAAGGCCACTTTCCCACAGCATCGCAAACGACATATACAATTACATTACAGGAGATAATGGGATATTCAGGACAAGGATTGCATTCGTTGCCGAGGATGAAAATGGCAATGGACTGTATATCATGGACTGGGATGGCAGCAGGGTCGACAGGCTCGGCATAAAGGGGAGCCTCGTGCTCACTCCACGATGGTCAAAGGATGGAACAAAGCTACTTTATTCTTCTGAAAGGAATAGACAATGGGGGGTATATTTGTTAAACTTTGTGAAAATGACTGAGAGGAGGATTTTTTCCTCAAAGGGCACGAACATGGCTGGAGATTTTTTCCCTGGAGGTGATGAAATTGTGCTTTCATCCTCAAGCGATGGCACGCCTGACTTATATATCTTCAAGATTTCTGAATCAAAGCTGACCAAACTCACTTCAACAAGAGGTATAGACGTATCTCCCACAGTCTCCCCTGACGGAAACTCGATTGCCTTTGTGTCTGACAGGGGTGGAAGCCCGCAGATATATATCATGAATAGAGATGGCTATGACGCAAGAAGGCTCACATTCGAAGGCTCATACAATACATCACCGAGCTGGTCACCTAAGGGAGACAGGATAGTCTTTGTTGGAAGGCGTGGAGGGAAAAACCAGATATTCACCATCAAGCCTGACAGTTCCGCACTGACACAGCTTACTGACAGGGGAAACAATGAAGACCCCTCATTCTCACCTGATGGAAGGTTTATTGCATTTTCATCAGACAGGGACGGGCAGAAGGGTATTTACATTATGCGGGCAAACGGCGAGTCACAGAAGCGGATAACACCTAAAGGGTTGAGGGCCTTTGGCCCCAGATGGTCACCAAATTAAAAAGTAGTTAGTAGCAAGTAGTAAGTAGTTAAGGGAAGACATTTGAAAATCAATTCTTTCCCTTCGCTACTAAAAGAAAGGGAGGTTTTACAATGAAAAGGGTTTTGGTCTTACTCTTGGTCTTTGGTTTTATTTTCGGGTGTGCCCAGCGGAAGGTAGTAACACAACCTGAGGCACAGCAGCCGGCAGCATTACCGCAAGAAACTCAGAAGAAGGAAATATCAGAGACAGCAAAAGGTCATGAAAAAATAACAGAGCCGAAGGTTGCAAAGATAGAATCAAAAGATATACCCGCTAAATACACAGAAGAACAGGATGTGTTTAAGGATATTCATTTTGATTTCGACAAGTACGATATAAGGGATGATGCAAAGCCTGTACTTCATTCAATATCGTCATGGCTCATAAAAAATAATTCTACCAAATTCCTTATCGAGGGGCATTGCGATGAGCAGGGGACAAACGAGTACAACCTCGCACTTGGAGACAGAAGGGCAAAGGCAACAAAGGATTTTCTTGTATCCCTCGGTGTTTCTTCAAACAGAATTGAGATCATAAGTTATGGAGAGGAAAAGCCCCTTTGCACCGAACAGAATGAAGATTGCTGGGCAAAGAACAGGAGGGCACACTTTGTTGTACTGAAGGAGGCTGGTAGATAGTGCAAAAAAAGTTCAAAGTACAAGGCTTCGCCCTCGAGGGCTCAAGCCCGAAGGGTTCAAAGTACAAGGCTTCGCCCTCGAGGGCTCAAGCCCGAAGGGTTCAAAGTACAAAACTGTTCACTGTTTACTGTTTACTGTTCACTGTTATAGCTTTATCTGGCTGTGCAACAACAACTGATTTTGACGCGCTCAAACGCGATGTAGACCAGTTAAAGAGAGATTCTTATGAACTCAGGAAGGAAACTTCTGAGACGAAAAGGGATTTAAATGACCTGAAGGAAAAGACAGCAGGTGCTATAAAAGAAGATGCCTTTAATGCCATCAGGGAAAGCCATGGTGTACTTTACTCGCAGGTCTCTGAGGTCTCGAAAGATCTCCAGGTCCTGAGAGGCAGGTTTGATGAAAACAGGTATTTCATTGACAAGACCCTGAAGAATAGCTCAACTGAAATGGAGCTTTTGAGGTCACAGGTGAACAGCCTCGAGACGCAGATGAAGGATCTCCACAGAAAACTATCAGCGATTGATGAACAGCTCAAGGCAAAACCAGTGCCAAAGATAGAAGCAGAGTCAAAAACTGAATCCAAAGAAGAAAAGAAGTTAGAGGCAGAGGAACCAAAGAAGGTAGAGGCAAAGGACCCTACAAAGGCATACGAGGCAGCTTATAATGCCTTCAAGGAGAAGAAATATAAAGAGGCAAGGGAGAAGTTCGAGACATTCATAAAAGAGTTTCCCAAGGAAGATCTTGCTGACAATGCCCAGTTCTGGATTGCAGAGGCATACTATGCGGAGAAGGATTTTGAGGGTGCAATCCTCGCGTATGAGACACTATTAAAGAAGTTCCCTGCGAGCGAAAAGGTGCCGGGTGCAATGTTAAAGCAGGGGTTTGCATTTGTGGAGATAGGAGATAAGAGGACTGCAAAAGTAATACTCGAAAAACTGCGCGAGAAATATCCTGGGTCAAAAGAGGCTGAGCTTGCAAAGAAAAAAATAGAAGATATGGAGAGAAAGACAGGGAAAAAGAGATGACAGGGCTCAGGGATAATTTTCAGAGAACCATAGACTACATGCGTATCTCTATCACGGACAGATGCAACCTCAGATGTATCTACTGTATGCCTGCTGACGGTGTGAAGCCCATAGAGTACAAGGAGATATTGAGTTACGAAGAGATAATCAGGATAGTCAGGATCGCAGCAGGGATGGGTGTCAGAAAGATCCGGATTACAGGTGGTGAGCCACTTGCAAGGAAGAACGTCACATATCTAATCGCCTCAATAAAAAACATAGGCGGTATAGAGGATCTAAGCCTTACAACGAACGGTGTCCTCCTTGAAAAATATGCTAAAGAAATTGCAGATGCAGGCCTGAACAGAATCAACATAAGCCTTGATTCTTTCAGGCCTGAAAGATACAGGGAGATAACCAGGGGTGGAGACGTTGAGGTTGTCCTGAGAGGGATAGTGGCTGCTGAGAGGGCAGGGCTCATACCCATCAAGATAAACATGGTGCCAATAAGGGGATTTAATGATGACGAGATTGAGGAGTTTGCGAGGATAACACTCACAACCCCATCCCATGTACGTTTCATAGAGTTCATGCCCATAGGTGCAAAGGACATCTGGAGCAATGAGAAATATATTCCAACAGATGAGATAAAGTCTATTGTCGAAAGGATAGGCCCCCTCACGCCTGTGCGCGCAAGGAAATCAGGGCCAGCAAGATATTTCAGGTTTGGAGGAGCGGCCGGAGTTGTCGGTTTCGTTAGCGCAATCACACATCACTTTTGCGGTGACTGCAACCGCCTCCGTTTGACAGCTGACGGAAAACTCAGACCGTGCCTTTTTTCAGAGACAGAGATTGATTTGAAGTCTCCCTTCCGAAGCGGCGCATCAGACGAAGAGATCGAGCGTCTCCTCAAACTCTCCATTGATGTAAAGCCCGAGGGACACAACATCAGCAATCGCACTGACTTAAAATTCCTCAGACCGATGTCGAGGATTGGCGGATGAAAAAACTTACTCATTTCGATAAAGAAGGCAGAGCGAGGATGGTGGACGTGAGTGAAAAGCCATCCACTCAAAGGGAGGCTGTTGCAAGGGGCGCTGTTTATATGAAGCCTGAAACCCTCACCCTCATCAAAGATAGGAAAATCTCGAAAGGCGATGTGCTTGGTGTTGCAAGGGTTGCAGGCATCATGGCTGCAAAAAAGACGAGCGAGCTTATCCCAATGTGCCATCCTTTAAATATCACATCCATAAATATAGATTTTAATCTCGACGATGAAAATAGCAAGGTTGATGTTGAGGCAAGGGTAAAGATTGTTGGACAGACAGGGGTCGAGATGGAGGCGTTGACTGCTGTGTCTGCTGCAGCTTTAACAATCTATGACATGTGCAAGGCGGTTGATAAGGAGATGACCCTTTCTGAGATTATGCTCATGGAGAAGCGCGGAGGCAAGAGCGGTGAGTTCAAAAGAAAATAGAGATGAATTTTTCTGTTGAATTTTCTTGACAAGGGCTGTAATTTTGCTATATTTTATTAAGCTCAAGAAGGGCTTAATAAGCCCCTTAAATTTTAATTGGAGGGGGGTAGTGGATTGCATGCTTTAGGTACCCATCTTTTAATAGAATTGAGGGATTGTAATCCCGATATTTTGAGAAACCTTGACAAGGTAAGAAACGCATTAGTCTCTGCAGCAAAGGAGGCTAAGGCTACAATTGTTGATATTTCCTTCCATGAGTTTAATCCTTTCGGAATCAGCGGCATGGTGGTTATAGCAGAATCCCATTTATCCATTCACACATGGCCGGAGTATGGTTATGCAGCAGTCGATATATTTACGTGCGGTGACATCATAAAACCTGAGGTGGCAGCATCTTATCTCATCAAACAGTTTAAAAGCAAGAGTCCATCTATCGTTGAGGTGAAGAGGGGAATTCTATCACACAACAATGAGAAACTGCCGCACAAGGTCTCTGATGCTGAACTGCAGATGGTCTCCTGAGTGGATGATTACAAATCATCAGCGTAATCTCTCTAAGTTTCTTTCTTATCTGTAAGGGCGGCTATACCAGGCAATTCCTTCCCCTCAAGGAGCTGGAGAGATGCACCCCCGCCAGTCGATATAAATGATATTGAGTCCGATACCCCTGCCCTGTGCACAGCGAGGTCAGTGTCACCACCACCGACTATTGTGAGCGCATATGCGTCAGACACCGCATGTGCAACGGCAAAGGTGCCCCTTGAAAACGCATCCACCTCAAAGACACCCATTGGCCCATTCCATATTATTGTCTTTGCGTCCTGTATAACCTCTGAAAAGAGCTTAACAGATGCAGGGCCAATGTCCAGTGCGCGCCATCCCTTCGGTATCTCCTGTGTAGTAACAATCTTTGTCTCTGAGCCAGCCTCTATGCTCTGGGCTATAACACAGTCAACAGGGAGGTAGAACTTTACATTGTTCTTTATGAGCCTTGCCCTTATTCTCTCTGCGAGATCAAGCATCTCTGTCTCAACAAGGGAATCGCCAACCTCGTATCCCATCGCCTTTATGAATGTATATGCCATACCACCACCGATTATGACCTTGTCCACCTTGTCAACAAGGTTTTCGAGCACACCTATTTTCCCCGAGACCTTGGCTCCTCCAAGGATAGCAACAAACGGCCTGACCGGATTAATCACAACGCCCTTAAGGTACTCTATTTCTTTCTTGAGTAAAAAGCCTGCGGCAGATGGGAGAAACTTTGGTATCCCAACAATTGAGGCGTGTGCCCTGTGGGCAGTTCCAAATGCATCATTTACATAATAGTCAGCAAGCTTTGCTAGTGCCCTTGCAAATTCCTCATCATTCTTTTCTTCGCCAGGATGAAACCTGAGGTTCTCGATGAGCAGGACATCCCCCTCCTTCATCTTTGCGACAAGATTGTCTGCCTGATGTCCTATACAGTCCTGGCAAAAAATTACCTCTTTATCCAGCAGCCTCTGCAGCCTCTTTGCAACAGGTGCAAGGCTGAACCGGGGGTCCACCTTCCCTTTGGGCCTCCCAAGGTGAGAGGCAAGTATAACCCTTGCGCCTTCATCTATTGCATAGTTTATCGTTGGCAGAGTAGAGCGTATCCTGCGGTCATCAGTGATCCTGAGGTTGTCGTCAAGGGGGACATTGAAATCAGCCCTTATAAATACCCTTTTGCCTTTTATATCAAGGTCCTCGATTGTGAGTTTGTTCAATATGTCCTTTATCGGAACAGGATTGTCGCTGCTATTCTTCTTTGCCATATCAGCCCCTCTTTGTTAGATAGATTATCAGGTCGCGCACACGGGAGCTGTAGCCCCATTCATTGTCATACCATGCTATGACCTTCACCATCCTCCCCTCAATGACCTTTGTGAGTGTGGCATCAACGATGGAGGAGTGTGG
Organism: Nitrospira japonica; assembly: GCA_020723925.1. Classification (GTDB taxonomy): domain Bacteria; phylum Nitrospirota; class Thermodesulfovibrionia; order Thermodesulfovibrionales; family DYHX01; genus DYHX01. The sequence continues at coordinate 2,419 of DYHX01000058.1, read as the reverse complement.
ATTTCCGTTCAGGTCTATAGAGACGAGGGGGTCTTCTGAGTATTGCAATATGCCTTTCATCGGCCCCTCTGCTGCATTCTTCATTGCTGCATTCACCTCTTCTGCTGTCGCATCTCTACCCAACTCTACAACAAGGTCTACGACAGAGACATTCGGAGTCGGGACCCTTATTGCCATTCCATCAAGTTTACCTTTGAGCCCTGGAAGGACAAGGCCAACAGCCTTTGCAGCGCCAGTGGTAGTCGGAATCATGTTTAAGGCAGCAGCCCTTGCCCTTCTCAGGTCTTTGTGCGGAAGGTCAAGAATTCGCTGGTCATTTGTATAAGAATGGATTGTTGTCATCAGTCCCCTGACGATCCCGAACTCATTATTAATCACCTTTGCAACAGGTGCAAGACAGTTTGTTGTGCATGATGCATTCGAGATTATCCTGTGTTTTGATGGGTCAAAGGTCTCTTCATTGACACCCATGCATACAGTCACATCGGGCTCCTTTGCAGGTGCTGAGATTATTACCAATTTTGCTCCTGCGTCAAGATGATTTGATGCAGATGCCCTGTCTGTGAACCTCCCTGTTGATTCGAGGACAACATCCACTCCAAGGTCTTTCCATGGCAATTTTTCTGGCGCTGTAACTGCAAGTATTTTTATCTCTCTGCCATTGACGGTTATTCCACCATCAGTTGCCTTCACGTCTGCATCGAATATCCCATGGACAGAATCATATTTAAGCAGATGGGCAAGGGTCTTTGAGTCTGTGAGGTCGTTGATTGCAACAATCTCGAAATCTTTATATCCAGCGCTTGCCCTGAAAAAATTCCTTCCAATCCTGCCAAAACCATTAATTGCTACCCTGACTGACATAGTAACCCCCTTATAGAGTTTTAAACTCAAATAGAATTATAATTCATTTCCGATAACATGGCGAATTTTTTGGTTAACTATCGATGCCCTATGATAATCTCGTTAAAGCTATTTATAACAAATCCTGTTAGAAGCTTCGGATAAAAATACGTTGACTTTGGAGGCATACGCATGGATGCAAGGGCAACCCTCTCAACATCCTCGACCTTTGTTGGATTCAGGAAAAATGCTGCACCATAATGTCCGTCCTTGACCTTATTGATTGTCTCTCTTACATCCATCTCATATGCTATATCAGTAACCCCAAGTATTTTTCTAAATATTAGTTCATGGAGTATCGTAACATCAAGCTCTCTCAGTGCTGGGTGCACATCAGATAAGTCATCGCCCCTGTACCTCAAGATATACTGATGCCCATTCCCTTGCTGGCAGAAACCAAAGGCATGCTCAGCGCCGGATATAATTCCTGCAATATCCTTCCCTGTGGGTACTGCCTCTACCTCAAAGTATCTTGATAGGCTATCCATGGGGTTCTCCGGGATGCTCTTAATGAGTCGGTGTGTAGGGAGTATTGTCAGTCCCCCATCTGATATGTTGGCGAGGAACATAAGCACATAATTGAACGGCTCATCTCCTGTATATGATGGGTTCTTCTCCTGCATCTCCCTTTGAAACTCAAGTGCGGTCTCATACCTGTGATGTCCGTCCGCGATGAAGATTGCCCTGCCCTTGAGGTCGTTTCTTAGCGTCTCTATATCTTCTTTATCTTCTATGATCCACAGCCTGTGCACTGCACCATCATGGTCTCTTGCCTCCATGTAAGGCTGCCTGAGGCGGGTTAACCCTTCCAGAACCTCGGATGCCTTTCTCTCGGGATTGTTATAAAGCGAGAATATAGGACTGACGTTTGCATTGCATGCCCTCATCAGGTTCAATCTATCGACCTTTGGTCTGGAATGGGTGCACTCATGGGGGTATATGTTGCCCTTTCCAAGCTCCTCAAGCCTCACAACGCCAAAAAATCCCCTGAGCTTCTTCTGCTGTCCCTCAATTGTGTAATCCACTTCATAGACGTAGAATCCCGGATTCTGAACTCTGACTAATATCCCATCGTCCAACCAGGAATTTAGATGATATGCAGCCCTCGTATATTTATTTTCTGATTCGTTGTCCCCTTCAAGCTCCTTGCCGGAATCGGTCCTGACAATATTGTAGGGGCTTTTATTGTAAAGTTGTTCCCTGTATTCTGGCGTAATTATATCGTATGGAGGTGCAACAACATCCTCGCCAGATACCTTTGATACATTGTAAAGGATTCCTCTGAATGGGATGACTTCAGCCATTTAAAATTTCCGCAGAAAAAGATAAAAACATCTTAACACGGGTTAAACGATAAATTCAAACAAAATAAGAAGTTTTAGAGGCTAACTCAGCGAAAAATCTCGGTTTGCAGGAAGATTATTCAGGAATGAAGAACTTCCTTCAAAAAATCGGCTCGAACCGCCGCCTTGCGGCGGACACCGCTATAAATAAAATTTGGTGGAGCTGATCGGGA
>DYHX01000057.1 GCA_020723925.1 Nitrospira japonica | reverse complement strand
TTTTGGTGTGGGGTTTACTATATTTTGTGGCTCTATGTCTATTTTTCGGCCTTAATCCGTAACCAAAAGGGTAGGGGCGACTTTAGTCGCCCATTTAATAAATTTGCCGTTGGGAGGCTAAAGCCTCCCCTGTTTCTGGCATTCTTTACAGGTAGTTATGCCCTCGGATGATGTTCCTGATACACCCTCTTCACCCTGTCTGTTGACACCTTTGTATAAATCTGAGTTGTTGATATGTCTGAATGCCCGAGCATCTTCTGTACCGACCTGAGGTCAGCGCCTCCCTCAAGGAGATGAGTCGCAAAGCAGTGTCTGAGTGTATGTGGTGAGAGTTCAATTCCAATGCGCCTCCCATATGCCTTCATCGTCTGCCAGAAGCGCTGCCTTGTCATCGGCCCACCCCTCCCTGTAACAAATAGGTAATCAGAATGCCTCTTTTTCAGAAGTAATGGCCTGAGTTTATTCATATACCTCTTTATCTTATCCGCTGCCCTCGAATTCATCGGGACAACCCTCTCCTTTGACCCCTTGCCAATCACCCTCAGGAAACCTGCCTCAAAGTTTATATCACCGAGCTTCAGGGAGACGAGTTCACTGACACGAAGGCCTGATGAATAAAGAAGCTCCAGCATCGCAGAATCCCTGAAGATCATGGAGCCATCTATCCTGGCCCCTAAAAGCGCCTTCACATCTTCAATGCTCAGCGCCTTTGGCAGCCTCTCCCATTTCTTTGGCGTCTGGAGATTCTCTGAGGGGTCCTCAGCAATAATCTTCTCTATAACAAGGTATTTACAGATGCCTCGTATAGAGGATATAAACCTGCATATGCTTGAGGTTGTGTAATCTTTGTCTCTTAACCTATCAAGGAAATCTACTATATCTGCCTTTGAAAAGAAATTGAACCCTTTGTCTTTTGATAAGAGGAAATCACGAAACTTACGCAGGTCCAGGGAATAAGACTCGATCGTGTTTTTAGAAAGTCCCTTCTCCGCAGAGAGATAGATAAGAAAATCCCTAAGCAATTCCACAGGATAAATACTCCTCTATCCCTGTTGACTGTCGCAACCTGTCATACAGTATCTCAGAAATCTTAAGCAGGTTTACTGTATCCTCCATGTTGTACTTGATGAGAAGTTCCATTGCCTCATTGCTGCCTCTCCTTGCATGCTCCCACAATTTTACAGCATCGTATCCATCCATGCCCCTGACAGCCTCATCCCTTTCAATCTCGAGTGATGTCTCAAGCTTTTTTAAGCCCCCGTGAAAACCAAGCCGTCTGGCTGAGAAGCAGAGGTCGAAATGTGGTATATCAAACCTGACACCAGGGAACGACCTGAGAAGAAATGGTATATCAAAGGCAGCGCCATAGAATGTGACCAGACATTTATATCTGGATAATTCTTTATTTATATTTTCGAGTGTAAGGTCTTCACCTCTTATAAGAGATTTATAATCATAACCGTCATACAGACCTACAACTGTAACATAACCACCTCTGCCTGGCTGAAGACCATTTGTTTCTATATCAAGACATACTGCATCTCCTCTGAAGACGTTAAACAGCCTCCAGTGCTCTCTCCTCTTTATCGTTTGTGCTAAGTATGCGGCATTGCCAACATCAAGCTCATTCATGTAGAGGGAGAGGCTGTCGTCAAAGAACCTTTTTCTCTCAGTGCTTAAATTCAGGATATAAGCTGCATCCATAAAATCACTCCATGTCAGAACACCCTCTCTCCAGAGGCGCCTCTCAAGTTTCTCGCCAATGCCATCAAGAATGCAGAAAGTATTTCTTATCATCAATTCCCCAATGGCTTATTATACTGATTATTGGATGCCTCCACAACCGTATATCATTTTCATCTCATCTGTATAACTGCCGTCTTCATTATAGATGTAAAGAGGGCTTCCCACCTTCATCTCTGCTCCCCCCTCTTTTACTGCTTCGATCATGACCATCTTAGCCTCTGATAACAAGTTTGAATGAACAAACCTCATCCTTTTTGGCTCCATCTTTCTCTTCTTTAATATATCGACGAGCTCCGCGAGCCTTGCTGGATGGTATATCAGGCAAAATCTCCCCCTTGCCCTTAGAAGATGAAAAGCGGCATCGACAAGTTCCATGAGCTTGAGCTTAATCTCATGCCTTGCAATTGCCCTCTCTTCTTCAGGGCTTATAAGCCCTGTCTTCGGTCTTCTGAACGGGGGGTTTGAAACCACTAAGTCAAAAGACTTAGCAGTTAGCGGCGAGCAGTCCGCAGTTATATCTCTTATATTACATCTAAATACTCTAACCCTATCCTCAAGAGAGTTCAGTTTCACATTCTTTTCTGCAAGTCTGGCAAGGCTGTCCTGAAGTTCAATAAGGGCAACTTCTGAATCAGGATACTTTTTAGCAAGGAGAAGTCCGACAATACCAGAGCCGGCACCGAGGTCTGTGATCTTTTCTGCCCTCTGGAGGTTCACAAACGAATAAAGAAGTAAGGCATCAACAGAAAACCTGTAACCGGTCCTGGACTGATAGAGTTTTATATCACGGATGCTGTCCAGGGTTGTTTCCATATGCAATCTTCTTCTGTTTTTTAATAATTTCAGTTAAAGATCGCAGTGCTTGATTTACAGCATCATGATCAGGAAAAAATTTTGCAACATCGGGATCAATGACTACAACATTTGTCCCTTCTGCATATCGTTTTGCATATTTTCCCCGAATGCCTTTGGTGAAATCATATTCTTCAAGCATGTCAGGGTCTTTTGACATTTTCTTCATATTGCCTCCTTTCTTTTTTAGTTGCTTTTCTTGCACTTATTATTCTGATTTTGTCTCCTCTTTCTGTATGCATAACTACCAAAAGTCGATTTTTAAAGGAATTTCCAATTAAAATGAATCTATTTTCATCCTCAGAATGTAAAGGATCATGAATGGTCAGTGATAAAACATCTCTGAAAACTGTGCATGCTTCATCAAAAGATATGCCACGAATTTCTATATTTTTTCTTGCTTTCTCTGGATCCCATTCAAATAAAAGCATATCTATTATTTAATAATAGCTTTTATGAATGAGTTTGACAATATCTGATAGGTATTATTTTTAGTACATAACAACAATTTACTCATTCCTCAATCCAGCGGGTTCAGTCTCGCCAGAAGTGGAATCAACTCAGTTATCTTATCGATTATATGATCTGCATGGCTGATAACCTCTATTGGTCTATAACCATATTTGACAGCCACGGTCAGAACTCCTGCAGCCTTTCCAGCCTCTATGTCAAGATTGCTGTCGCCAACTATAACTGCCTCATGAGGCCCCACACCAAGAGTCTCAATGACCTTCTTCACAGGCAGAGGAGATGGTTTCTTTTCAGGAACGCTATCGCTTCCCATCACAATATCAAAAAATCTCAGGAGGCCAAGCCCCTCAAGGATCTTCCGCGAAAGATTCTCCCTTTTATTCGATATAACAGCCTTCTTGTAGCTGCCGAGTCCAGTAAGGGTCTCCCTTACACTGGGATACGGTCTTGTATTGTCAAGCAGGTGCTCGGAATAGTAATCAAGAAATCTGCTGAGCACATCAGGCATTATACCTTTATTTTCCTCTCCGAGTAACTTTTCGATGAGCCTGGTTATACCTTCACCGACCAGCTTGATGGCATCTTCAACAGTCAGGTGCTTTAAACCATACGGCTCAATGGCGTAATTCAAGGCATTTGTAATGTCCTTGCTTGAGTCCACAAGGGTTCCGTCAAGGTCGAAAATAACAAGTTTAAGCGACATCATCACTGCTTTCTGCCTGCCTTCTATTCCTATTTTTCCTTCTTAAAATTATAACATACAGATAAGTTAGAGTCGGTTTTAACCCAATAATGCATTTAAAAAACCACAGAGAGCACAAATGTTGAAGGTTGAATGTTGAAGGTTGAATGTTGAAGGTTTTTGAACTTTTAAAAAATCGTTTAGCGCAGGGGCGAGGCGTCGTCTCGTCCCTACTTATCTCGGTCTTCTCTTCTCAGCTATCTGTACCCTTGTTACTGCCCTCTCAATCGCCGCCTCTGCCCTGTGGAAGTCTATCTCCTCAGCCTTCTTAAGCCTCTCCTCTGCACGTTTCATCGCTGCCTTTGCCCTCTCTACATCGATATCCTCTGATTTCTCTGCACTGTCAGCAAGTATTAAAACCTTATCAGGCCCAACGTCAGCATATCCCCAGTTCACAAAGAAATACCTTGTCTCGCTGCCTTTCTTGTATGTAAGCATCCCCACCTTGAGAGTTGTAAGAAACGGCGCATGCCCAGGTAAAACCCCGAATTCGCCCTCGCTGCCAGAGGCAGTAACCTCATCCACTTCATCGCTAAAAACAAGGCCATATGGTGTAACAATTTCAAGTCTTATTTTATTCTCCACTCCAAACTCCCTCACTAATGTTTATCTGCTCCAGCCGAGTTTTCTGGCTTTTTCTTCAGCCTCCTCTATTGTCCCTACCATATAAAACGCCTGCTCAGGCATGTCGTCATATTTTCCATCTGCTATTGCATTGAAACCCTTTATGGAGTCCGCAATCTTGACATACTTTCCAGGCGTGCCTGTAAATGCCTCTGCAACATGGAATGGCTGGCTCAGAAACCTCTGAATCTTCCTCGCCCTTGAAACAGTAAGCTTGTCGTCCTCCGAGAGTTCTTCCATTCCAAGGATGGCAATAATATCCTGGAGTTCTTTATATCTCTGCAGGATCATCTGAACTTTTCTTGCTACAGCATAATGTTCCTCTCCGATGACCTTGGGGTCAAGGATTCTTGATGTGGAATCCAGGGGATCAACAGCAGGGTATATCCCAAGCTCTGCTATCTGTCTCGAAAGAACAACTGTTGCATCAAGGTGTGTAAATGCAGTCGCGACAGCAGGGTCTGTAAGATCATCAGCAGGCACGTAAATAGCCTGCATGGATGTGATCGAGCCCTTCTTTGTGGTTGTAATCCTCTCCTGCAGTGAACCCATATCTGTAGCAAGGTTCGGCTGGTATCCGACAGCAGAAGGCATTCTTCCAAGAAGGGCTGACACCTCTGAACCTGCCAGTGTAAACCTGAAGATGTTGTCGATAAATATAAGGACGTCCGCGCCTTCCTCCCTGAAGTATTCTGCTGCCGTAAGTGCTGTAATGCCAACCCTCAACCTGGCTCCAGGCGGCTCGTTCATCTGTCCGTATATGAGGGCTGTCTTGTTTAAAACGCCTGATTCCTTCATCTCGAGATACAGGTCATTTCCTTCCCTTGTCCTTTCGCCAACACCTGCAAAGACAGACACGCCGCCGTGGACCATTGCGATGTTATGTATCATCTCCATAATAACAACTGTTTTCCCGACACCTGCACCGCCAAACATCCCGATCTTCCCACCTTTGACAAATGGCACCAGGAGATCAAAGACTTTAACCCCTGTCTCAAAGACCTGCGTTACAGGCACCTGTTCTTCAAAATCAGGTGCATCCCTGTGTATAGGCCATTTCTCCTTTGCCTCTATTGGACCAAGTTTGTCATAAGGTTCGCCAATCACATTCATTATCCTGCCGAGTGTTCCTTTACCAACAGGGACCGATATCGGCTGCCCTGTATCCACAGCCTTTGTCCCTCTGACAAGTCCGTCTGTAGTGGACATAGCAATGGTCCTGACCTTGTTTTCACCGAGATGAGATGCCACTTCAAGGGTGAGATTAACTTCAGGTATACCCTTTTCTGGATTAGCCGGCTGCTCCACCTTGATAGCATTTAATATTGCTGGCAGCTCTTTTTCAAACTCTACATCGACAACTGCACCTATAACCTGTGAAACTCTTCCTTCATTCATAATCTATCCTCCATTACATAAGGGGTCCAGGATTCAAGGGGTCCAGTGGTCAAGTGAAAAATCTTTCCTTCACTCGAACCCTCGAATCCTCGAATCCTTTTATTTCAATGCTTCCACGCCGCCGACAATGTCCATCAGTTCCTTTGTGATGGTGGCCTGTCTTGCCTTGTTATATTGCAGCGTTAGTTTATCAATCATCTCATTCGCATTTTTGGTTGCATTTTCCATGGCTGTCATTCTCGCAGCTTCTTCTGATGCCTGACTTTCAAGGAGTGCCTTGAAAACCTGTATTTCTATATTCTTTGGAAGAAGCCTTTCGAAAATATCTTGCTGGGAAGGCTCAAATATAAATTCGGAGCCTGACACAGGTTCTCTCTCCTCGGTCTCTACAGGAGATATAGGAAGAAGCCTTACTACCGATACCCTCTGGACAATAACAGACACAAACTCATTATATATAAGAAAAACTTCATCTATAATCTCATTGGCATAACTTTCTATGATTTCATTGGCCACTTCCTGCGCATTGGTATAGACAATCCTGCCTGAAAATCCTGTCCATGATTTTCTCATGGGGATAGACCTTCTCTTGAAATAGTCCCTGCTCTTTCTGCCTATCGTGCTGATACTCACCTCGAAGCCCTGTCTTTTTAACTCGCCAATAAAGCCTGATGCGGCCCTGAGTATATTGGAATTAAAGGCACCGCAGAGTCCCCTGTCACCGGTCATCACAATAACCTCGACTGTCTTTCTCGGCCTTGCTGCAAGGAGAGGATGCAATCCCCTTTCTGCTCCAGCAGCCAGATCTGCAATGACCGCGTTCATCTTAGCCGCATATGGTCTGGCCTCGAGCATCTTTGTCTGGGCCTTTCTCAGCTTTGCTGCAGCTACCATCTTCATGGCCTTTGTAATTTGCCGCGTATTTTTAACAGATACTATTCTTCTTTTTATGTCCCTTAAAGTTGGCATCTATACCCCATTTTAATTTATTCCTATACATGGAATGTACTCTTGAAAGCTGTAACCGCCTCAGTGAGCCTGGTTTTCAGGCCTTCATCAAGAACCTTCTTTTCTGATATCTCTTTCTTGATATCCTGTTTCTGGTCTCTAAAGTATCTAAGCAGCCCCTGTTCAAAACTCTTCACTGCTTCTATCGGCAGGTCATCAAGAAACCCCTGTGTGCCAGCGAAGAGGACAACTATCTGGTCATCAGCAGAAAGCGGCATATACTGGTCCTGTTTCAGAAGCTCGACCATCCTCTTGCCTCTTTCTATCTGGGCAAGTGTTGCTTTATCGAGATCAGAGCCAAACTGTGCAAAGGCTGCAAGTTCTCTGAACTGAGCAAGGTCAAGTCTTAGAGTTCCGGCAACCTGCTTCATCGCTTTTGTCTGCGCTGAACCACCGACACGGCTAACAGATAGACCAACGTTAACAGCAGGCCTCACACCAGCATAAAAAAGGTCAGGCTCAAGATATATCTGGCCGTCTGTGATGGATATAACATTTGTTGGGATGTAACCAGAGACGTCTCCAGCCTGCGTTTCGATAATCGGAAGTGCTGTCAGAGAGCCGCCCCCTAACTCTTCTGAAAGCTTTGCAGCCCTTTCAAGAAGCCTTGAATGTAGATAAAAAACATCACCGGGATATGCCTCACGTCCTGGCGGACGCCTGAGCAGCAGTGAGAGCTGTCTATATGCAGCCGCCTGTTTACTGAGGTCATCATATATAATTAATGCATGCTTCCCCTTGTCTCTGAAATACTCCCCAATGGCACATCCTGTATAAGGTGCTATGTACTGCAGAGGTGCAGGTTCACTTGCTGAGGCATTAACCACAATTGTGTGTTCCATGGCCCCCTGCTCCTCGAGTATTTTAACAACACGAACAACATTTGAACGTTTCTGCCCAACAGCCACATATATACATACTACATCGCCGCCCTTCTGGTTGATAATAGCATCAATAGCTATTGCTGTCTTTCCTGTCTGGCGGTCTCCGATGATAAGCTCTCTCTGACCCCTTCCAATCGGGATCATAGCATCAATTGCCTTTAGACCAGTCTGGAGAGGTTCTCTAACAGGTTGTCTGTCGACAATACCAGGGGCGACTATATCGACCATCCTCGCTTCTGTTGCATTGATTGGGCCCTTCCCATCGACTGGAAGTCCAATCGCATTGACAACCCTTCCTATCATTACCTCGCCAACAGGTACTGACATAATCCTGCCTGTTCGCTTTACAATATCACCTTCTTTAATGAGGGTATCTTCACCGAATAAAACAGCACCGACTGCGTCCTCCTCAAGGTTCAGGGCCATCCCATAAACACCGTTAGGAAACTCGAGAAGCTCCGAGGACATGGCTTTCTCAAGACCATAAACCCTTGCTATACCGTCACCGACTGCCATGACAGTGCCTATCTCGCTAACGTCGACCTTCTTCTCGAAGTCTGTTATCTGTTTCCTTAAAAGTTCACTTATCTCTTCTACTTTAATCTCCATAACATCACCCCTTTATAAGCTCATCTTTTAAAAGCCTCAACTGGCCTTTTATGCTGCTGTCATACATTGTGCTGCCGACCTTGACAAGTACTCCTCCAAGGAGGGAAGGGTCCATCACAAACTCAATATCCACATCCCGGTCTGTCAGGTCCCTTAGTGAAATCTTTAGCCTCTTCTCATAATCCTTGCTTATCTCTATTGGAGTCATGACCACTGCCTTTGCCTTCTTTTTCTTTTCAAGGTATAGGTTAGTGGCTATCTTGATGATCTCTGAAAGGGCAATAATGACCCTTAATTCAGAGAGGTGCATAATGAATTTTACTGTGCTGTTAGAAAGCTTGGTCTTGCCTGCAATCTGCTTCAAGACTGCTTCTCTCTCCTCTGATGTAAACTGGGGACTGACAAGCAAACTCTTGAACTCTTTGCTCCTGGTCATAAGGTCATTTATTGTGCCGAGCTCATCGAGTGCCTCAGGCGCATCTTCGATGCCAACTATATTGAGAAATGTCTTTGCGTATCTCTTTGCTTGTTTGTTCAGTTTCAATTCCTGCCCCCCATCTTCTGAAGGGATTCCTCAAGGAGCCTTTCCTGTTCCTCTTTTGTCAGCTTCCCCTTAATCTTCTTTTCTGCAAGCTCCATCGCTATCTCAACGGCCTCTGCCTTTATAGCCCCTTTTGCATGTTTGAGTTCATAATCTATGTTTATCTTTGCCTGCTCCAATATTTTCTCTTTAAGTTTATTGCCCTGCTCGATAATACTGTCCTTCTCTTTTTCACCTGACCGTGTTGCAGCAGTGATTATCTCATCTATCTCTTTATCCTTTACCTTAAGCCTTTCTTCTACCTCATGAAGGGCCTTCTGTGCAAGCTCCTTTGCCGCCTCTGCCTCTTTCAAGGTCTTCTCTATAAGTTCAGTCCTCTGACGTAGAAACCCCTTAAGCGGCTTGCCGAGGAATTTAACAAGGATAAATACGAGGACTGCAAAGTTAAGGATCCTCCATACCCATTCCATAACTGGTGAGCCGTGGGCTGCTTCTCCGCCGCCACCTCCCACTCCAAAGGCTGTGGCAGCGAATGCAAAATTAAAAATTAAAAATGCTAAAAGCCATTTTCTTCTTTTCATGCCTTTATCAGCTTTCTCACGATCTCGTCAGAGAACCTTTCGACATCAGCCCTCAATGCCTTTTTTGCCTTTTCGGCCTCGGCATTGAGCTCTGCCCTGGCCTTCTGCAATATCTCAGATGCCTCGGCCTCAGCCGTTGAGAGCATCTCCTTCTGCTTATTCGCTCCTTCTATCCTGAGTGTCTCAAATATATCCCTTGCTCTGTTTCTCGTTTCGGCAAGCTCTCTGTTCATCCTTGCAAGGCCATCATCTTTCTTTTCATTCATTTCCTTCGCTGCATCAAGTGAGCCCTTCACAGTATCCTCCCTTTCCTTGAAGAGCTTGAGGAGCGGTTTAAAAAGAATAATATTCAGGACATAGAGAAGTACGAGAAAATTCGCGAGTAGTACAAAAAACCACTTATTTAATTCTAACATCTTCCACCCTTATCTTGCTGTTTAAATAACGCCTGTCTGCCAGACAGGCAGACTCGAAAATTATCACAGAAGAGATGAAAGTTTGTCAAGGATTTAACCCGCCCAGTAATTTTCAACCAGTATACTGCAAAGCCTTGTTATTAGCCAATCTACAGCAATGTATAAGAATAACATAACAACGAATTAAAATTTTAAATGTGACACCACTATCCGTGAAATATGAGGTGTCCTGTGATACAATAGGCTATGTTTTTTGAGGAACTGAGAGAGTTAGAAGAAGGAAAACTGCTGCGGGAAATCAAAAGTCGCACATCTCCTCAGGGTCCAAAAATATTAATAAATGGCAGAGAATACATAAATTTCTCCTCCAATGACTACCTCGGTTTTGCTAATCACCCTTATATAATCGAAGCAGCAAAAAGAGCAATGCAGAGCTTTGGCTTTGGCTCAGGTGCATCACGGCTCCTTGCTGGCGGGACGTCATTGCACAGGGAGCTTGAAAATAAAATTGCAGATTTTAAAGGCACAGAGTCTGCCCTTGTCTTTAATTCAGGGTATTCAGCGAATACAGGCATTATTCCGGCTATTGCTGGTGAGGGAGATGTAATATTCAGTGATGGGTTGAACCATGCGAGCATCATAGACGGCTGCAGACTTAGCAGGGCCAGGACATTTATTTACAGGCACAGGGATATAGATGACCTTAAACAACTTTTAAAAAGTGCGTCAGCAAAAAGAAAGATTGTAATAACAGACACAGTCTTCAGTATGGATGGAGATATTGCGCCACTAAAGGATATATATGAGATATGTGAGAGAAACGATGCGGTCCTTTATATAGATGATGCCCACGCTGCTGGAGTGCTTGGAAGTGGAAAAGGTGCCCTCAAGCACTTTAATATCAAGCCTGAACCATGGATTATTCAGATGGGGACATTCTCAAAGGCCCTTGGCTCTTCTGGAGCATTCGTTGCTGGAAGCAGAGATGTTGTAGCGTGGATTTCAAATACTGCAAGGAGCTTTATATTCTCTACCGCCCTACCCTCGTGTGTGATTGCTGCTTCCATCGCAGCATTGGGATTGATAGAAAACGATTCCATATTAGTAAAAAGACTCTGGGCAAACAGGGACAAGCTCGCTAAGAGCATTAACGACCTTGACTATGAAATCATGGGAAGCGAGACGCCTATTATTCCCATAAAAACAGGAGATGTAGAAAACACATTGAGGATATCTCAGTATCTCTATGACAATGGCATATTCGCACCAGCCATAAGGCCGCCGACTGTGAAGACTCCGAGGATAAGGATAACTATAACCGCCGCGCATACAGATGAAGATATCGAAAGACTGATAGAATTACTGAGGAAGGAAAAGAGAAAGAGGGGACTAATTCATAGAAATGTCGGAAGAACCAAAAGATGAAGGCTGTGGCTGTAGTTACTGGTGCGTCAAGGGGGCTTGGGAGGCAGACTGCCCTGACACTCGGCAGGATGGGATACAGGGTTGCTCTCAATTATCTGGGTTCAGAGGAAGAAGCAGAGGAAGTGGCAAGAGAGATAGGTGAGAATGCAATCGCAATAAAGGCAGATGTTGGTGATTTAGAACAGGCAGAGAAGATGGCAGATAAGATATACAATAAATGGGGCAGGATTGATGCAATCATAAATAATGCTGGAATAACAAAGGATAATCTCCTGATAAAGTTTGATGAGAAGGAATGGGATGAAATCCTGAGGATAAATCTTAAGGGATGTTTCAATACCATTAAGGTCTTTTCTCCCTTCATAATAAAATCTGGAGGAGGACATATCATAAACATATCTTCATATTCAGGTGTAAAGGGAAAAGAGGGGCAGGCTGCATACAGCGCATCAAAGGCAGCCTTGTTGGGTCTCACATATACTGCAGCAAGGGAGCTTGGAGAATACAACATAAGGGTAAATGCGATACTTCCAGGATATATGCCAACAGAGATGGGGAAGACATCAGAAAAGGCTATGGAGAAGGCAAAAAAGGATAGCTTCCTTGGAAGGCTCTCGAACCCTGAAGAGGTATCGGAGTTTATCGCACATCTGTTAACAACTAAGAATATAACAGGACAGGTCTTCTGTCTTGATAGCAGGATTGTCTAAACCCAAATAATGCAATTGAAAGATGCAGATATGGTGAACCCCACACCACGTTGGTGT
>DYHX01000056.1 GCA_020723925.1 Nitrospira japonica | reverse complement strand
GGATTTCAAGGTGTCGAACTAAAAATTTTTCACCTGCCATGCCTGCCTCAGATATTGGTATTAGCCCGTTTATAACTCTATGTCTATTTTTGGGTTCCATATTATCACCATTAAGTGCTGATGCTGCATGCAAGATTTATCTTAAAAATGGCTCTGTGATAACAGGGGTTGGGTCTTATGAGAAATCAGGGGGTGAGATAAGGTTTTATTTTGAAGGCGGCATTGTAGGAATTCCTGAGAGGGATGTTCTTAAAATAGAGGAAGACAAAGTGCCAGCGAGAGATATAAGGACAAAGGAAGAGCTGCTGAGAGAAAGAAAGGAACCGCCAGAAAAGAAAGAAATAACGCCATCTCAGGATACGATGAAGAAAATATCTGACCTGAAGACACGACTCAATTTAATGAACAAAAGACTTGCTGAGATATCGAAGAAGGAATCTGAACTCGAAAAGATAGAGGAAGACCTCAGAAGAACCAGATTAAGAATCCAGGTCCTTTATGACAAGAGCGTGAATAGTACTATAACATCTGCAGAGCGGCAGATGCTCCAGCAGAATATGTTGAAGAAGAGGAAGTTGAAAGATGATAAGGCAAAGCTTGAAGAAGAGCTGAAGCCGTTGCTTGATGAAAAAGAAAGGCTGCTTGAAGACAAGAGGCTCAATGAACAAGAACTGAAAGAACTCGAGGAGGGCACAAGGCGATGATTAATAGGTCTGAACTTGAAAGATACCTTAAAAACCTTTATGGCGATATCCGTCTTATTGATTTCAAACCTCTTGGCGCAGGCGTCCACGGCACTGGTTTCCTGGTTGAGGTTGAGACAGAGAAGGGCAAAAAATCCTATGTGCTAAAGGACCTCGCACCTGAAGGGCTGGGACATGATTATCCATCTGACAGGGCAGCAGTCTTTCTTTTAGCAAAAGACAGCTACGGTAAGCTTCCAAAACATATAAATGCCCTTGATGTCATATCGCAGAAGGAAGACGGCTCTCTGATTTCAATAGGCGGGGGCATTGAATATTTCCTTCTTATGGAGAGGGCAGAGGGTGAGAATTATTTTAATGACTTGAATGAGTTCTCTAAGAAGGATTCCCTGAACGAGTCAGACAGAAAAAAGATAAAGGCAATGACTGTCTATCTATCAGAGATACATTCTATAAAGAAAGTCTCAAAGACCCTTTACTGGAGGAAGCTCAGGGATACGGTTGGTCATGGGGAATGTCTCATGGGTGTGTTTGACACCTACCCAGATGGCACACTCTCTTATGAGGAGATTGCAGCGATAGAGAAAAAGGCAATTGACTGGATTGCCATACTGAAGCCAGGATATAACAGACTCTCACAGATACATGGAGACTTTCACCCCGGAAATATATGGTTTACTTTAAGAGACGCGGGGACACAGGGACACGGAGTATCGGAGAAACAAAAAGATGTGGAGTCTTGTCGCCGTGTCCCCGAGTCACCGTGTCCCTCTATCATAGACTTTGTGTTACTTGACCGAAGCAGGGGGCCATGGGGCGACCCTGCGGATGATGTAACAGCCTTGACCATAAACTACATATTCTTTTCTATAAACCATCACGGCAAAGTCAGGGGTGCTTATCTCGAAGGTCTCGAGCTCTTCTTTGATGAGTATGTAAGGATGTCGGGGGACAAAGAGATATATGATGTCCTTGCACCATTCTTTGCCTTCAGAGGAGCTGTTGTTGCAAACCCAATTTTTTATCCAGAACTGACAAGGGAACAGAGGGGTATTATTTTTAGATTTGTCCACAGAGTCCTTGATGCAGAGAGATTTATACCTGAAAAGGTGAATGATTATATCACTTGATTTGATTTTTTGAATTCGCGGTGTTTCTGAGTTAAGGCTTGACTGGTGGGAATTTAATATAGTTTTCCCAGTAATAGAAAAGCTCTTTTGTTGCCCTGAGGTCGCCGAGGCAGTATCTTGCAATATCAACATGCCTGCCAGCCATGAAGAGGTTCTTCACCTCATAGCCTGTTATACCACCCTCTTTCGGGCTCTTTATCCCGAATGTCCTGCACCACATATCGAGGCTGAATTTCCGCCTTGATGCTCCATAGAATGTCAACTGGTCAAGGAGGTCTATGTGCGGGCCGTTGTATCTATTAGGCATCAGGTCCCTTGTAGGTCTTATTTTGTGGACAGCAGAGCGTACAAGTATGAAGGGGCAGTCAAAGCCCCTCCCATTGAATGTCACAAACTGGTCATAGCTCTTTACTGCATCCCAGAATCTTTCGAGTATCTCCTTTTCATTGCCTGTCTCGAACCTTATGCCGTCTTCTTCAAAAGGCAGGGGGGGGTCTCCATGTGCCTGGAAATATACCGCCCCTCTATTTGTGTCAGGATTAAGAAAACCGATAGCCACTATCTCACCTGTGAGGGGATAAAACGATAAGCTCTCCTTTACATCCTTAACCTCTTCTTCTGTTTCTGCCCATCTGAGAAGATAGTCCTGAGTCCTTGAATCAAGGGATTCAAAGTCTTTGCCGACAGTCTCTATGTCGAATATTATTCTTGACATTCGATTAAACCAGTATAGTGTCTGGTCAGTCTTTACTGGCACAGAAAACTGACACTGACACTTTTATGATGCCTTTGGCAATTCCTTAAATACCTTCCATGTCTTAAGGAGGTCAACTGCCCTCTGAAGCTGGACATCTTCCTTTTCAGCGACCTCTATAGGGGCCACCTCTTCAGGCTCTTTTGGTTTTTCCTCTATCTGATCGTTCTTCAGGTGTCTCTCGATGTCTTTCTCTCTGACAACAGGATGTTCCTTCGCACCAATTTTAGGTTCTATTTTTACAATAATATCAGGTGCTATGCCTGTTGACTGTATTGATTTGCCCTTTGGTGTATAGTATCGGGCCGTTGTAAGCTTCAGTCCTGAACCGTCACTGAGAGGGATAACGCTCTGGACAGAGCCCTTACCAAAGGTCTGCACTCCAAGTATAACAGCCCTGTTCCAATCTTTAAGGGCTCCTGCAACTATCTCTGATGCACTCGCACTTCCCTGATTCACAAGCACTATCATCGGCATGCTGTAGGATGGCCTTTCCCCATCTGTATGGTATTCTGCTCTCTCGCCTGTCCTTCCTTTGATATATACAACAAGTTTTTTAGGTGGGAGGAACTGACTTGTAACATCAACAGCACTGTTTAAAAGCCCCCCTGGATTATTCCTGAGGTCAAGGATAATGGAGCTTATCTTTTCCTGGCTTAGCTTACTCAATGCAGCAGCGAGGTCCGCTGCTGTCTGCTCCTGGAACTGATTAACCTTTACATAGCCTATGCCTTCTTCCAATATCTTTGACTTCACGCTCTTTACCTTTATTATTTCCCTCACAATAGTGAAGTCTTTCGTTTCCTTCCAGCCCTCGCGCAGGATTGTGATTGTTACAGATGTCCCCCTGACTCCGCGCATCTTGCTCACTGCATCGTGGAGCCCCATATCTTTTGTCGCCTCGCCATTAATTTTTATTATTTTATCGCCAGCCTTTATGCCGACCTTATAAGCAGGGGTATCCTCGAGAGGGGCTATCACTGTAAGGATTCCATCCTTTATGCCTATTTGTATCCCAAGTCCGCCAAACTCGCCTTTTGTATCAACCTGCATTTCTTTGTATGCATCAGGTGACATGAACCCTGAATGAGGGTCGAGTGAATTCAGCATCCCCTTTATTGCACCGTAGACTATGTCTTTTGCCTTTACATCTTCTACATAGTTCTTCTTGACTATCGAGAGCGCCTCTGTGAATACCTTCAGGTTTTCATATACTTCACCTTCTGCGCTCACACTGCCAACAGACCATCTGCCGATAAGGATGCCGGTTGTAGCAACAGCTAATACAAGCACCCATACCAGAATTAGTTTTCTCTTCTTTGTCATCCTTCTAACCTCCAAATCTATCTCCTCTTCAACCACTGTAATGGATCAAGGGGTTTCCCTTTATATCTTATCTCAAAATAAAGGCCAGGGGCATTCAGCATCCCTGATTCCCCAACCCTTCCAATCACCTGCTGTCCTTTTATTATATCTCCATTTTTATAAAAAATCTCTGAAAGATTTGCATAGAGGGTATGGTATCCCTCACCATGGTTTATTATGAGAAGCTGGCCATAGCCCTTGAACCATTCTGCAAATACCACCTTCCCAGCGTGGACAGCCTTAGCTGGGGAATCACCATCTGCCTTTATATAGATGCCATTCCTGAAGACTGGGGTATTGAATTGAGTGTCCTTCTGAGCGCCGTATGGGATTGCAATCCTGCCGTCAACAGGCCATAGCAGTCTTCCTTTCAGGCCGTGGAACCCCTTTGCAGCATATGTATCGGTCTCTTCCGACTTTCTGATGATCTCAAGAAGCCTTTTTGATGCCTCCTTTAATTCCCGCAGCATCTTCTCGTAAGATGACTTTTCCCCTCTCACAGACGCAAGAAGTGTCTCCTTCTCTTTTTTCTTTTCTGCAAGAGATGCTTCTTTTGCCATTATTTTTTCTACGTTCTTTTTTATCTCGGCGCGCAGGGATTTCAGATGGTTCTCTTTCTCGTTCAGGCCTCTGATGTTTTCTTTATAATCCTCCATGACCCTGCGTTCGAATAGCGTTAACGCCTCAAGGTATTTCCATCTCCTCATCAGCTGTGCCATGTCCTCCGAGGTTGAAAGCAAAAGGATTATATCGCTGGAGTACCCATATCTCTGCAAGATACGCAGCTTTCTCCTGATCCACTCCCTCTGCTTATCGAGTTTTGCTTTATTGGCATCGATCTCTGTTTCAACCCTATTTATCTCGCCCTCTGTTATCCTGAGGCGCTTTCTGTATTTCCTGAGTTCTGTCTCCATACTGCCGAGGTCTCTGTTTGTCCTTTCAAGCTCTTCAAGGATTGAATGCTCGCGCCTCTTTGTCTCCTCTATCTTTTTCTTATGTGTATCCATATCTTTCTGGAGTTTCTTGTATTGCTCTTTTGGGTTTTCAGCAGAGACAATGTTTGGTAGAAATAATGTAGTAAACAGTAAACAATAAGCAGTAAGCAGATGACAGATGGCAGATGACAGATGACAGAAATTTTGCATTTTGAATTTTAAATTTTGAATTTTTACTAAAACCTTATCCTCCCGAGGGCTATAATGGCTCCGGTTATCCCAAGGAACAGACCAACCAATGGTAGAAAGATAAACATCTCGAATGGAAACACTACACCTTTGAATAGAGGCATTGTGAGGGTAAGCCTGTTAAATAGACCATAGTAGAAGGCAAGTGCCCCGACCATTCCAAAAAAGCCACCTGCACCGCCAAGCAGCCCTCCCTCTATAACAAATGGTGCCCTTATGAAACCTCTTGTTGCACCGAGAAGCTTAAGGGTCTCTATCTCTTCTTTCTTGCGGTAGAATAGAATCTTTACTGTACTGTAACATACAAAGATAATCCCTGCAGACAGTATCGCTATTAAAAGGATACCAAGGGTCTGCACCCCTGTCTTTATCGAGTGGATGGAGGTCAGAAACTGTTCTCCGAACTCGACCTCATCAACACCTTTTATCCTTTTTATATCTGATGCAAGCCTTTTCACGGTTGAGGGATCGAAATACTTTTGTTTTAATTTCAGTTCTATGGATGCAGGGAGCGGATTTTCGTTCAGACCCTCAAGGATATAGTCTGCGTCCTTTATAACTCCCCTGAGTTCTTTTATCGCCTCATCCTTTGGGATGTATTTCACCTTTTCTACTGCATTGTCTTTCATCAGCGCTGCTGTTATGTTTCCTATATCCTGATCGGATAGGCCATCTTTAAGGTAAAGCATTATCGAGAACTTCTCCGGGAGTTTTTTTGTTGCAAGGTTGATGTTATAAATAGAAAACAGTGCAAGGGTAATTATAAGAAGACCAGCGGCTATGGTCAGCACTGAGAGCAGATTTATCCACTTTTCGCGCCATATGCTCTGCATGGCGAGCCTGAATGAATATGAGAGAAACATTACCCTGCCTCCTCGCCTACGAAGTTTCCAGTGTCAAGTCTGATCACCCTTCTCCCCGTGTTTCTGAATAGTTCTCTATTGTGAGTTGCGATGAGGATTGTTATGCCTTTTGCATTTATCTCCTTGAATACCCTTATAATTCCTGCAGCAGTATCAGGGTCAAGGTTTCCTGTTGGTTCATCAGCAAGCAGGATTGTGGGTTCTCCGACTATTGCCCTTGCAATGACCACCATCTGCTGCTCTCCTCCAGATAGTGTCTTTGGAAAACTGCCGGTCTTATGTCTCAGGGTTACCATCTTCAGTGCATCAAAGACCCTTGTCTTGACCTCATTTTCATCAACCCCTCTGATCCTCAGGGTCAGGGCGACATTGTCGAACACATTCTTGTTGTCCAGAAGCCTGAAGTCCTGAAAGACTATCCCGATATTCCTCCTCAAAAATGGGATGCTCGATTCCTTGAGTTTATCTGTCTCCCAGCCTGCTATGGATATCTTGCCCTCATCCGGTTTCTCTGCGACGTATATGAGTTTGAGGAGGGTTGATTTTCCTGCACCGCTCTTCCCTGTTATGAATGCCATCTCGCCCTTCTCTACAGAGAAGGTGATATTTCTGATGGCAGTCTGGTTTTCATAGAATTTTGAGACATTATAAAAATGTATCATAAATTTAAATCCTAAACAAATTCATGTTCAGTGTCCAAAAAATAGATATAAAGCCACAAAATATAGTAAGACCGATAAGCTATATTAAACTAACACTGTTCACTGACACTGAATTATGGTTTTCACAATATCATCTGAAGTCAGACCATATAGTTTCATCAGTTCATCTGGAGTTCCAGAGCAGCCAAAGGTATCTCTAATGCCAATTCTCTTAACAGGCATTGGATGATTTTCTGCGAGGAACTCGCATACAGCACCTCCAAGACCACCTATAATTGAATGCTCCTCTGCTGTCACGATGAGCCTCGAAGACTGAGCAGCTTTAAGAAGGGCGCCACTGTCGAGAGGTTTAATTGTGGACATATTTATTACGCCGACATCAATCCCCTCTGACCTTAAGATCTCTGCAGCCTCAAGGGAAACAGATACCATAATGCCTGTTGCGATTATGTTTGCGTCTTTCCCTGTATTGAAGATATGCGCCCTGGCTATGGCGAACTTATAATCTTCAGGCATTACATTTGGCACTTTTGCCCTGCCAAGCCTCACATAAACCGGGCCGTAATAATCTGCTATTGCCTCAATCACCTGTTTTGTCTCTGCGCCATCTGCAGGAACAACCACAGTCATGTTTGGCAGAACCCTCATCAGGGCAATGTCCTCGATTGCCTGGTGAGACGCGCCATCCTCGCCAACACTGATTCCGCTGTGGGTTGCAACAAGCTTTACATTCAGGTTCGAGTAGCAGACAGTCTGCCTTATCTGCTCCCATGCCCGTCCTGTCTCAAATATTGCAAATGTGGATGCAAATGGAAGTTTGCCTGTGAGGGAAAGACCGCTTGCAGTGCCTACCATATCCTGCTCAGAAACCCCTATATTGTAGAACCTCTCGGGAAAAGCTGCTGCAAACTTCCCTGTCTTTGTTGAGCCAGAGAGGTCTGCGTCAAGGACAACAACATCCTTTCTTTTTTCCCCAAGTTCGAGAAGTGCTTCGCCATAAGCATCCCGTGTTGCTATCGCCTTTTTTTCTGTGCTCTGTGTTCTGTGCTCTGTGTTCTGTATCATTTCCCCCATTTATTCAAGCTCCTTTAACGCCCTTCTGAGTTCTTCCTGCGTTGGGGCTATTCCATGGTATTTAACCTTACCTTCAAAGAATGATACCCCCTTGCCTTTCAGTGTCCTTGCGAGGATCACAGTTGGTTTCCCTTTCACTGATTCAGCCGCATCCAGCGCCTTAACTATTGCGTCCATATCATTACCGTCTATATCTATCACATGCCAGCCAAAGGCTTTCCATTTCATATCCACCGGCTCTATGCCTTTGACCTCAGACACAGGACCATCTATCTGAAGGCCGTTTAAATCCACCATTGCACACATGTTATCAAGCCTGTAATGGGCTGCTGTCATGGCAGCCTCCCACACCTGCCCCTCCTGTATCTCCCCATCCCCAAGGAGACAGTATACGCGGGAATCCAGGCCATCCATCTTAAGCCCTATTGCAATACCATTTGCAATGGATAATCCCTGGCCGAGAGAGCCTGTTGAGACCTCAACGCCAGGCAGCGACTTTGAGCTCGGGTGTCCCTGCAAGGGGCTACCGAGCTTCCTCAGGGTCTTTAGCAGGGACACATCAAAATATCCTGACAGGGCGAGAACCGCATATAATAATGGCGCTGCATGACCCTTTGATAAAATGAACCTGTCTCTCTCTCTCCAACCTGGATCCTCTGGTTTGTGTTTCAACTTGTAGAAATAAATTGCAGTTGCTATATCAGTTGCTGAGAGGGAACCGCCTGTATGCCCAGAGCCTGCCTCTGCAAGCATCTTCAGTATCTCCACCCTTACAGCCTTTGCCTTTTCTCTGAGAAAGTTGATGTCCCTATAAGCTGTGGCTGGATTCATCTATTTCTCCCTTCTACGGATTATGGTCACGTATGTTGACTGTCAAATAAAGCAATTTTAGAGTATTATATAGGGTGATGCCGAAAAATGAAAGAGGAGAGATTATATGAATATAGCCATTATTTTAATCCTCTCCGCTGTAATTCTCGTTCTCTGTTTCTTGTTATGGAAATCATTGCGTGGACAGCAGCAAGAGGGTCTTATTGTGAAAATCGAGGAGACTACAGCAGCACTCCGTCAGGAATTGAGCGGGATAGTGCAGAAGACATCACTGGATTTGAACGAGCGTATTGTAAAATCAAACAGTGATGTACGTCAGGAAATATCGGACCGTATTATCAATGGGTTTAAGGATGTCCAGGACAGGGTCGAAAGACAGCTCTCAGAGGGGCGGCAGGAACAGAGCAGCAGGTTCAGTGAATTCAGGACAGAGACAGAAAAAAAATTGCTCAGCGTTGAGGATAAGATTCAGGCCGAGCTTGTTGCTGGAAGAAAGGAGCTACATGAAGGTCTTAATCAGGCGATAAATAATATGCAACAGAGTCTTGAGGGTATTCGCTCAAAGGTTGATGAGAGGCTTCAAGTGATAGGAGAGCAGGTTCAGACAAAGCTTGACGAGAATATAAAAGAAGGCTTCAGGCATTTCGAGAAAGTGCAGGAGCATCTCAAGGCAGCAGAGACCCAGCTTCAGAGCCTGAGCATGGTAGGCTCTTCGATAAACGAGCTGAATAATCTCTTAAAACTCCCTCATCTCAGGGGTGGCTTTGGTGAATCAACCCTCGAACGCCTCCTTGCTGATTTTCTTGCGCCAGAACAATACGAGTTACAGGCTTTGATTAGCACGAACTCCCAGGAGAGAGTCGATGCCCTCATCAAACTTCCAAGGGCGAATCTTCCCATAGATAGCAAGTTCCCGAGAGAACAGGTTTTACCATTATTTGAGACATCTGATGCTGATACCCTTGCCGAGGCAAGGAAGGTACTTGCGCAGGCTGTTAAAGGCCTTGCTAAGAGCATAGCCTCTAAATATATAAGGCCTGGTGATGGCACAACAGATGTTGCATTGATGTTCCTTCCAAGCGAGACCCTCTATTTTGAAGTCATTAGAGACGGTGACCTCTGGGAGACATTAAAGAAAGAGAAGGTCTTTCCTGTATCACCGAATACCCTTTCTGTCACCCTTTACGGGATTTCTATGGCATACGATTACTATGAGATGGCAAGGAATGTGGAAAAGACCATAGTGGATATAAGAAAGGCACAGAGGCATTTTGGACATTTCCAGAAGAAGTTCGACGACATAGGCAGGGGACTTGATAAGGCACAGACTGCCTTCCATACAGCCGCAACTCACCTCGGACACTACTCAACATCTGTAATCCGCCTTACCGGTGAGCAACCTTCAGAGATTACCGACTCTGGAACTCAGATGCTGCCAGCAGAAGAGGGAGAATAGAAAGACAGCAGCAAGTATTTAGGACTCAAACCCAGCGATAACTATAGGAGGTATGGCAGGATTCATAATTTTTAGAATCGACAAGATATCATAAAGATATTTCTAATCTGATTGATTTGTTTAGCTTTTGATGATAAGGTTGTTTAATCCTTTGAGGAAGGATTTATTGGTAATATTGAATTTATAACTCTTATCGCTGGATTCGAGTAGTAGTAAGTAGTTAAGGGAAAAGAAAACATAAGAAGGGGGAGGGGCTAACGCCCCTCCCAAAGGAGGGTTAGAATAAAACGTCAAAGGTTAAGTAGATATCCTGTGCCTTTTTCATAGGTGCGAAGAATTGTGGGTTGCCTGGACCGGTTAATGTTAAATCAGATATCTTATAAGGTGCGCCTACCCAGTTCTGGCTGCCTGTGTAGTCGAAATCATAATATTGATAGCCAACTCTGAAGAAAGCCTTTCCTCTCTTTGAAATGGGCTTTAATTTTAACTCCTGAATGAGATATACCTCATAGACATCGCCCCTTGTGCCAAGCTTGGTTGTCCACATGTCGTCTGAAGCAGGGGTAAAGGCAAGCCAGTTTTTAGAACCATGGTTATATTCTGCACCAATCTTTGTTCCAGAGGATTTTATGTCGTATCTACCACCAAGGTAAACAACATTACCTGTACGTGACTTTCTACCTTCATATGTATCCCAGAGCAAGCCATACGCACCGCCAAAGGTATTATTGTTAGGATGGGTTTTGCTAATAGCGCCAGAAAGGAAGAGATTGAGGTCTCCAGGGCCGACATTGTCGAGCTTACCCATAACTATAGCGCCATACTGGTCTACATCACCAAGGTTTGTATTATTGGAGAGGGTTTCTGCTCTGGCAAATATGCTGAATGCCCTGTTCCACTGAAGTTGGATCTGGAGATTATCCGTATCATAGGGAACAACGTTGATGCCAAACATGTTTGTATCTTTGAGTCCACTATTTGGTCTGAGTCCGCTATCAAATCCCTTACCATAGCATATCTTTGCATATGCGCCAGGAAGCGCCGCTATGTCAGGGGCGTAGCCGATTGTTCCTCCATCAAATGCCCAATCCACCAGAAAACCAGGCACACCGGCTGTGCCAGTCTTTTCTAAATTCTGCCTTATATTTGTTGGAATGCCGCCGGTTGAAGGTCTTCTACCAACAGAAAACCATACAGGTGCGCCGCCGATATTGCTCCATGTGGCATATGCTTGGTCAACCCTGAGGGTATTGTCCTGCGGTGTGTGGCCTATATTTGCATCGAAAATACTTTCCTTGTCGGCAAAGAAACCATTACTCCCTGTAACAGGATCTGCCTTTTCCCAACCCCATACCTTGTACATGAGGAGTCTTGCCTTGACCATAACATCCTCTGTTGCCCTTGCCTTAAAATTCAATCCAAACCTGTTGGTCATCAGAGAATCATTGGCTAAATCTTTTCCGCGAACTCCGGTTGGGACGCCACCTACGCTTACCAAAGCATCATGCGTTTCGCCTCTCAGGTTATCCATCCTGAACCTGTAATCCCCGCCAATCTCCAGCCATGGTGGCCTTACGGCTTCTTCAGCCTTTTTCTCAACAACTGTGATTCTTTCCTCCTTTGCAGTCTCTTTCTTCTGCATCTCCTGCATCTGATATTTCAGACGGTCCAGCTCCTTTGAGAGAGACTCGATTTTCTGGAGAAGGTCTGTCTGGTCAGCAGCGAATGCAGGGAGAGGGAGAAGGAGAGAGAGTGAAAGGAGAACTGCCAAAAACTTCTTCATAAACACCTCCTATTTAAAGATTTGAGAAAATCTTATAAGGCTTCAACCCATTTGTCAAGAAAAATCGAATCTATGAAATTATGAAGTTAAGAAACCTTATATTTTAAGCTTTAGGTTTTGTTGCTCCTGTTCAATTTGTGGATATGAGGGCAAGCAGCGGGGATGCGTGCACAATTAACCCAAATAATACAACCATATCTCCTCCACTGGCGGGGAGGACAAAGGAGGTGGGATTTATTATAGGGAGAGGTGAAATAGTTTATAAGGAAACAAAATTATCGATGATATTTCCATAACGTAGTATCTAAGATTCAAATTCCCTTATGTCTGTTTTATCGGTATCACAAAACTGAACCTGCTTCCCTTCTCCCTGAACATCATCGTGCTAGACCTGATAAGCTCCCTCAATGAAAACTC
>DYHX01000008.1 GCA_020723925.1 Nitrospira japonica | reverse complement strand
TAACCGGACATTTCTATTTTGGTGAAAATAGGACATTTCTATTTTGGCTTGACACGTTCTGTTTTATTTCTTGACAAATACCTCAAAAAAGTTGCATAGTATTGTAACTTTTTAGCGGTTTTGATCTGAGCCCTCAGAGACGATTAAAAAGCTCTGGGGGCTTTTTAGTTAATCCATGAAAATTCAAGAGGAGGAAACATATGGCAACAAAGCTTTATGTAGGTAACATTTCGTATCAAGTGTCAGAAGATGACCTGAGGGGACTCTTTACACAGGCAGGAGAGGTTGTCTCGGTAAAACTGATTACTGACCCCCAGACTGGTAGAGGGAGGGGATTCGGTTTTGTAGAGATGGCAACAGAAGAAGACGCCAGGAAGGCAATTTCTATGTTTAACGGTAAAGAGTTTGAGGGAAGAGCCCTGACAGTAAACGAAGCCAGGCCGCAGCAGAAGCGCGAGGGCGGTTTCAGGGGTGGTAGAGGAAGAGGATTCGGTGGTGGAGGTGGTTTCGGCGGAGGCCGGGGTGGCAGGAGATAGCCCTTGGAGGTCAAGGTTCAGGAAAGGCAGCTCGAAAAAGCCCTGAAGGCACTCAAGCTCAAAATATCTAAAGATGGCCTGATGAAAGAACTCAAGCAGAGACGTTCATATGAAAAGCCTTCTGTCAAAAGAAAACGCAAACAGGCCGAAGCCCAGAAAAAACGGCGCAAGGCAATGAGGGGCCCAAGAAGAGAAAAAACTGGGCAATAATCTACTGCAATTTTTAGTTACTAAGAGGTTCATAAGTAAGAATACATATCATCCAACTTTTGTCATTCCGTTCCTGAATCAAGTTCAGTACAGGGCTTGACTGAGCCTGCCCCGTACTTGATACGGGGGAATCCAGTGTCTTTCTGGATTCCCGCTTTCGCGGGAATGACAGTCATGTTGTCTTACTAATGAACTCCTTAGTAAGAGGTAAGAGTTGAGAAAAACTCCATAACTCCTGAACCCCTAAACTCACATAACTTTTCACTTCTAACTTCTAACTTTTCTCTTGCCCGGGAAATTCCTAACCACTTCCTCGACCCTTACCTTCGCTGCCTCTTTTGTCCTCCTGTCCTTAATCTCTATTAGTCCTTCTTTAAGGTTTTTTTCGCCTATGATAACCTGTGTTGGAATACCGATTAGGTCTGCATCTTTAAATTTTACTCCAGCGCGTTCATCTCTGTCGTCCATTAAAACCTCGATACCCTCTGCTATGAGTTTCCTGTAGAGTTCTTCAGCCACCCCTGTTGTCTTTGCATCCTTCATATTTAAGGGTATGAGTTCAGCATCAAACGGCGCAATGCTCTTTGGCCAGATAATTCCATCCTTGTCATTGTTCTGCTCAATGGCTGCTGCTGCAATCCTTGCGGGGCCAATGCCATAGCTTCCCATAACGATCGGTTTTTCCTGTCCGTTTTCATCAAGGTAGAATGCCTTTAAAGGCACAGAGTATTTTGTGCCGAGCTTAAAGATGTTACCAATCTCGATGACCCTCTCAATCCTTAATTTTGCACCGCAGTTCGGGCACCCATCACCTTCTTTTGCAATATGTATATCATGCCACTCTGCCTCGAAATGCACGCCTGGCCTTATTCCCTTTGCATGATAATCCTCTCTGTTTGCACCGCTTATATAGACCCCATTTTTAAGGTTTATATCGGCTATTATCTCAATTCTATGCCCCACTGGTCCGATGAACCCGGCCTCAACACCAAGAATTGACTTTATCTCGTCCTTTAAGGCTGTCCTGAATGGGCCTATTATTCTCTGCATCTTCTTTTCATGCAATTCCTGGTCTCCCCTTATCAGTGCAAGGACGGGCCCCTTTGTTGCCATAAGCAGAAGGCTTTTAATGAAATAAGGCGGTTTTATTCTTAAGAACTCCGAGACTTCCTGAACCGTCCTCTTCTCTGGCGTATGCACTCCTTCGAATGGCCAGTCCTCAAATTCAACCGCTGGAGAGACCGACTTTGCAAGCTCCACATTGGCTGAATATCCGCATTTTTCGCAGAGTGCAACCTCATCCTCTCCTGCAGGGCTTGGTGCCATGAATTCATGGGCAGTAGCACCGCCCATCATTCCAGGGTCTGATTCGACCTGATAGAATTTCAGGCCACAGCGCTTAAATATCCTGTGATACGCCTCTGCATGGAGCTGATAGCTCCTTTCAAGCCCATCTTCAGAGGCATCAAAGCTATAGCTATCCTTCATGATAAACTCTCTTGTGCGTAGGACACCGCTCTTTGGTCTTGCCTCATCCCTCAGTTTTGTCTGTATCTGATACCATATCTGTGGAAGGCCCCTGTATGAGCGGATTTCCCTTGATGCAAGCCATGTCATTATCTCCTCATGG
Organism: Nitrospira japonica; assembly: GCA_020723925.1. GTDB lineage: Bacteria > Nitrospirota > Thermodesulfovibrionia > Thermodesulfovibrionales > DYHX01 > DYHX01. The sequence continues at coordinate 39,401 of DYHX01000008.1, read as the reverse complement.
GTCATGCCAAGGCACATGTCACGTCCACTTCTGTCCTTTAACCTGAACATCTCCTCTTTTATCTCAAACCACCTTCCTGTCTGCTGCCATACCTCTGCAGGATGAAGCAATGGCATCGAGATTTCCTGAGCCCCTATGCCCTCCATCTCTTCTTTTAATATGTTATTGATCTTATTGAGCACTCTCCAGCCTAAAGGTAGAAATATATAGAGACCAGCAGCAAGCTGTCTGACATACCCTGCCCTCAGCATCAGCTTATGACTTATTGCCTCTGCATCTGCAGGGTTTTCCCTTAATGTGGGTATAAACATCTTTGAAAAACGCATGCCTTCCTCCATTAAAAATAATGAGTTAGACTAAAGCATAGAGTGGGATTAGTCAAGGGGAGTAAGGTTTTCACAAAGGGGCTTTGAAAAATTGAGAGGAAAAGTGTTAAATTAATCTATCTCAAGGAGGCAAGTAATTTGATGCAGAGAGTACCAATGACGCCAAATGGCTATCAGAAGCTTCAGGAAGAGCTTGAGAGGCTTCTGAAAGTCGAAAGGCCTAAAAACATACAGGCCATAGCAGAGGCCCGTGCCCATGGTGACCTTTCAGAGAATGCCGAATATCACGCTGCAAAGGAGAGGCAGTCCTTCATAGAGGGAAAGATTCAGGAACTCCAGGCAAAGCTTGCACTGGCCCATGTGATAGACCCATCAAAGATAAATCAGTCCAATGTTGCCTTTGGTGCAAAGGTGAAGGTTCTTGATTTAGCTGCTGATGAGGAATATGTCTTTACCCTTGTTGGTCCAGATGAGGCGGATGTGAAGAATGGGAAAATATCCATAAGCTCCCCTGTTGGTAAGGCCCTCATTGGGAAGGGAATTGGTGATACGGTGCAAATCAAAGCTCCTGCCAGGCTTATGGAGTATGAGATCTTAGAGATAAGCTTTGAGTAGATACTTCAGGGCAGAGATAAAAGAAAACCGACCTGTAGATAAAAGCTATAACATTCTCGGTTTAAAACCTTTAAAGCCATCCAGAGAACCTGAACCGGGACAATTTTATATGATTGGGATTGGTGGCGAATATGACCCATTACTTAAAAGACCTTTCAGTGTATTCAGAAAAAATTCAGACGGCTTTCAGATACTCTATAGGATAAAGGGTAGGGGGACGCTACTGATGAGGGATATGAAAGAAGGTGTGGTTATAGATGTACTAGGCCCTCTCGGAAATTCCTATCCACTGCCTGACAAAGGACAGATACCATTGATTGTCGCAGGAGGGATAGGAATTGCATCAGTATTCTCTCTTGCAGAAAAGCTGAGCGGGGAATCGTATATGTTCTATGGAGCAAGAAACAGAGATGAGCTTTTGATGCTCAACGAACTTAAAGGGTTGGCCGAAGAACTTTTCATTAGCACTGATGATGGCTCATCTGGAAGAAAGGGAACCATCGCGGATGTTTTAAATGATTTTTTGACTCACCCCTCCCCAGTCACGCAGGCTAAAGCCTGCGGCTACTCAATTTATGCATGCGGGCCAAAACCCATGCTTGAGGCTGTATCAAGGATTGCAATAGATAAAGGATTGAACGGCTATGTCTCTCTCGAAGAGAATATGGCATGTGGTGTTGGTGCGTGTCTTGGATGTGTTGTGAAGACAAGAGAAGGATATAAGAGGGTATGCAAGGAGGGGCCTGTATTCCCGATAGAGGAGATTGTTTGGTAATACTATTCATTAAAATTTGTAATGCGTAAATGGAAAATCAAATTACGCTTAACGCATAACTCATTACGGTATAAATATGAACTTATCTGTAAACATAGGGAAACTTAAACTCAAAAACCCCGTCATGACTGCCTCTGGAACTTTTGGCTATGGTGAGGAATATTCTGAATTTGTTGACCTCAACAGGCTCGGTGCAGTTGTTGTAAAAGGGCTTTCGCTAACCCCAAGGGAAGGAAATCCTCCGCCGCGCATTATAGAAACGCCAGCAGGGATGCTGAATGCCATAGGGCTTCAGAACATAGGCATAGAAGTATTTATAAAAGATAAACTTCCATTTCTCAGGCAGTTTCACACACCAGTGATAGCAAATTTCTTCGGTGATACAGTAGAGGAATATTCTGAGGCAGCAAAGCGATTAAGCGATATTGAGGACATTCACGGCCTTGAGATGAATATCTCCTGCCCTAATAAACATGCCGGATGGATTATCTTTGGCACAGACCCCAAGGTAACCTTTGAAGTGGTCAGTGCCGTAAGAAGGGCAACGCATCTTCCTCTGATTGTGAAGCTTTCCCCGAATGTGACGGATATTGCTCTTATGGCAAAGGTGGCAGAAGATGCTGGGGCCGATGCAGTATCAATGATAAACACGATTACTGGCATGTCCATAGATATAAAGACAAGAAGGCCAAGGCTTGCAAACATGACAGGTGGCCTTTCAGGGCCTACCATAAAACCAATTGCTGTGAGGATGGTCTATGAGGCATACAGGGCAGTTAAAATCCCGATAATCGGGATGGGTGGTATAATGAAGGCTGAAGACGCCATAGAATTTATGCTTGCAGGTGCCACAGCAGTTGCAGCTGGGACTGCAAATTTTGTTAATCCCACAGTAACGATTGATATAATCCATGGTATAGAATCATTTATGAAAGAAAATAGTATAGTGGATGTTAAAGAATTAATAGGTGCACTCAGGTGCTGAATACACCACCAATAATAACCCTTACAACAGACTTTGGTTATAAAGACCCCTTTGTTGGAATAATGAAGGGAGTGGTACTGAAGATAAACCCACTGGCAAAGATAGTGGATATAACACATGATGTAAGTCCCCATAACATAAGAGAGGCAGCCTTAACCATAGGTATGAGCTTCAGTTATTTCCCGCCCAAGACGATTCATGTCGTTGTTGTTGACCCGGGTGTTGGTTCAGGCAGAAGACCTATACTTGTTGTAACAGACCACCACTATTTTATAGGTCCTGATAACGGTGTCTTCTCGATGGTCTATAACTCAGGGAGCGAGACCATGGAAGTTATCAATATCACGGCAGGGCACTATTTCATTCAGTCAAAAGGATCCACCTTCCATGGCAGGGATATCTTTGCCCCTACAGCGGCATGGCTTACAAAAGGGGTGTCGATCACAAACTTCGGAGACCATATAGATGATTATGTAAGCCTTTCTATTCCAACCCCCGCTTTGCCAACTCGAAATACGCTCGAAGGTGAAGTACTCTATACAGACCGGTTTGGCAATGCAATAACAAATATCAAAAGTGAGGATATAAGCAAACTCGAGAGATCAACAATAGAGGGAAAACTGAAAGTTGTCCTTAAGGGCAAACAGATTCCGTTTGTAGATTATTATTCGCAGGCAGAAGACAAGGGACTGTATTCCTTAATCAACAGCTTCGGATACGTAGAACTCTTTATATACAGAGGAAACGCATCCTCAACATTCAATATAAATATTGGTGACAGAGTAGAAGTCGTTCTTTCCCCTTAAAATGCCTAAATTTTTAAAAATAATACTTGACAAAATTACTAAAGTATTCTAAATTTATTTTATGTTAAGGCTATCAACAAAGGGACAGTATGGGGTCAGGGCGATGTTCGAGATAGCAATGGGCTATCCGGATGGACCTATTACCATAAGGGAGATATCAATAAAACAGGCCGTTTCTGTCGCCTATCTTGAACAGATACTTAACAGGCTTAGAAGGGCCGGACTTATAACGAGTGTAAAGGGGCCGGGCGGCGGCTATGTGTTGAGCAGAAAACCGGGCGACATAAGCATAGGCTCGATACTAAAAGAACTCGAAGGCCCTGTAGCCATAACATCATGTCTTGACCCTGAAGAGGGCTGTGTAAGAGTGGATGGATGTGTTACCCATTTATTATGGAAGTCGCTTGGAGAAAAGATAGAGGCATTTCTCGACACTATAACACTGAAAGACCTTATCGATGGACAACATCTGGGTAAACAGTCAGGCAGATCAGTCAAAAAGTCAGCACAGATGCCTGACCTATTTTCTGTTTAAGATGGACGAGGCGTCTCGCCTCGTAAGGATATTGATAATAAAAATTAAGGAAACTCCAGGAGTTATAAATCTTGTATATGAAATTTATTGAGAATGTAAAGGCAGATGTAACTACAGACATCGTTTATATGATGTGTCCGATGCATCTGCTGAAACTCGAGGAGAAGCTGAAAGAACTTGATGAGGGGCAGATACTCGAAATTCTTACCGACTATGATGGAGCCCTTGAGGATATTCCTGGATGGTGTGCAAAGACCGGGAATGAGTTCCTCGGCCTTGAGGACTCAGGGGATTACTATAAGTTTTATATAAGAAAAACAGCGAGGTAGGATATGAGAAAGTGTTATTTTGACCATGCTGCAACAAATCCACTGCATCCTCAGGTGTTTGATGCGATGATTCCCTTTTTAAAAGAGGACTTTGGAAATCCTATGAGTGTCTATGATCTCGGTATCAGGGCAAAGATGGCCATCGAGAATGCGAGGACTCAGGTTGCCTCGCTTATAAATGCAAAGCCCTCTGAGATTATTTTTACATCGAGCGGTGCAGAGGCAAATAATTTTGCCCTGCGCGGGATTGCTCTGGCAAGACAGAACGAAGGCAAGCACATAATTGTATCAAAGATGGAGCATCACTCAATCCTGAATTCAGCAAGGTTTCTTGAGAAGATGGGGTTCGCGGTCACATATCTACCTGTGGATAAATACGGTCTGATTGATCCTGATATAGTAAAGAAGTCTATAACTAAGGAGACAACGCTGATATCTATAATCCATGCCAGCAGCGAGGTCGGAATCATAGAGCCTATAAAAGAGATAGCAATGGTTGCAAAGGAGAAGGGGATAATTTTTCATACAGATGCAGTCGCAGCAGCAGGCAACATTTCTGTGGATGTGAAAGAACTCAATGTTGACCTCCTGAGCATGGCAGCACATCAATTCTACGGGCCAAAAGGCGCTGGTGCATTATACGTCAGGGAAGGATTGAGGATTGTTCCACTAATCTATGGTGGGATACAGGAAAATGGAAGAAGGGCAGGGACAGAGAATGTGCCTGCAATTGTTGGGATGGGAAAGGCGGCAGAGCTTGCAAAGGCGGAGCTGAGTGCAAGGATGGGGAGCGTTAAAAAATTAAGAGACAGGCTTGTAGATGGAATACTTAAGGTCGAGAATGTTTATCTCACAGGGCATCCGACAGACAGGCTGCCCGGACATGCGAGCTTTTGTGTTGAGTATATAGAGGGTGAGGCGATGTTGCTCCTGCTTGCAGCAAGGGGGATATACTCGGCGAGTGGTTCAGCCTGTTCATCAAAGGCATTGAAGGCATCACCGGTTCTTTTAGCCATGGGTATTCCTGCAAGCCTTGCACAGGGTTCCATAGTTTTCACACTTGGTACCGACAACTCAGATGATGATATCAAGTATCTGCTTAATGAATTTCTGCAGGTTATAACAAGATTAAGAGAAATTTCTCCCTACGCTAAAGGCTGGGGAGTGTGGAGGAAGGTGGACAATGTATTCCGAAAAAGTAATGGACCATTTTACAAACCCCAGGAATGTTGGTGAGATGCCTGATGCTGACGGTGTTGGCACAGAAGGCAACCCTACATGTGGTGATGTTATGAAGATTTCTATCAAGGTTAAAGATGGAAGGATTGTTGATGCAAAATTCAAGACGTTCGGTTGCGGCGCTGCAATTGCTGTGTCGAGCATGGTCACGGAGATGGTTAAGGGCAAAACCCTCGAAGAAGCACTCTCTATCTCAAAAGAGACTGTTGCGAATGAACTTGGAGGGCTTCCACCTCAGAAGATGCATTGTTCAAACCTTGGGGCTGATGCCTTGAAAAAAGCCATTGAAGATTACAAGAGCAAACAGATGTAACAGTGGCTACGGAATCGTTGAGACTCTAATAGTCATTATAGTCATAAGTGGTCTAATAGCGGTGGCGGTGGACCGCTATCAGAGGGTAATATGGGAGGCGAAGAAGACAGCGCTTCATGCAGAACTTTTAAATCTCAGGCAGTCAATCCTACTGTTCAAGATAACAAAGGGCAGGTATCCAAAGGACCTTAAAGAGCTGATTACAGCAGAGTTTATAATGCCCTATAAAGATGGTGTCATAAGGGGTAAATATCTTGAGCCATACTCCATGGATAAAGATATGAATATACTCGACCCTTTTGACATGCCTTATGCCTACGACCCTTCTAACGGGAAGGTCTGGTCTCAGAAGAGGGGATTTGAGGGCTGGTAATTCCCCTCATGCCTTTACAAATCTAATTTTAAGCTGGTAATATTAACATGCTCATGGAGAGGTGGCCGAGCAGGTCGAAGGCGGCGGTTTGCTAAACCGTTGTAGGGGCAAAACCTCTACCCAGGGTTCGAATCCCTGCCTCTCCGCCAGTAAAGACAGTTGAGAGTTGAGAGTTGAGAAAAACTCACATAACTCCTGAACTCCATAACTTAGAACTCATAACTAAAAATTAAGTAGGAGGGTTGAATGAAAAAAAAGGTGTTAGCAGTAACATTAGGACTTGTTTTAGCTATTTCAGTAAGTGCATGTAAGAAGAAAGAGCAGCAGCCAGTACCGAAGGCATCAACACCAATACAAGGACATGATATAACAATGACAAAAACAGAGGTTAAGGTTGTTGTTCCTGACAGTGTAAAAGGTAAATGGAGCGCTGTGAAGATTATTGTTGAGGATAAGATGGCAAAGAAGTCCCAGGAATTCACGGTTAACCTTAACAGCGACCTCAAGATACCGGATTCTAATCTAAGGGTATCTGTTGGAGAGTTCCTCCCGAATTTCAGGATGGATGTTGGTACAATAACCTCGATGTCGAATGAGCCAAATAACCCTGCAGTTGGAATAAAGGTCTACGAGGGAGATAAGGAAATTTTTAAAGGGTGGTTATATGCTAAGTTCCCGGATATTCACCCCTTTGAACATCCGAAGTATGGCCTTGCCCTGAAAGAGGGAGTGAAATAAGGATAAAGTTTGCGCCCATAGCTCAGATGGATAGAGCGTCGGACTACGAATCCGCAGGTCGGGGGTTCGAATCCTCCTGGGCGCGCCAGAAAAGACGGTGAACAGTCGTCAGTGATCATTAGTGAATAGGGAAGACGATATCTACTTTATGAGGCTGGCCCTAAAAGCGGCCAGCCTTGCTTTTATTGAGGGAGAGATTCCTGTTGGTGCTGTCCTTGTGAAGGATGGCGAAATAATCGCAATGGCTCATAATATCCGTGAGACATCTAAAGACCCAGTTGCTCATGCCGAGATAATCGCATTAAGGGATGGGGCAAAAAAGGGGGATAGCTGGCGTCTGACAGATGCTGCTCTTTATGTGACTAAAGAGCCATGTGTTATGTGTGCTGGTGCTATGGTGAATGCCAGGCTCGGAAGGCTTGTATACGGCTGCAAAGACACAAAGGGCGGTGCGGTGGACAGCCTGTATAACCTGCTTTCTGATAAAAGACTTAACCATCAGGTAGAAGTTATATCAGGTGTTCTTGAAGATGAGTGCGCAGAGATGTTGAAGAGGTTTTTTCAGGAGAGAAGGTAGTTTTTAGTTATTTAAAAAAGCTGGGCATAATATTTTCGCTCATTCTCGCCCCGATAATATCAGGGCTGGGAGGATTTTGCCTCTTGATTTTTAAATAAATATACTGTCGGACTATCGGCAAAATAAACCGCTCAAATACTATGCCCAACTTTCATTTCTATGCATTAATTTTTTCTCTTGTTGTAAACTAAAAACTGTTCACTATTCACTGACAACTATTTTATGGAGGGGTGCCAGAGTGGTTGAATGGGGCGGTCTCGAAAACCGTTGTGGGGGCAACTCCACCGGGGGTTCAAATCCCTCTCCCTCCGCCAGATTTCTTTACCTTCCCCTTAAGTTTTTCTATAAAAGTTTCGATAAATAAACTAAGAGGTACAGTAAAATGCTGAAAGGATGAGGAGCATGGAGATTCCTGTACTATTCGGTCGTTATCTTGTTAAACGATGGAAGATTAAACATCTTGTTATATTGATCTATGTCTGCCTTTTATCAGGCATTTTTCCACAATCAGCATTGGCTGATGAAAAAGATGGAATTGATATGGTACTTGTTATGGATAGCTCTGGCAGCATGAAAAAGACAGATCCAAAAACCCTCAGAAAGCCTGCTGCAAAACTCTTTATTACCCTGCTTAAGGAGAAAGATAGGGTGGGAGTTATAAGTTTCAGCGATGCAGGTCATCCCATGAGCTCTCTGACAGAGGCTGCAGGGAAAGACAACCAGAATAAGCTCTTTAAGGCGATTGATGCGGTATCTTCAAAGGGTCTCTATACGAATATCCATGATGCCCTCAAAAGGGGCTTTGAGATGATTAAATTGTCATCAGGAAAGGAAAGAATACTTATACTTATGTCAGATGGAAAGATGGATCTCGGCGATAAAGATAGAGAGTCTGCCATGACTGAGGAACTGAGGACAAAGCTTCTCCCTGAAATTAATAATGCAGGGGTAAAAATATATACTATAGCCTTTACTGAATTGTCTGACCAGAAACTGCTTGAGGAGATAGCCTTTAAGACTGGAGGATTTTTTAGCCTTGCAAAGACTGATAAAGACCTGCATCTAATATTTACATCCATCTTCGAAAAGATAAAATCTCCGGATACTGTTCCCATGAAGGGTGAAACCTTCCTTGTTGACGAAAATATAAAAGAGGTAATCCTCCTTGTCTCAAAGAAGACACCTGAGACAACCATTGCTATTATTGACCCTGGAGAAAAAAGGATTACATCAAAAAGACACGGAGAGAATATCCAGTGGTTTGAATCAAAGATATTTGATATGGTTACTATTAAAGAGCCACTCACCGGACAGTGGACAGTGAAATTTAGCTCTGGCGAGGGGAATAAGGTATTTATCATCACAAATCTGAGGCTTATGAGTTCATTTAATAGAAACTTTGTCCCTCAGGGCACTGTTCTTCAGGTGGATGCCTGGCTTGAGAAGGACAAAGAGCCTTTAAAGGCAAGAGACATCCTTCAGCATATAGAAGTCTCAGCAGAACTCTTCTCCCCTGATGGCATGAGCGCTCATATAGAACTCTTTGATGATGGAACACATGGTGACACCCATGCAGGGGATGGGTTTTATTTCAATGAATTTAAGGCAGACCTGCTCGGCGAGTATAAGCTTAAGATACATGCTGAAGGGAAGACTTTTAAGAGAGAGAAGGTCTATGTCTTTAAGATCATAGAACCGCAACCTCAAGAAACAGGGTTATCCGATAAAGGTAAAAAAGATGTAACCACCAGAAAAGAGGCCGAATTAGAGAGGGAGTTTTCATGGGGGCCTGTTCTTATTAAATTTGGCCTTATCAATCTATTACTCATCATTGGTGGTGTTATTTACCTTTCCAGAAATGCCTTGAAAAAAGTGCCTGATAGATTAAGGAGGAGACGGCTCAGATGATAAGAATTAATGCCCTTTATCTCCTGTTACTTATCGAATTTCTGATACTGACGATAGCTATTTCCCTTTATCTCTATTATCGAAACAGGAAATACAGGTCTTCGGAAAAGCTTATAGTAAGAGGAAGAGATGACTTTGGTGTATTTCTTGAAAAGCAGACAGCAGAAAAATTAGAAGATATGAAAAACCTTTTGAGCGGTGATGAGTTTGAAGATAATATTGAAACTCGAATCGTCAGAGAAATGCACTCATTAAGACTTCAATTCCTGAAAAGTGCACTTGATGGATTCAGGAAGGGAGACACTGGATACAGGGTATTCTGGGAAAATCTATTCAACGGTTTTGAGGATATAATAAAAGACCAGCTCCAGAAAAAAAGGGATTTATTGTTAAAGGAAGATACTCTGAAGACTAATTTAAATGAAATTAGACTTTTAAAAGAGGAAAGGAAGAAGTTGCAGAATGTAATCGAGAAGCAGGCGAGCAAGATTACAGAACTTATGAGCTACAAAGGCATGTTCAATGAGACACAGAAGCGCCTTAATGTTGTTCAGCAGAGTAATAAAGATTTAAGGAGTAAGATTACAGGCTTGATGGATAAGGCTGATGAGGGTGAAGAAATAAAAGAGGCTCTTACTGTCTTTGAAAAGACCAATAGAGAACTGGAAATGTGCGTTGGTATTCTTGAAAAAGAAAACGAAAGGCTCAGCGGCGACTTCCATGTTTGGGAGGAAGAGCTTAAAAGGATTGAGGCAGAAAAGGAGCACGCTAAAAAAGTTGAGGAAGAAGAATATAACAGGATTGTTCAGGAAAGAGATGAATTTCTGACAAGGCTCAAAGGACTCGAAGAAAAATTAGAAGAAAAAAGCAAAGCATTAAGTGATTTGCAGGGTAGGTATTCAATCCTTGAGCAAGAGTATCTGGTGCTTTATAAACAGCTGTAAAAAAAATCTGGTATAAACGAAACATGACTTTGTAATTCTCTAATAAGAGTACAACGATTTTTGGAACTTTTAATACAAACGTAAGAAGTTACGATACATCACCCCCACCCTAACCCTCCCCCTTGAGGGGGAGGGAAGGGTGGGGGGGTACCATAAGTTAATGCGTTTGTATTAGTCCTTAAGTAAGGAGGTTAAAAATGGCAAAGGCAAAACAAGGTGACACCGTTAAGGTTCATTACACGGGCAAATTTGAGGACGGGACGGTATTTGATTCCTCTGCAAACAGCAACCCTCTGGAATTCACACTTGGCGAAGGTCAAATGATCCCGGGCTTTGAACATGCTGTTATTGGAATGGGTATAGGCGAATCAAAGACAATCAAGATTCCAATGGACCAGGCGTACGGCCCACATCGGAAAGAGATGGTGTTTGAGTTCGATAGGAAGAAAGCCCCTGCAAACTTTAATCCTGAAGTGGGTCAACAGATACGGATGAGTCGGGCAGACGGTAAAATATTTATGGTCACTGTGGTCGATATTTCCGAGATGGCACTAACTCTGGATGGAAATCATCCGCTGGCAGGAAAAGACCTGTTTTTCGATATTCAACTACTGGAGATTGCCTGATAGTCGTCTAACCCAGATTATTCATAAACTATTCTAAATAGGCAGGACATGGTATTTTCGCTCATTCTCGGAAGGCATCCAAGCCTTCCTCCGAGGTTTTCGCTTGCTCGGACATCCTGTCCTCGCTTATCAGCGAAAAAAACCGCTCAAATACCGTGTCCTGCCTATAGTTTGATTGAAGCCATCAATACAGCTCCTTAAACAATAAGACTCATCGACAGATTGTGCCGCCTGCGGTTATCGCTGGATTTGGGTATTACAAAAAGGGCCGCCTTTTAGTAAAAGGCGGCCCGAGTTTCTATTGCTAAATTTTTGTTTCTCTTACATGTGGTATTTCCACGCAGATTTTATTACCTCTTCGTATTTCGATTTTTCATTTTTATAGGCTGTTGTATTCTTCACGGGTGGTACTGAGAAATTACCCTCAACCTGCCATTGGTCCTTGAGATAATACCATGGTGCAAAGCTTGAGAGCTTCCAGCCCTCTTTGACCTTTATTTCGGTAGTTGCCTGTATATCCTTTATGAACAGCCCCTCCTTGTTCGCCACTACCGTATGTTTTCCCTCAAAAGGCTCAGCCCCCTGGTCTGTATATTTCCATGAAACCTCCTGACGCTGCTCTCCGTCCTTTGTGTGACAGCTTTCGCAACTCCTTGATTTCCCATACTTATGGGACATCTTATCCATCTGTATCCATGCAAGGACATTGTCATTCTCAGGCATCCCTTTCAGAAGTCCAACAAAGGCATATACATCATCTGTCCTCTCAAGGTCAGGCAGATTTACAGGATATCTCCATGCAAGCCCAGGCTTGAGTTCTCCTGCAGACTTCTGGTTCATTGCAGCCATTGCATAGGGCTTTACAGGCACCCACCTTTCCTTTTGATCTTTGATGAGAATGGGCTCCTTCATCGTTCCGTAATAGTCTTTATACTTTTTGAAAGGCGTTGCAACACCACCAACCTTACCAGGCCCCCAGAATGTGCCTGTATAGGCACCAACATCCTGTATGTGACATGCCTCACAGGAAAGTCTTTTATGAATAGATTTTGAGACTGCCTTCACAGCAGGCTCATGGCACTTGGTACATTTAGCCTGTCTCTTTACCTCTCCGTGCAGCAGTTTTTTATCCTTAGCCGCAGTCTCATGGCAGTCTGTACAGAGGAGCCCTTTTGAATAATGAATATCCGCTATTGCTCCTTTTGGATTTGCATAATCACCGCCCATATAACCACCACCTCGCCTTCTATCTTCAGGCCCTGCATGACATATAGAACCCCTCCCGCCACCATAGCATGCCTGCGGCGATATAGTCTTTGTGAATGTATGTGAGCCCATCTTTGGGTTGTTCGGGTCTTTCTTTTTCGGGCTGTAGTGGCAGTCAAGGCAGCCTGCATGGCAGGTATTGCATGCCTTCTGGTTAATCTTTGCCATCTCCGATGTATAGGGGACAGATGTGTTTTTTGCTATCTCAGCCTGGTTTTCTATAAACCATAGACCGCAGTTATGCGGCCCCCTTTTCTCGTCTGTCCATGTCTTATACTGGCTCTGCTTTGCATTGTGACCCATAGCGGTTTTCTTGAACTCCTCAACCTGTTTTGGATGGCAGACGCCGCAGGTCTTCTCCTGGATAGAGTAATCATAAGAGAGGGTGTCAGGGTTTTTATCATGGAATAAAATTGTGTTTACCTCTGGGTCCTTTACATTTTTACCTTCTTTCTCTACTATCGGCAAAAGGTCAATCATTTGATTTTTCCCTCTTGGCTCCAGAGACTCAGGCGCAAATTTCTTAAGTTTATCCCTTGTTACTGCTTCAAACCCTTTCATCCTCACATAATAGAGTCTGAGCATATCCTTATGTGCACCTTCCTTTGTGTTGTCTTTTGGATTCCCGAAGTGGCAGTTAGTGCATGTTGCAGGCATGCCTGTCTGCTTTTCAACTTCATCTTTTGTCATGGTGAACTGGGGATAACCAAGCTCCTTCATTTTTTCCGCATTGCTATGGCACTCAAGGCAGCTATTGACATCATGAGGCTTCTGTTGTGCAATGGTTTTGTTGCTTACAATGAACAATGCGATAATACAAATTGACAGAACAGCGAGTATCAATATCAATTTCCTCATTTATTCCTCCTTAATCACTATAGGATTCCTGCTAATACTACTAAAAATATGCAAGGATAATGCCATCGTGAGAAGATAAGATTTTCAAGGACTTATCTTTTGAGGAGATTGAAAATAAGTGCAAGATGCATTGTTGATAAGATAGAACGAGCCTTTTCGCGGGTGCATTATACAATCAATAATTGCACAATGCAATTTAGATTATGTTATACCTTTTAATCTTCCTCCACAGTGTTGTCTTATCTATTCCGAGAAGCTCTGCCGCCTTATTCCTGTCTCCATCTGTCTCTTTCAAAATCTGAAGGATATGCTTTTTCTCTAATTCTTTGAGCGTGGGTATTCCTCTTATATTTTTCGCATCATCCCTCTCAAGGATATAAGCTGGAAGGTCACTGACTTCTATAGTATCGCCATCCATAAGAGTTATGGCCCTCTCTATCACATTCTCCAGCTCTCTGACATTCCCTTTCCAACCATATCCCATCAACACATTAAGGACATCTTCTGTAACCCCTTTTATCTCCTTTCCATAATAGTGGTTGAATTTTTTTATAAAGTGGCTAATCAAAAGGGGCATGTCTTCCATCCTCTCCCGCAATGGAGGCAGTGATACGGTAATAACATTAAGCCTGTGAAATAGGTCCTCCCTGAATCTCCCCTCCTCAACGAGCCTTTCAATGTTCTGGTTTGTGGCACAGATGAATCTAACATCCACATTCACCTCGCGGCTACCTCCAATCCTGAAAAAGCTCCTTTCCTGAATTACCCTGAGGAGTCGTATCTGCATTGCCTCACTTATATTTCCAATCTCGTCCAGAAATAGCGTCCCTCCGCTTGCTGCCTCAATGAGGCCAATTTTCTGTGCAACTGCACCGGTGAATGCACCTTTTTCATGACCGAAAAGCTCGTTCTCAAGCAGATTATCAGGCATAGCACCGCAGTTCACTGCAATAAACCTGTTTTTTCTTCTCGGGCCGTTATAGTGTATAGCCCTGGCTACAAGTTCCTTTCCAGTGCCGCTCTCACCGCGGATTATCACGTTTGACCTCGACTGTGATATTTTCTTAACGACCTCAAAAACCTGCAGCATCTTCGGGTGCTGGCCTATTATGCTTTCAAAGCCGAATCTCTCGGCCAATTCTTCCTTCAGCAACCTGTTTTCATCAAGGAGCCTTTTATTCTCTAATGCCCTTTCGACAATGAGCAGAAGCTCATCAGGGTCTATAGGTTTCCTAAGATAATCATAGGCACCGAGTTTCATGGCCTCCACTGCACTCTCAACTGTAGAAAAGCCTGTGATCATAATAACAAGGATGTCAGGCGACCTCTTTCTGGCCTCTTTCAGTATCGTCATGCCGTCAACATCAGGCATTTTGAGGTCGGTTATCAACAGGTCATATTTTTCCCTTTCGATCCTTTGTAGCGCCTCTGGACCGCTTCGTATGATTTCATGTTTGCAGTCGCATTTATTGAGTATCCTCTCGAGGATCGAGCATGTGACAGGGTCATCATCTACAGATAGGATTTTCAGACCCTCATACATGACCAACCCCATCGCAGGGCAGCACGATGATGCACTTTGTTCCCATGCCCGGTTCACTTTCGAGTGTTATACTTCCCCTGTGCCTCTGCACAATTCCATAGCTGATGGCAAGCCCGAGCCCTGTGCCCTCGCCAACCTCTTTTGTGGTAAAAAATGGATTGAAGACCTTTTTCATATTATCTTCTGGGATTCCAATCCCCGTGTCTGAGATTTCCACTTCAACCCCATTGTTGTATGGCCTGGTTGTAACTTTTATACTTCCACCCTTTTCTGTTGCATAGATAGAGTTAAGGATGATATTTGAGAAGACCTGTTGTATCTGTGCCTTATCCACATAAATCAGTGGAAGCCCTTCTCCATACTCCTTATATACTATAAGCCCTTTATCTTCGATCTTATATCTCAGGCCATAAACCACATCATCAAGAAAACAGTTAATATTCTCCATGCTTTTATGCAATGGGATCTCCCTTGAAAAATTAAGGAGCCCACCTATTATTCTCTCACATCTCCTGCCTTCTCTGATAATGGTATCTATGTCTGCCTTTATTGCTTCTCCATCACAGCCGTTGCTATCAATATCCTGCCGCAAAAGCCTGGCTGTTGAAATTATGTTGCCCAATGGATTATTTATCTCGTGGGCAACCCCTGCTGCCAACTCACCGATGGAGGCGAGTTTTTCTGCCTGACATACCCTTGCATCTGCCTCCATCTTTTTCTCAATGCTCTCTTTGAGGGCTGTACTCATCGAGTTGAAACTCTTTGCCAGGTCTCCTATCTCATCCCCTGATGATACGGTAATCCTGTGGTCGAGCTTTCCTTCGCCGATCTCTTTTGCTCCCTGCGATAGAAGATTTATTGGTTTTGTCAGTGTTTTTGAAAGTAGAATTACTGCGATTCCTGCGGCTATAAGGGTTATAGCGCCCACTGTTACCATGACCTGCCTCTGTTTAAGTACCGGGCCAAGGACACGGTCTTTATAAGCCATGGTGGCGATGAGCCAGCCCCTTTCTTGAGACCTGTAGGGCGAGAAATAGACATATGCGATTAAATTCCCTGTCGATGGGTCGTGAAAAATGCCCTCCTTCCTTTCAATCAATTTTGCTGCATTGGGATAGTCTGCAAAGAAGACACTGCCCTTGTTGGTCTGATTTAAAAAGCAGATATCAGTCTCCGGATGGCAGAGGTAGATTCCGTGGCGGCCGGGGTCACGAAGATTCTTTTCAACCATAAAAGAGTAACCGTCCTCCTTTCTTATGGTGTTGTTTATTATCTCTCCGATCCTTTGGCCCCAGATGTTTATGATTAGAACTCCAGCCCTTGTGCCATCTTCGTAAAAGATTGGAGTAGAGAGACGTATCATCGGCGGGCAGAACTGATTGTTATCAACACCGAGTTCGAAGTTTGACATCCACACCTGCCCTTTCTTCAGCGTCATCAGCTCATCGAAAAATTTCTTTTCAAAGAGGGAGCCAACTGTAGTGATAGGCATGTATGGGTGCGGCTTATTTTTCTCTATAATCTTTAATTCTTTTATCTTAACAAGCACCTGTCCTTTTGTATCAACTACCCTTATTGCCTGAATCGCCTCCTTGTGCCGCTGGTATCTCAGGAAAAATCTCTCTAATATCTCTCGCTTTTTGTCAAAATCATTATAGTTTCTGGCCCTCAGAGAATAAAGGAAGTCTTTTAGTATCGGCAGTTGAGCCAATGCGAGAACCTCGCCCTCCTGGTCTCTCAAGAAGTTGTCCACCTCTTTTGATGAGCGGCTGAGGGAGAGTCTTAACTCCTCCTTTACCTTAAGGGTGAGGGCACGGCTGCTCACCACATAGCCGAGAATAAAGATGGTTGCGGTGGAGACAATCGTCATGCTTAAAAAGACTATCAGGAGCTTTTGCCTTATTTTCAACCTCATAATCTAACATACACCAGCCTTTGAGAAATTTTCAATTTTCTTAGAGCACATCTAAATTCCACCTCGCCAGTTCTTTTTTACTGGTACTTAAATTGAGCGATTCTTGTGTCAGATAATGCTTTTAGACAGGCGAGACGGCTGTCCTACTACTCTAATTGAATCACCTAACAGGTAGGACAGCCGTCTCGGCTGTCCTTGAATTGCATTAAAAATCGCTTAACTTAGGTGGTACTTATATCCTGCTTTTCATCTATGGCCTTGAGAACTTTCTTCCTGTTAGCAGTGATATTCAGCGGCAAGTCGATTCCGTACATCTTTCAGTTCCCTCTTCATAGGGAGTGCTACTGCAACTTTGGATATAATTTTAAGTTCTTGATGCTCCCTATCCAGCTTAATAATCCTAAAAACCAGAATTACGAGGAAACTCAGGGAAACTAAAAAACTTACTCAAGGAGATATTGCCAAGGTTCTTGGTATCTCTTATCAGGCATATCAGCGGCTTGAAAAACCAGGCAAAAGCAATCCTACACTCAAAACCCTTGAACGTCTTGCGAAGGTGTTCAATAAGGATCTTCGGCTGGAATTTGCATAAAACAATTTAGCTTAATGGCTGAAGACAGAGATACAATCCGTCGTACTATTGCTACACTTGAATTGTAATTCCCTGTACCACAGTATACGACTGAAAGGGCATTGATCCTGTCTCTGAGCCTTCTTATGATATGATGAAACTCAGGGACTCTTACAAGCTCACTCCTGCCTTTTTCTCCAGTCGGGTTGTATTTGATTCTTGTTGGTGTGAAGAATTGAAGGGTTATCTCATGTTGATTCAACCTTATTATCTCACTCCTGTTCCGTCCAGCGAACAGGAAAAATAAGGTGAAAAGTAGTACCCATCTTCGGGATGCTATCCACCGAAATATGTCCCAGGTGATCCTCCACTATCTGCTTGACAAGTGGCAACCCCATTCCTATTCTCTCCTTTGTAGTAAAAAATGGCTCGAAGATTCTATGCATATCTTCCGGGGGAATACCAATTCCGGTGTCGCTGATGGTTAAAAAGATGTTGTCCTCCTTTATGCTGGTGGAAATGGATATTTTCCCCCCCGAGGGAGTGGATTCCAGAGCATTCCTGAGGAGGTGGTTGATGGCTACCTTTAATAATTGTTTGTTGGCATTAAATAGTAAAGGTGTATCCGATAGGTGAATAGAAAGTTTAATACCCTTGTCTTTTATTTCCTGCTCCATAAGTGAAGCTGTAGCGAGAACGATCTCGTTGAGGTCATCCCGTTTAAACATGAACCTCTTGCTTTTCATTAGCGACTCGAAATCCCTGACGATCTTCTCCAATTCTTGAGATTTGGTCAGGATATCTTCCAGTTTTCCACGGTAGGGTTCCGGGACTTTTTCCTTTTCCAGTAGACGGTGACACAATCCCCCAATAACTGTGGCTGGATTTCGGACACGATCGGCTACTCTCAAAGCCATCTCACTCATGGTACGTTCGGCTGCGATACTTTCTATATCCTGATTCAGATTGAGGATTTCCGTATTGATCTCCTCGATTTTCTTCTTATCAGAGTCTATCTTCTCGTAAAACCACCGAAATCTAACATCTATGACTAAAAAGATAACACTAAAGAATATGGTGTAAATACCAATAAAAATTGCAACAACCCTTTTGGCGCTATCAAGTGGGACATGGATAGGGATATATGCCAGAATTGCATCCACTATATCGCCGGCCATCATATTAAATCCTCCAGTTGGGCCGTATCTTTTAATCAGTTCTTCTGGAGCCACTGCAGGATCGCCGTGGCAACGTAGACAATCGGCGCTGAAAGGTGCGCCGACCCTTGCAATGACATAATATTCGCCATCAGGGCCTGATCTAAAGCCCCGCCATTCTTTCAGTTCCTTGTTTTCTCTGAACTTATTGATTATGCCTGCCTCGAATTCGTCAGCCTTGTTTTTAGGATTTCTCGGATTTAACGAGGCGTTTTTATACTTATACTGAGGGAGTTCCTGGTGCACCCTCTCTGCGATATTTCCTGCTACGTAAGACCTCGACATACCCTCGACTATAAACCTGCCAGGCATCTCTCTCTGGAGAATGGGTCTTAATTTATCTGCTACATAGTGCTTTGTCGCTTCCATCGCAGATAGATGAAGTTTTCCAGCGTTGTAAGCGTCTCTGATAGCGTTTTGCTTCAAAATGAGATATGTAACCGTGGAGATGATTGGGAGCGAAATGATATAAATAATAATCAGCATCAAACTAAACCGTTTCCTGGGAGCGAGGTTTTTAAGACGGATTATGGCCATTCTTTTTTATCCTTTGATTTTCTATCTCGATGCAGGTGCCATCTATGAAAGAGTTTTTCAAGCTTATCCCTGTAGACCATAGATAAAAAAACGATAACTATTGCAATCCCTAAAAGCACAGAGAACCTGTAATACTGATGGTACCTTATGTATGTGCCACCAAGCGTGAGGAGTATTGTGCCCATGAGCCTGCCGACACTGCTGATAACCAGAAACTCTTTTGTGCTTAAGTGTCCGAGACCGAGGATATAGCATAAATAATCCTTGGGAAAACCAGGTATAAGGAAGAGAAGAAAGACGAGGAATGCGCCTTTGTGATGCAGCAGATAATCATATCTCTCGATGGTTGCTTTCTTAACAAATTTCTCAACAAAAGGCCTGCCAAAGATTTTTGAGAATGTGAATGCAGCCCATGAGCCAAGGGTTAATCCAATGGTAGAAAGAATAATTCCGATAAGGGCACCATAAAGATAGCCGCCCAGAATACCTGTAACCTCACCAGGGATAGGCGCAGCGATGACCTGGAATACCTGGAGAACAATAAACCCGATGAAGGAAAGCGGACCGAGGGAGTCGAGAAAGGCGCTGACCTTCTCACGGTCCATGAAAAAATGAAAGGTGCCTGTCTTATAAAGGATTAAAACGAGCATCAGGAATAAGACAAGCAGAGATACCTTAACCCAGGTATAATTCTTTAATCTTTTATTGCTGTTCTCTATTGTGACCCTCTATTTTGGTTTTTCCACCTTCTCAAGGAATGGCTTGATCAAATCTATCGGCACAGGGAATATGATGGTCGAGTTCTTTTCTGTTGCTATCTCTGTCAGGGTTCCAAGGAATCTCAACTGCATTGCCATGGGCTGAGATGCAATAATTGCTGCTGCATCTGCGAGTTTCTGCGATGCCTGGAACTCACCCTCTGCATGGATTATCTTTGCCCTCCTCTCCCTCTCTGCCTCGGCCTGTTTTGCGATTGCCCTCTGCATCTCTACCGGCAGGTCAACATTCTTCACCTCAACAGCAGTAACCTTTATCCCCCATGGCTCTGTCTGGAAGTCAATCACCTTCTGTAATTCTGCATTTAATTCATCCCTCTTTGATAACAGGTCATCAAGCTGGCTCTGGCCAAGGATGCTTCTTAAAGTGGTCTGGGCCATCTGTGAAGTCGCATAGTAGAAATCCTCGACCGCTGTAATTGCGCGTACTGGATCCATGACCCTGAAATAAACAACTGCATTGACCTTAACGGTGATATTGTCTCTTGTTATGATGTCCTGTGCTGGGACATCCATGGTGACTGTCCTCAGGCTGACCCTTACGAGCTTATCTATTATCGGCCAGATGATTACAAGGCCGGGGCCTTTTACAGGTATGACCCTTCCAAGCCTGAACACCACACCCCTTTCGTACTCCTTCAGTATCTTGATGGCGCTCGAAAGGATATAGAGAAGCAGGAATATTACAACCAGAAATCCCATTAAAGATTGTGGAAACATCTTAGCCCTCCTCTTTCTTTACTTTTATTTTTAAGCCTGAAACAGACTCTACTACTATTTTCTCCCCTTCTTTTATAGGGTTATCGCTCCACGCCCGCCATATCTCACCATGCAGGTATGCCATGCCGTCATCTTTTATATCAGTTCTAGCGACACCTTCAGAGCCGATAAGCTCTTCATAGCCTGTAACAGGTTTTCTCCTGTAAGCCTTGAGGACAAGGCTGAAGGTGAGGACAAAGAATAGGGCAGTTATTATTGCTGCTGGAAGGATAACAAATATCGAGAGTTTTATAAAAGGCCCGGGTGTTTCAAATAGCATGATTGAACCGAGTATCATTGAGATTATACCTCCTATTGTGAGGACACCGTAAGAGATAATTTTTACCTCAAGTATAAAAAGGATAAGCCCGAGGATAATCAAAAGGAACCCGGCATAGTTTACCGGCAGTGTCTGAAAGGCATAAAAGGCAAGTATAAGGCATATCCCACCCAGAACACCCGGGAATATAGAGCCAGGATTGGTTAGTTCAAAGAATAATCCATAAAAGCCAAGGAGCATCAGGATATAGGCGACATTGGGGTCGCTGATGAGATTTAAGATTTTATGTCTGAGGCTCATCTCTTCCCTGATAACATTTGCCTTTGCGGTCTTTAGAATCTTTTCGCCAATGGGGGTCTGAACTTTTTTGCCATCTATATCAGCGAGCAGTGAATTTATATCCTTTGTAACAAGGTCTATCACATTTTCCTTCAGTGCCTCGCTCTCTGTTGCTGATATGCTCTTTCTGACAGCATCTTCTGCCCACTTCGCATTTTTCCCCTTTCTCTCAGCAAGGGACTTTATATATGCTGCTGCATCATTGGTTGCCTTTTCAGCCATAACTTTATCCATTTTTTCTCCAACTCCTACTGGATGGGCTGCACCTATATTTGTACCAGGTGCCATTGCTGCGATATGAGCTGCCAATGTTATAAATACACCAGCAGAGGCTGCCCTTGCGCCGCCTGGCGAGACATAGACAACAACAGGCACGTCGCTGCCGAGTATGTCCTTGACACTGCTCCTCATGGATGTGTCGAGGCCGCCGGGGGTGTCAAGTTCAATTACAAGTGCCTCGACCTTCTTCTCATTCGCTGTCTTTATGCTTCTGCCTATGTATTCTGCTGAGACAGGGTTGATGACGCCATTTACGGTTATGACCATTACCTGCCGCCCTTGTTCTTCAGATGCATCGTGAGCCTGTCGAACCAAAATAACGTTGGATATAAAAAGGGTTAAAAGAAGGGCAGATATGATTGTAAGTTTTCTGGACATAAGCAATTATACCATTTTCAGGAAAAAGTTGAATCTTTTATCTGTAATTCGCAAACTCAAGGTGTATCCCAAGGTCTTTCTCTTTGAGCATTGCAATAATCGCCTGGAGGTCGTCTATCTTCTTCGCCCTTACCCTGACCTGGTCCTTCTGAATCTCTGCCTGAACCTTAAGCTTTGTGTTCTTTATAAGCTTAACAATATCTTTTGCATTTTCCTGGGGTATGCCCTGCTGAAGCGTTATAAGCTGCCTCACTGTCCCGCCTGCTGCTGGCTCTATCTTGCCGTAGTTCAAGGCTTTTAAAGGAACGCCCCTTTTCACGAGTTTTGACTGAAGGACATCAATGACGCTTTTCAATTTTTGATCATCATCAGAGAGCAGTGTGATCTCACCTTTATCTTTATTAAGCTCTATATTGCTCTTGCTCCCTTTAAAATCAAACCGCTGGCCAATCTCCTTCATCGCCTGCTGGACTGCATTCGATACCTCCTGCACATCAACCTTGCTTACGATATCAAATGAATGTTCATCTGCCATTTTTGCCTCCAAAAATTAGTTAAGGAGTTGAAGAGTGCTGAGCTGAGGAGTTAGAAATCACAAGGCTTCTTAAAGTCATACCTCCCTAACTCCTCAACTCTTAACTCTTATTGTTCGAGCTTCTGTGCCTTGACAGACAGGTAATAAGCAACCATCAGAATTATAATCACTATAGCGCTTAAGCCTATCTCGTATAGTTTTTCAACAGGCACATGCTCCATATAAGAAGTCTGCGCCTCGATTAAAAGTATCCTCCTTATCGCAACTATTATACCTATAGCGAGAAAAGGTGTTAATATAAATCTCTGTTTCTTCAAAAACCTGATAACAGTCCAGAGAAGTTCGAGAATTATCAATGCCAGAAGCACATCATTTACAAGATGTATTATGGAGTCTCGAGATGGCTGTAATATGTTTAAAAATGCATAATAAAGGATAAAGCTACATGCAGCAAGCAACAACAATGCTGCCACTACATGAAAGACAATATCTATCTTTACAAGCCATTTCCGAAGCTGTTCTATTAGTTCTATTTTATGCTGTTCCATAAGATATTTCTGTCACAGAATATATTTTATAATTATAAACCCACCAATAAGCAGGGATGTAAATACATATGTCAGGAGATTGAAATACCTGTCAATAAAGGTGCGGATGGATGGGCCGAAACGATATATAAGAAATGAGACGATAAAAAAGCGTGCTCCCCTGCTGAGCAAAGAGGCGATAAAAAAGACCAGAAAATCAGCCCTCATAAATCCTGCTGATATGGTGAAAACCTTATAGGGCACAGGGGTAAAGCCTGCTATGCTTACTGCCCATGCTTCGTATTTAATAAAATAGTGTCTGACCATTTCAAAACCAGCAGGGTCTATGTATTTAAATAATATCCCCTTTGCAATCTCCCAGAACTGCCACCCAAGGAGATAACCAAATGCACCACCCAGAACAGAACCCACAGTACAAACTGCTGCATATTTAAATGCCTTTTTAGGGATTGAAAGGCTCAATGCTATCAGAAGGACATCAGGAGGAATAGGGAAAAATGACGATTCTGCAAAGGCAAGCAAAAATAATGCAGGCGTGCCATAAGGGGTATTTGCCCAGTGCAAGACCCAGTTGTAGAGACGCTTGAGGAGTTGCATTTCAGAGAGGATAATTTATAGTGTATGGAAATGTAAATAGTTAGTTACCTGCCCCAAAAATAGACATACGAGGCAGGCATGGCAGGGTTCACCCCGCACTACATCCGTAGTGCGGGGTTCATAATTTTTAGAATCGACAGATTAATTGAAAGAATTCTATGAATAAACTTAACCCAAATAATGCAATTGAAAGATGCAGATATGGTGAACCCCACACCACGTTGGTGTGGGGTGAAAAATTTATTCGTAGCGACACCTTAAGTGCATTTAAGTTTGTAAACCCCACACCACGGGTTTACAGGTGTGGGGTAAAAGATTACATATTTTAGTGCAAGCGCCAAAATAAACTTTATATAATAAATACGTCGCATTGAAGAAATTTTGAATCCATTGTCTGCATCTTTTGGGTTAAAATATCAACATGAAAGAACTGATTGTCATCGGTGGTGGGCTTGCGGGGAGTGAGGCTGCATGGCAGGCTGCTAAGAGAGGTGTCGGTGTTATCCTTTATGAAATGAGGCCGCATAAACTCACTGAAGCCCATAAAACAGGCATGTTTGGAGAACTTGTCTGTTCCAATTCATTTCGTTCCAACGAGCCTTTGAGCGCTCCGGGATTGCTAAAGAAAGAGCTTGAGATGGCTGGTTCGCTGATAATGAGAGCCGCAGAGGCATCGAAGGTCCCTGCCGGCTTTGCCCTTGCTGTTGACAGAAAGATATTCTCGGAGTTCATAACAGAGGCATTGACCAGTAATTCGAATATAAGAATTGTGAAAGAGGAAATAAAAGAGATACCTGATACCGTTGCAATTATTGCAACCGGCCCTCTCACATCCAGTGCCATGGCGCAGGCATTGGGCAGAATTGTAGGGCAGGAATATCTCTATTTCTATGATGCCATTGCACCAATCATTAATGCTGAGAGCATCGATTATTCAAAAGTCTACATGGCTTCGAGATACGGCAAAGGTGGAGATGATTATATCAACTGTCCGATGACAAAAGAAGAATACGAGACATTCTACAATGCCCTCATTGAGGCAGACAGGGTTACTGCAAAGGAGTTTGAGGATGAGAAGGTCTTTGAGGGTTGTATGCCCATAGAGGTAATGGCATTGAGAGGAAGAGACACCATGAGGTTTGGCCCTCTGAAGCCTGTTGGCCTGCCAGACCCAAAAACAAATAAGGAGCCTTATGCTGTTGTCCAGCTCAGGCCCGAGAATAATGAGCGGACATCGTATAACATGGTCGGGTTTCAGACAAGGCTTAAATGGCCTGAGCAGAAGCGTGTGTTCAGGATGATAAATGGGCTTGAAAAGGCGGAGTTCCTCAGGTTCGGTAGTATCCACAGGAATACATTCATAAATTCACCTATATTTTTGAACAGAGATTTAACATTGAAGATGAAGCAGAACATCTATCTTGCAGGCCAGATTACTGGCGTTGAGGGCTACATCGAATCAACTGCAATGGGGCTCCTGGCCGGCATAAATGCATATAGAAGGCTCATGGGAAAGGATTTTGTTGAGGTGCCAAGGGCTACTGCCCACGGCTCGCTGCTCTATCATATAACATCACTGAATAATGATTTTCAGCCCAGCAATATAAACTTTGGACTTCTCCCTGCCCTGAACGATAATAAAAAGGTAAGGGATAAAAGGCTCAGGAGAAAAATGATTGTTGAAATGGCATTGAATGAATGGGAGAATTATTTAAAGGTAGTAACGAGTCGGAACTGCTCAAGTCGTTACTCCCTAAAACAAAGATAGAAGGCAGGCATGGCAGGGTTCACCCCGCACTACATCCGTAGTGCGGGGCTCATAATTTTTAGAATCGACAGATTATCAGAAATGGATATATCTATCTCATTCTTTTATCAATGGTTTTCGAGATGCATGTGGTTTATTTTTACAGGTAGGATTTCAAGGTGTCGAACTAAAAATGGAAACAGAGCAATGGGCTTAGCCCATTGTCTTTCACCTGCCATGCCTGCCTCAGATATTGGTATCAGCCAGTTTATAACCCTATCTCTGTTTTTGGATTACTCGTAACTGTTGCTATGAAGGACTATATCGATAAATTTCTACGGTATCTTGAGATAGAGAGGGGCGTGTCAGTACATACCCTCAGGTCATACAGAAAAGACCTTGGGATGTTCTTTGAATACGTTAAATCTAAGGCCGAAGATATCGACCTTATTGATGTTAGAGGGTTTGTTGCAGAACAGATCAATGCTGGTCTTAAGAAAAGCACTGTCAGCAGGAGGCTTGCAACAATAAGGTCATTCTTTAAGTTCCTGCACAGGGAAGGCTATGTAAAGGCTAATCCTGCAAAGCTTGTCCCAACACCAAGGCTGCCCAAAATACTTCCCAGGTTCCTTTCGGTTGATGATGTCTTTTCACTTGTAGAAAAGCCAGAAGGCATAGGTTTCCTTCCAGCAAGGGATAGGGCTATACTCGAACTGCTCTACTCCAGCGGCCTCAGGGTAAGCGAGCTGTCAGGCCTGAATGTTGATGACCTGGATGTCAGGGAAGGGCTTGTTAAGGTCAGAGGTAAGGGCAAGAAGGAGCGTATTGTCCCTGTTGGCAAGAAGGCAGTAGAGGCGATAAGGTCGTATATGGTTGAGAGGATTCTGCTCAAGAAAAAGCAGAATGCGCTCTTTCTTAACAGGAGTGGCACGAGATTGACAGATAGGGGTGTAAGACGTATAGTAGTTAAATATGCACGGGCAATGGGAGTTAATGGCAGGATAGGGCCTCATACCCTCAGGCATACCTTTGCAACCCATCTTCTTCAGGATGGTGCAGACCTGAGGGTGATACAGGAGCTTTTAGGACATTCTTCTCTGTCAACGACCCAGAAATATACGCATCTGGATATAACCCATCTGATGGATATTTATGATAAGGCGCATCCCCTTGCTAAAGACAGTAATGAGTAAGGGGTGGCGAGTTATGGAGTAATGTAGCCGCAGGCCTTTGCCTGCGTTTTAAAAGCGGAGGATACGAAATAGATGTTTAAAGGAACAACAATTCTATGCGTCAGGCGTGATGGTAAGGTGGCTATTGGTGGGGATGGCCAGGTGACTATGGGAAACACTGTGCTGAAGCACAATGCAAAGAAGATACGAAGGATGTATGGGGATAGGGTGATTGCAGGTTTCTCAGGTGCGACTGCAGATGCCTTTACGCTTTTTGAAAAATTTGAGGCAAAGCTTGAGTCTTACAGGGGAAATATAACAAGGGCTGCTGTTGAGCTTGCAAAGGACTGGAGGACAGACAGGGTATTGAGGAGACTTGAGGCACTCTTGATAATTGCAGATAATGAGCATACATTCATCATCTCAGGCACAGGGGATGTCATCGAGCCTGAGGATGGAGTTGCAGCCATAGGCTCTGGAGGCCCGTTTGCTCAGGCATCAGCAAGGGCGCTATACGATAACACATCCCTTTCTGCAAGAGAGATAGTCGAAAAATCGATGAAGATAACATCGGGTATATGCATATACACAAATGAAAATATAACAATAGAGGAGTTAAATGGATAACATTACACCAAGAAAAATAGTAGAAGAGCTTGACAAATATATCATCGGGCAGCATAAGGCGAAAAAGGCTGTTGCCATTGCCCTGAGAAACAGGTGGAGGAGGCTGAGGCTTTCTCCTGATATCAAGGACGAGGTCTTGCCGAAAAACATAATCATGATAGGCCCGACTGGTGTCGGAAAGACAGAGATTGCGAGGAGGCTTGCAAGGCTTGCAAATGCCCCCTTCCTCAAGATAGAAGCGTCAAAATTTACAGAGGTCGGTTATGTCGGAAGAGATGTAGAGTCCATAATCAGGGATTTAACAGAAATATCCCTTAACATGGTAAAGACCGAACACATAGAAAAGGTTCAGGAAAGGGCAAAGACCCTTGCAGAAGAGAGGCTTCTTGACCTTCTCCTGCCTTTACCAAGGCCGGAGAGAGGAATGACTGTAGAAGACGAAGAGAAGGAGAGGCACAGGGAAACGAGGGAGAGGCTGAGGAACCAACTCAGGGAGGGGAAGCTTGACTCGAGATATGTTGATATAGAGGTTAAGGAAAAGACGATGCCCTTCGGGGTTATCTCGAACGTCGGTCTTGAGGAGCTTGAGATTAACCTCAAGGAGATGCTCGGCAACCTTCTTCCAGAGAGATCAAAGAGGAGAAAGGTCAAGGTGCCAGAGGCAGTGAGAATAGTCACGAACGAAGAGGCAAACAAACTGATTGACATGGATAAGGTCACGAAGGAAGCCATCGAAAGAGTTGAACAGACAGGGATAGTCTTCTTAGATGAGATAGACAAGATTGCCAGCAGGGGACATGCCCACGGTCCTGATGTCTCAAGGGAAGGTGTGCAGAGGGACCTCCTGCCAATAGTTGAGGGTTCAACCGTAACAACCAAATATGGCCCTGTACGGACAGAGCATATACTGTTCATAGCAGCAGGCGCATTCCACATGTCAAAGCCATCAGACCTGATTCCAGAGCTTCAGGGAAGATTTCCAATAAGAGTTGAGCTGGAACCCCTTGGAAAGGATGAGTTTGTGCGAATCCTGACAGAGCCATATAACGCCCTTACAAAGCAGTATACAGCTTTGCTGTCGACAGAAGGGGTAGAGATAGACTTTAGAGAAGATGCTATAGAAGAGATTGCAGACATAGCAGCAACTGTTAATGAAAAGACCGAAAACATAGGTGCGAGGAGACTCCACACGGTTCTTGAAAAACTCCTCGAGGATGTATCGTTTGAGGCACCGGAGAAGAAAAACGGAAGGTTGACAGTAGACAGAGAGTATGTAAGGCTGAAACTGATAGATATTGTCAGGGATGAAGACCTCAGCAGGTATATACTTTAGCCCAAAAGATGTAGCCTTGGATTCAAAATCTGCATCGTTCAATTGCATTATTTGGGTTAGTACTGTTTTTATTCTTGCCTCGTGCGCCCCTGCCCGCTATGAGACGTATCCAGAGCCTGGTTATGCTGTTGCATCGTGGTACGGCCCGGATTTCCATGGGAGGCCGACTGCATCTGGTGAACAGTTCAACATGTATGCCATGACATGTGCACATCGAGAGCTTCCTTTTGGCACAAAGCTTAAGGTGATAAACGCATCTAATGGAAAATCTGCCTCTGTGGTTGTGAATGACAGGGGCCCTTTTATACATGGAAGGGACATAGACCTGTCATACGCTGCTGCAAAAGAGATCGGTCTGATAGGTCCTGGCACAGGTAGGGTTAAAATCGAATATCTTGGACGTGATACCAGCTATATAAGGGAAGTAAGATATTCATCAATTAGGGGACCATCTACCATACAGGTCGGCTCTTTCAGGGAATATTCGAATGCTGCCCGATTGAAGATAGCTCTTGAATTCAAATACAACAATGTATATATCACAGAGGCAGATATTGATGGCAGCAGATACTACAGGGTCAGGATTGGAAAATTCCACAGAAAGGATGAGGCATACAGCCTTGCAAAGACCCTTGCAGATGAAGGATACAGTATTTTAATTACGCACTATGATGAGAGGATATAGTTAGCCTGAATTATTCACCCCCACACCTACGCATAGGTTGTGGGGGTAAACCCGTGGTGTGGGGGTTCACCGCAGAGGCGCAAAGAACGCAAGGGTTAGAAAACTGCCTTGACTTCTTGGCATATAAAATGTATTTTTTCAATAAAGTATTGATCATTCCAAAAATTTAAGGAGGAAGGCAAGATGATGGTTTTAAAGAACAGAGGAGGTTTTACCCTGATCGAGCTTGTGATGATAATGGTTCTCCTGGGGATATTAGCCGCATTCATAATACCAAAGTATCTGGACCTTGGAAAAGATGCAGAGAGGGCAGTTGTCGATAGTGCAGCCGGCTCTTTAAAAGCTGCTGCTGCAGTTCAAATAGCAAAAAATAGGGGCATCCTGCCGACCCGAAGTGCTGTAACAGCAAACACTGATTATGACACCGCGAGAATTGCACTCACTCTTGGAACAGGTACTGTTATCACAGCGAGCTACCGCAGCGCAAATAACATTTTTAGTGTAGTTGACCTGAGTGGTTTAGCTATACCATAAATTATATATAATACTGCAACCCTAATTTAAGCAGGGCCACGATTATTAATCATGGCCCTTTTTACTGTCCTTGAAGAACTTTAGATTAGAAATCATACTATTTTTCTTAATCCTCGTAATCTATCTGCTTACTTTGTGTCCAACCATCTACACTGGTGACAGCCCCTTGATATGCACATCTGCGTTTTCCCTTGGGTTAGCACATCCACCAGGTTATCCATTGTATATCTTGTCTGGCAAGGCTATGACAATGCTCCCTTTTGGTAATGTAGCATATAAATTAAATCTGATGTCTGCATTCTGGGGGTGCCTTGCTTCAATCCTGGTATTCAGGAGTGTCTTCATCCTCACGGAGGATAAAATCTCTGCTATCTCTGCCTCATTGCTTTCTGCATTGATCGGGGGCATATGGATAGAGTCAATAAAAGCAGAGGTTTATTCTCTCAACAGTTTTCTGGCAATGTTAATCCTTTACCTCGTGATAAAAGCAATCAAGGAAGCGCCCAGAGAGGACGTGATAAATCACGCCCCTGCATTTGCGATGACCCCATTTTACTTAATTATGTTTGTGCTTGGAATAGGGATGGGCAATCACCACACAATCGGGTTTATGATATTTCCTGCACTTGTTGGGATGTTCTTCCTGAGAGAAAATCTGCTTTCATCACTGGCGTCCCCAAAAAATCTTAAGATTTTCTGGGGCGCTGTAACACAAATAGCTCTCTTATTTTTCTTCTTCATTGCCGGCTTCAGTGTTTATGCATTCAGTTATATCAGGTCTTTGAAGGCAGCCTCTGATGGTATATTGTTCAGTTATGCGAATGCAGAAACATTTACACATTTTGTTGATACATTTTTCAGAAAAGAATACTCGAGCTCTACCCTGGATGCGATCAAATCGATAGCCTCGGCATCCAATGCCTGGCTCTATGGACCTTACAATGTTGTCAAATATTTAATCATCCCGGACTTCGGGTATCTTCTCCTGTTTATACTGCCAGGGATCTTAATCTTCCTGACACCTTACGCCTCACGTCTCATGCTCTTATGCTTTCTATTCACATTCCTCGCATGGATTCCACTTTTCGGCTATTTAACAATTGGGGCACAAAACCCTCCGGCAGATGATTTTTTCTTTATAAAGCCGTATTTTATGCCGCTAAACTATTTTATCTGTATTATTGTCGGATATGGAGCTTTCTATATTTCGGTCTCTATCAGGAGGCTCTTTACACCAGCTTACAAAGCGACACGCCTGGCAATCCTTCTAATACCATTAGCAGTGCTGCCGGAGAACATAAAGGATGTCAACCTTGATAGATATTTCATAGCCAGTGACTTCTCTAAGGATATACTCACAAACATTCCACCCAAAAGTATCCTGCTTGTTAATTCTGACATCTCGTACTTTACCCTGATTTATAACCTCCTGATTGAACGGTTAAAGGAAGATACCATAATAGTCTTTGCACATAAGAATGGGATAAGATCAGACATAAATTCTCTGTGGAAGTATAGAAATATGTTCCCTGAGTTCTTTGAAGAAAGACCAATTTCGAGAGGCAGAATAGATAAAATGTATAGTGAGAAGGGCAGACTCTTTGCGTATAGCCTATTAGGGCAGCCAGAGTTTATCAAAGAGAGATACCGGACAGAGCCGTTTATCCTCTCTTACCGGTTATTCCCTAAGGATGGAGACGGCGAGTCTTCCTGGAATAAGTATCTATCAGCCTTTGATAAGTTTGTATATGAAAGGTCATCGAAAATAAAGACAGCGGACATCTTTTCTCGAGAACTTCAGATGAACTATTTCATAACAATAAATCATTATGCCTATCTACTCAGACAGAAAGGAGATTTTGGACGTTCTGAACACTACTATAAACTCTCGAACAGTTTTATTAATCCTGAGGGTATAATATATTACATGGCATATCTGGAATTCACAGGCAATAAAAATGAGGCTTATACATATCTTGATAGCCTTGAAAAAGAAGTTGGCAAAGATGATGTAGCAAAAAAGATCGTATATGAACTTAAACGGAGCATCAAATAATTTAGTCAAATAGTTATGCAGAAGGTTGATTATATTATCCATGGAGATTATGTTCTTCCAATGGACGAAAAGCTCACTGTTATCATGGATGGTGCTATTGCAGTGAAGGGCAAGGAGGTTGCTGATACCGGCAGCTTTGGTGAAATCTCAAAAAAATACAGCGCTGCAGAGATAATCGGGGGGAAGGGCAGGGTGGTATTCCCCGGATTGATTAATACCCACACCCATGCAGCAATGGTGTATTTCAGAGGGATTGCAGATGACCTTCCATTGAAAGAGTGGCTCGAAGGGCACATATGGCCTGCTGAAGGGAAGTGGCTCAGCCCTGAATTCGTCTCTGATGCGGTTGGGCTTGCCTGCCTCGAGATGCTCAAGGCTGGTATTACGACATACAATGACATGTATTTTTTTGAGGATGCTGCAGGTACTGTTACAAAGAACATGGGCATGAGGGCTGTGCTTGGCGTAGGAATCCTTGATTTCCCGACAAAGGCTGCCAGGACCATAGATGAATATTTTGACAGGGCGGAGGTCTTTATTAAAGACTGGAAAGGTGATGAGCTTATTACCCCTTGCATTGCACCTCATGCCCTTTACACCTGTGGACCTGAGACTTTAAAGAGGGCGAGAGCGGTTGCTGATAAATATGACATACCAATCCACATCCATCTCTCTGAGACAAAATGGGAGGTGAATGAGATAAAGTTGAGATATGGTAGAACACCAGTAGAACACCTTGAGAGCTTTGGTTTTCTCGATGAGAGGGTACTCGCAGCCCATTGCGTCTGGCCAACAGAGAAAGAGGTCGAGATACTTGCAGAAAGAAAGGTTGGCATCTCCCACTGCATAGAGAGCAATCTTAAATTGGCTTCTGGCATTGCACCTGTTACTCAGATGCTCAAGGCAGGTGTGAAGGTCACCTTTGGAACCGATGGTGCTGCAAGCAATAATGATTTGAATATCCTGAGCGAAATGTCAACTGCTGCAAAACTCCATAAAGCAGTCTCTGATGACCCGACTGCCCTTGATGCAAAGACCGCACTCCTCATGGCAACAAGATGGGGAGCTGAAGTATTGGGCATCGGAAAAATTACGGGAAGCATCGAGAAAGGCAAGGCTGCGGACATTGTGGTCGCAGACCTCAGAAAACCTCATCTGATCCCTATCTATGATATTTATTCTCATATCGTCTATGCGATGCGGTCTGCTGATGTTGAGATGGTCATGGTGGATGGAAAGATTGCTGTAAATGATGGGGTCCTGCGTTCCGCTGATGAATCAGAAATCCTCAATAGGGCAGTGATGTGGCAGGAGCGAATCAAAAGATGAAGGCCAATCGACTACATTTCTCTTCTTCCCTCAAGTGCCTTACCGAGGGTCACCTCGTCTGCAAACTCTATATCACCGCCCATCGGCAGGCCGTATGCAATTCGTGTAACCCTCACATCTAAAGGCTTCAATAACTCTCTTATATACTGGGCTGTCATCTCACCCTTTGTATTTGGATTTGTTGCAAGGATTACCTCTGTTATGCCATCAACCCTTACTCTATTTACAAGTTCGGCTATCTTGAGCTTCCCTGGCGTTATTCCATCTATAGGTGAAAGTGAGCCCATCAGCACATGATAAAGGCCATCAAAGGACTTTGCCCTCTCTATAACAAGGATATTGCTGGGCTCCTCTATAACACAAATCCTTTTTCTATCCCTTGTTTCGTCCCTGCATATCTCGCACTGCTCGGAGTCTGTGATGTTGAAACACTGGCTGCAAAATCTTGCCCTATCCTTAACTTCATTTATTGCCTTTGCAATAGATTTTGCCTCTTCCTCAGCCATGGTGAGTATAAAAAAGGCAAGCCTCTGGGCAGTTCTTCTGCCTATACCTGGAAGCCTTGTTAACTCCCTTATCAGATTTTCGATTATCCCTTGTGTCATCTTCCAAAAATGTTCCCGAGACCACCGAGCCCTGGAAGCTGAAGACCTCCTGTCAGTTTTGACATCTCCTCATTGACCATCTCCTGTGCTCGCCTCAATGCTTCATTGGAAGCAGCTAACACCAGGTCCTGTAGCATCTCCACGTCATCAGGATTGACAACATCCGTCTCTATCTTTATAGAGATTAGTTCTCCTGCACCGTTTGCCACGACAGTTACCATTCCTCCGCCTGCTGTGGCTTCCACTGTCTTCTTTTTTGCCTCATCCTGCATCTTTGCCATCTCAGCCTGAAGCCTCTGGGCTTCACGCATAATATCGCCAAGCATTTTTTTAGACATCTTCTCCTCCATTTTTTGTATTTTCTATTGGCTTAACATCAATGACCTTTCCTTCAAAGAGTTCGAGTGCCTCCTTTACTATAGGCTCTGACAATACCTTCTCCCTGAGCTCTTTCTTGCGAGGAGTCCTCTTCTTTGCTGTATCTACCTTTATGACAATCTTTTTGTCGAGTATTTCAGATACCGTTTCCTCTATTGTCTGTAGATTCTTCTTTACCGAATCGACATGTATAGCTGTTCCGCCATTGAATGTCAGGGTAAGCATATCTCCATCGATTTCAGCCTTTGCCTCGGACAGTTTACATGCAAGTGGATGATTAATCGCCTCTATCTTCTTGAGCGCTACCTTCCAGAAGTCTTTTTCTGCTTCGGTGACATCCGCGACTGGAACATCAACAAATGAAGACGGTTGGCTGTCCTCTGTTAACCTGTGTTCATTGTCAGTTGTCTGTGTTTGAGAAGACTTAGAACTGTTGGTGTCCGAGTCTATCTTTTCACTGCTGACCATCGACTGCTGACCATCGACTGCTGACTGTGCTCTGTACTCTGCCGCAAATGCCTCTATACCCTCGATTGCTTCTTTTACAGGCTTCAGAATACTGAGGAAACTTGCCTTTATAAGTGACATCTCAAGTGCAAGGCGTGGCGAGAATGCACCCCTCACATCAGATTCTGCCTTTATTATCTCTGAGAGTATGAGTGTCAACTGGTCATCCGAGACCCTCTCCAGTATTTTCCTGATAGCATTAATCTCGTCCTCACTGATATCGAGTATATCCTCGGGCTTACTTACAACCTTTGCAACAAGTAGATCCCTGAAGAACCGGACGAGGTCTTTTGTGAAGGATTTGAGGTCAGTGCCCCTCTCCAGAAGTTCAGAGATTATCCCAAGAATTCTCTTCCTGTTACCTTCAATAATGGCCATTGATATTTCAGATAGAGCCTTGAAATCAGCAATGCCGAGCAGGTCTTTTACTTCAGACTCTTTTATATCAGAGGAGAAAGATGAAACCTGGTCGAGGATTGTGAGGGAGTCCCTCATGCTTCCATCAGCAGCCCTTGCAATCATCTCGATGGCAGGGTCAGATATGTTTATACCCTCTGAATCAGATATTTTCCTCAATCTTTCCTTAATCTTCTGGCTCGATATTCGCCTGAAGGGAAGATGCTGGCATCGGGATAATACTGTTGCAGGTATCTTTTTCGGTACTGTTGTTGCAAGGACAAACACAACATGGGAAGGTGGCTCCTCGAGGGTCTTAAGAAGGGCATTGAATGCAGAGTCGGAGAGCATGTGAGATTCATCGATTATATAGACCTTATATCTCCCGCCTGACGGCGCATATTT
Organism: Nitrospira japonica; assembly: GCA_020723925.1. Classification (GTDB taxonomy): domain Bacteria; phylum Nitrospirota; class Thermodesulfovibrionia; order Thermodesulfovibrionales; family DYHX01; genus DYHX01. Next base: position 4,140 of record DYHX01000008.1, on the reverse strand, counting down.
GACCCTTTCCCTCAGGTCTCTGATATCATTCACACTGTTATTTGATGCACCATCGATTTCCATCACATCAACGGATGAACCATCTGTAATGGATGTGCAGAATGTGCAGGCACCGCAGGGAGAAGGTGTTGGCCCTTTTTCACAGTTCAGTGCCTTTGCTAATATTCTTGCTGTGGATGTCTTCCCAACCCCCCTCGGACCTGAGAATATATAGGCATGGGCAATTTTCCTCTGAGAGATGGAATTTTTGAGAATTCGGGTGATGGGTTCCTGTCCGACAAGGTCATCGAACCCCTGAGGTCTCCATTTTCTTGCAAGTACGAGATAAGTCATAGGTTCATTTTACCAAAATGATGCAATTGTAAGGTGCAGGCAGGACACAGTATTTGAGCGGCTTTTTTGCCTGCAATTCATATAGTAACATCGAGATATAAAAGCGGGCAAAACCTCGGAGGTCGCCTCAGGCGACCGAGAATGAGCGAAAATACTATGTCCTGCCTGGCTTTAATCTGTCAGCTCTTTTTTCTTTCTGCAACCAGGGACCGGCTTGCTGCGGCACCCAGGGAAAATGCTTACCGTTGCTTCCTTCCGGACCTGGCGGGGTTCACATCCACCTGCTGCGCAGGGCCAGCCCCTGGCTGCAAAAAGACAGTGAATAGTAAAAAATAAAAAATTAAATCCTTTGACTATTCACTAACCCAAAAGATGCAGACTATGGATTCAAAATTTCTTCAATGCGACATATTTATTATATCCCAAATTACGCAAGATTCTCAAAGTGTCATTGCGAGGAGCGAAGCTCCGAAGCAATCCCATTCACTTAAAGATTGCTTCGCTATCGCTCGCAATGACAGTATGGGTTAACAACTATTAACTGCCGTTAGATGGCGGAGAGAGTGGGATTTGAACCCACGGTGAAGCTTTTAGACCCCACACACGATTTCCAGTCGTGCTCCTTCAGCCTCTCGGACATCTCTCCAGCATTCAAAAATATTAACTGATAAAAGCAGGTTAAATCAACTTGAGTTAAGAGAGTTTTTTCTTCAATAGCTCATTCACAATCTGCGGATTTGCCTTGCCTTTTGTCAACTTCATCACCTGACCTACAAAGAAGCCCAGCAGCCTCTCTTCTCCTGCCCTGAACCGTGTGACTTCTTTCTGATTCTTTGAAATCACTTCATCAATCGCCTTCTCAATGGCCCCCTCATCGCTTATCTGCACAAGTCCCTTTTCTTTTACGATAGTCTCTGCATCCTCCCCGGTTTTATACATCTCCTCAAATACTGTTTTTGCAATTTTCCCGCTTATAGTGCCATTGTCGATGAGTTTTAACATGGCAGCAAGTTGCTCTGGTTTTAATATGCACTCCTCGATAGACTTATTATCTTCATTAAGAAGCCTCATCAGCTCGCCCATCATCCAGTTTGATACAGCCTTTGGCTGGCCACCGAGTTTTACTGTATCTTCATACCAATCTGCAATAGACCTTTCGGATGTAAGCAGATCAGCGTCATACTCTGGAAGCCCATATTTTAATACAAACCGCTTTCTCTTCAAATCAGGCAGTTCAGGAAGCGTTTTCCTTATCTCGTTAATCCATCTATCATCAACCATGATTGGAACAAGGTCCGGCTCAGGGAAGTATCTATAATCGTGTGCCTCTTCCTTTGTGCGCATGGATTGTGTCGTGCCTGTTACAGAATCCCAGAGCCTTGTCTCCTGAATGATTTTCCCACCTGCTTCAAGAACCTTTATCTGGCGTTTTATCTCATATTCAAGTGCCTTCTCAACAAATCTGAATGAGTTGATATTCTTGATCTCTGTCTTTACTCCAAACTCTTTCTGGCTGACAGGTCTCACAGAGACATTAGCATCGCATCTTAGTGAACCCTGCTCCATATTCCCATCACATACACCGAGATAGCGAAGGATTGTCCTCATTTTCCTCATATATTCTGCTGCCTCCCCTGGTGTCCTTATATCAGGCTCGGAAACGATCTCCATCAGTGGAACTCCTGCCCTATTTAAGTCAACGAAGCTGTAGCTCCCGGTGCCCTCATGAATGTTCTTCCCTGCATCCTCTTCCATGTGGATTCTGGTTATGCCAACCTTTTTTATTTCACCATCAACCACAATCTCGATATAGCCGTGCTCGCATATCGGTAGTTCATACTGGCTTATCTGATAACCCTTTGGTAAATCAGGATAGAAATAGTTCTTCCTTGCAAAGCTGCTGTATGATGAGATCTTGCAGTTCATGGCAGTGCCTGTCTTGATTGTGAATTCGAGGGCTTTCTTGTTCATGACTGGCAGGACCCCTGGCATGCCTGTGCATATGGGGCATGTCTGGGTATTCGGCTCTGCGCCGAATTTTGTAGAACAGCCGCAGAACATCTTTGTATCCGTTAGCATCTGGGCATGGACTTCAAGACCAATGACAGCCTCGTATTTCATAAGCTGGGCATCCTCATATGCCATTCTGTAGCCTGCTCGTACGCATATGCGACCTTTAATATAGTCTCCTCATCAAAGTGTTTTCCTATTATCTGTAATCCAATTGGCAAATTATTTAATGTAAAACCGCATGGTATAGATATCCCCGGCACGCCTGCAAGGTTTACTGAGATGGTGAAGATATCAGATAGATACATCTGGAGCGGGTCTTCTGTCTTTTCACCAAGTTTAAATGCTGCAGTTGGCGATGTTGGGGTCACAATCACATCCACGGTATTGAATGCCTCCTCGAAGTCCCGCTTTATAAGCGTCCTTGCCTGCTGTGCCTTTTTATAATATGCTTCATAATATCCGGATGAAAGGGCATATGTGCCAAGCATTATCCTTCTTTTCACCTCTGCGCCAAAACCCTGAGCCCTTGTATTCATATACATATCCATCAAATCTTTTCCCTCTGCCCTGAAGCCATATTTCACACCGTCGTATCGTGCAAGATTCGATGATGCCTCTGATGTTGCAAGGATGTAGTATGTTGCAACAGCATATTCGGTATGCGGCAGGGATACATCAACAGCGACAGCGCCAAGGGATTCGAGTTTCTTGATTGCATCTCTCACAGATGCCTCGACCTCTTTATCCATCCCTTCGATAAAGTATTCTTTGGGGACGCCGAGCCTTAATCCCTTGATTTCTTGTCCAAGGACCTTTGTGAAGTCAGGTACAGGCAAAGGCGCTGATGTTGAATCAAGGGGGTCATGACCAAAGATAATGTTCATTAATATTGCGGAATCCTTTATGTTTTTTGTAATAGGGCCTATCTGGTCAAGGGATGATGCAAAGGCAACAAGGCCATATCGAGAAACCCTTCCATAGGTTGGTTTTAGCCCGACAACACCACATAATGCTGCTGGCTGTCTTATTGAGCCTCCTGTGTCTGACCCCAAGGCCGCTATGCATTCATCAGCAGCAACCGCTGCCGCAGAGCCGCCGCTTGAACCGCCAGGAATCCTTTTTAAATCCCATGGGTTTTTTGTTGTAAAAAATGCTGAATTTTCAGTTGATGAGCCCATCGCAAACTCATCGAGGTTTGTCTTTCCGATGAGTATATATCCCTGCTCGATGAATCTTGATGTGACAGTGCTCTCATATGGTGGGACAAAGTTATATAGTATCTTTGATGAGCATGTTGTCCGGATGCCTCTTGTGCACATATTGTCTTTTATCGCAATGGGGATCCCGAGCAGGGGCGGGCAGCCGCCCGCCCCTGCAGAGGTAATCATCTTCTGCGCTGCATCAGCCATCTCGATAGCTTTATCTTTTGTGAGAGTAACAAATGCCTTTATCTTATCCTCGACAGAATCTATCCTTTTATATACCGCGTTAACCACATCTTTTACAGATGCCTCTTTTTTATCAAGCAGGTCTCTTATCTCTGAAATCCCAAGTCTGTAGATCTCCAATCCTACCTCCAGTTTTTAAAGGTTTAATGGATAGCGAGTGTATTCCCCGCAGCTTGCTGCGGGGTTAGCGAGCGAATATAAAAATAATAATTCCTTGCATTAAGATTCCCTGCAGCAAGCTGCAGGGAATCTTCAATGAGTTTAGCACTCATGCGGAAGGGTTTGCAAGATTCCTTAAAATAGATATAGGAAAGGCTGTCTCATAATTTTTATAATCGACAGATTA
>DYHX01000055.1 GCA_020723925.1 Nitrospira japonica | reverse complement strand
ATACACCCTCTTTTTTTATACTTCAAGATTTTACACAGAAAAGTTTACGCTACCGGTAGGTTTCTTAAACTTGAATTCATTATGCAAAAGTGCCATCACGGCAGCTCCGCCGATAAGGGCAATTGACATCCAGTCAGCAGGGTTAATGGCGGGATTGGGAATACCATTATTAAGCCCGAAATATATATTATCCATATTGTCCCAGCCGAGTTTATTGAATACCCAACCAACCCATTGCGCCTCCTGAGTAGTAACATACCAGTATCCAGGGTCAAAGACCGTTCCCTTTATAGATAAACCAAAGTCGTGCCCCATTCTTTCGAGAAGTGCCCCGGCATTCTTGACCCCAAATTTGATTCGCATACCTTCAATAACAAACATCTGAAGTCCGCAGGCGATGCCCAGGAATAAACCTGCTATAGCAGTCCGCTTTGAAGCCGATATCATGCCCCAGTAGCCAGCAAGCTCATCCTTAAAACTTTTGTTCCCTCCTCCTCGCATCAACTTTTTCAAATAATTTTTTCTTGACCAAAAGATATAAACCACAATGAGCAGCACTACTGCAGGGATTACAACCCCCACCAGAAAGTCACCAATAAAGGCCCCTGCAAGAGAAGCATCCTTTAAACCTAACATCTCTGAAAACTTTATAATAGGCTGATTCCAGACATAGCCAGCAAGATACTGGTCTACCCAGCCATCACCAGCACTAATAGCTGCGGGTAGTTTTTTTGCTAAAGCTGATTCATGCCAGGATTGGGGGACAAGCTTGTTAAACCATCCGCTGACATCCACAAATATAGCCTGAGTAACACTGATTGATAAAACAACGAGTAGGGCAACTCCATTGCCCTCTCCGGTTTTGTACAGAGAACCTGATGCGCAGCCACCTGCGAATACCATTCCGACCCCGAAGATAAGCCCTGCTACAACTGCATGAATACTCGCTGGGGCAGTATGGAAGGTGCTCATACCGGTTGCAGTTACGAAGGCAGAGACAAAACTGAAAAGTATCGTGGCTATCATTATGCCAACGACCATCCTCGGAACCCCAACAGCAAAGAGGTCTCTGAATGCAGAAGCAAAGCAAAACCTTCCGTACTGGAGACACATGCCGTAGATAAAACCAAACCAGAGATAGGCTGAGAGATAAATGTAGTACTCACTATGGGCATATGTGAGTATGCTCACCAGGGCAAAGAACCCGATTATCACAAATGCCCACCGTTGATTCTTTTTTGATACCGTTTCCACCTCGTTACCTCCTAAAATATATTTTGAGCCTGTTCAATAACTCGCGTGCGTCTGGATTCCTGCTCCCCGATCAATAGTCGAGGACAAGTTTCGCAGGAATGACATAAAAACTGCCTTTGTTATTGAACAGCCTCTATTTTTGATTTAAATCCGAATAGATAATGAGTTCATCTTTTCTATTTTTAAAGAAAAGCAAAGATTATGCCATCCTTAATAGTATCTGAAATAAGCCCTTCGCGCTCGATATGGTTTCTGAGCTGTCCCAAATTGGACAGAAAAAGAAAAGTTACTGTTCTGTTCTGGACAGGCAGTCTCCCCCAAATACTGCAACAAAGGTTTTGTAGCGGAAGACTCCTGAAGAGACGACAAATTTCTTTAATATCTTAATTGATTTCATATTCTGGATTATCTCTTGAGGAGGCTCATCTATGATTTCGCTTGATATGATGGCTATTGGATTAGTTCTGTTGGTACCATTCCCTGAATAGAACCCTGGTCTTTTAAACTCCCATGTAAACCTCAGTGATGATTTTTTAATCCTCTCATCGCCCGGGGAAAACAATTGTTCCTGAAGATATAAAAGCCTCCTGGTAGTAAAGAGGTCGAGGATAGGGATTGCCGCCTCGGTATTCCCAGTAGATTCTCGCTGTGGTAGCGTGTAGATTTCAATCGCTTCGCAGTTAAGCGTATCAAGGTATTTGCCAGCATTCTGGAGATTTGCCATGCTCGTCTTATTTAAAAAGGGAAAGAAGCCACCAAGTAATATCGCAAGGGATGATGTGACAATACAGAATCCGATAAATCTTTTTACTTCCTTATCCTTAATCTCATTAAGCCCATAAGAGGCCATTAGTGTGAAAAGTGGGAAGAGCGGCAGAATGTATCGAATCCTCTCGATCTGAAGAAAGATTACAAAGACAGCAAACCATCCAGCTATCAAAAATCGTCTATCCCTATTTTTGATGGCAACATAGATGGCAAATAATGCCGAAATACTGATAAGAAAATGGGTCTGGAAAAGAAAAGTTGAGACAAAACCTTCTTGCCATCGGCTTAGACCTGACCATTGATATGTACGGAGGAGGGCAATCTGTTCCTGAAAGAGATTATATTTTAAGAAAAACATTACACCTGATAGAAGACCGACTATAAGTAGTATTATTAGTGCTGTACGATAAAAGGTTATCTTTGTTCCCTTTGGTTGGTAAGTGCAGGATATTACAATAATGATAGAAAGCATTAACCAGGTTGAGTATTTGGCAAAGATGGTAAGGAATATGGCAAAAGAAGCGAGCGCAATCCACAGAAGCCCTCCCTTTTCAATGGCCTTCAAAAAGGTATATACCGCAAGGGTCAGGAGAAACATAGTTGGTACATCAACAAGCATTAGAGGCACCTGGATTGGAAGATAAGGTATTCCCATGAGTAACAATCCGGCATAAAACCCTTTTTCCTTATCCCAAAGAGTTTTACCGATAAGATAGGTGAGCACAACTGATAAAGAAAAGAGCAGGGTATTAAAGAACTGTATATATCCCCTGATCTCTCCGAAAAATTTAAATGTGAGTCCGTAGAAAAAAGGGACAAGGGGCATATCTGTCCATGCCACTATCTCTTTTCCCCACTCCTCAAAAAAGTACCTGATCCCATATATTTCTAAATACTTTGCCTGCAGGAAGTACCTTGAGGCATCTAAAATAACCTCTGGTTCTCTCCAGAGAGGCAACACGATACTAAAAGATAGGAGAAACAGAAAGAGAGAGGGATACCGCTCAGGGAAGGAGATCTTTGAGATAAGGAAGGAAAGAATAGTCCCAAGAAAGATGAGGAGGAAAATCCTTTCTACTCTGATATCTAAAAACACCCATCTCCAGCTCGTCAAGGTGTTGTCATCAAGAAAACGAAAGAGATAAAGAAGAGGAAATGTAATGAGTATGAAGAATGAGACAATCAGGATACAGTCTGTTTTTTCAAGTTTACTCAAGCCCTAATCTTTCCGATGCCCCTTGTGATTAATTCATTTTAGACAAAATATCTCTAAAGAACAATCACGTCTCATCAGTGTCCTGTTTTAAAATATGCGATATCTTCATAAGTATTCACCTCTCTTTTTAATATGGCAATATAGTGTCGTATTCGAGAAGTCTCTTTGCTATCTCCTCAGTGGAAAGGTATGTCATATCCTCATTACCTTTGTAGTTGGTGTAGAGATTCATATCCAGGTCTTTCATAGTCTCCAGATTAAGCATGTTTTGTTCTGTCCCTTCCACCTTCCTGTCCAGGACATACACATCAATAACATCATCCATGAGTGTTATGCCCACAGCCATCCTCATGGCCTCCTCCTGTCTGTCCCTGACAAGCACAGCAATCTTCTTTGCCATCTTAAACTCCTTCTCACGGGTTTTATTGACCCTATTCGATAATTAATAGAGCAAAATTAATAAAGCAAAGGTTATGCCGGGCAAATTTATACGAAAAAATCATGCAAATATGTCTCCTTAAGAGTAGAGTTCTTTTATTCTTGTTCCATTCGGAACACATGAGAATACATACATGTCCCATAGAGGACAGAATAATTGGTTAAATTTGATTATCTGTATTATAATAGAACAGTATTTTTATGACCCAGTAAGCTGACAAGCCATCAAAAAATGTGCGATGAACTGGATGTATTAATCATATAGGGGAGGAATTCTTAATAGCTTTGATATGCTTCACTGTCGCAATCAGGGCTTTTTACACCTCTAAATCAGAGGACCCATCTCTTGACAAAGAAAAAAGAAGCAGGATTTTCCTCATTGGCGCAGGGTTTGTACTATTAGGTATTAATAGCACCGTCCATTCCTCTATCCACGCACTCGATCTAGATGAAAATCTTCTTTATCAGACACTTCTTGGCTACTGTCTTGGGCTTCTAACATTGATAGTAGCCATTTCCGCAGAGAAACCATGGAACAAAAAAGCCTTCCCCTTGCTTTACATCCCCCTTTTAATATTACTCTTTCCCGATATCTATGAAAGATTCCCCATCTTCGGTGAGTTCAGGCCACTTGTATGGATCATCGTCGCCTATCTTTCAGGTATTGTATCTATGCTCTATATAGCAACATTCTATCGCACGAGGAGCAGAAGATATCTTTACTCAGCACTTGGACATGCCCTGATATGCACATCTGCAATTCTGCTCTTCTTTCCCGCGGCGATCGGTTCAACAATCTGGGTGTATGGCCATCTTTTCAGACCAATGGGGTTCGGGATACTCTTTTTCAGTATGAACCAAGAGGAACTTACGAAACTCGGGGAGAGCATTCTTTACAGGGCACTTACCGCATTCAGCCTACTTGCTGCAATCCCCCTACTGGTATTCGGTACAGTTGTATTTTACGAAGCTATTAATCCCATCCAACTTATTGGAAGAAGGTTAATAGTATTCTTACTTCTCCTGATTACACTGGCATCTGCACTTATCTTCGGACTTGGTCTGATTATAAGGCTTATAGGACCTATACTTCGTCTGAAGGATTCGGTGGGCAGGCTTGTTGATGAAAGGTTCAGTAAAAAGGTAAAGATAGAGATTAACAGCAACGATGAAATAGGTGAACTTTCTAATGCATTTAATGAAATGGTTGTTAAATTACATCACGCCATTGCAGAGCAGGACAGGCTAAGTAGACTTGCTGCTACAGGAGAACTTGCCGCAACCCTCGCTCACGAGATTAAAAACCCTCTTAATGCAATTGGGGGAGCTGCTGTCTATATAGAGAAAAATTTTAGAGGCAGCCTCATCAAAGAGTTTGTAAAGATAATCTACGACGAAGTTTTAAGGATAAACAAACTAACCACAACCCTTCTCAACTTTGCGAAGCCCGTGAAACCTGAACCTGAACAGGCTGACATCAATAAACTCGTTCGTGAAACGGTCTGCCTCCTGGGTCAGGAATATAAAGAACAGGATGTGGATATTGAGACAGACCTTGCAGGTGATGTCCCTATAATCAACTTTGACCATAACCAGATAAAACAGGTCTTGATTAATATGCTGCTCAATTCTTTTGACGCTGTAGACAAAAATGGTAAGATTAAAATAAAAACACGCTCATCCAATGGGAATGTATTCCTTTCAGTGGAAGACAATGGGAAAGGAATCAAAGAAGATGAGATAAAAAATATCTTTAACCCTTTTTTCACAACCAAGACTCGTGGCACAGGCCTGGGCCTTGCTATATCAAAAAAGATTGCCAAAGAGCACGGTGGAGATATATTGGTTGAAAGTATCCATGGTAAGGGGAGCAAATTCACTCTTTTATTGCCGGCAAGAAAATGAAATGTAATGTACTGGTAGTTGATGATGAGATTAACTCTTTAAAGGTGCTCTCAGCCACCCTAAAAAGGGAAAAGTTCAATGTGGAGACTTCCCAGACTGGGGAGGATGCACTTTTAAGGCTGAAGAACAACCATTTTGACCTTGTTATATCTGACTATAAGCTGCCTGGCATTGATGGAGAGACACTCCTTGAAAAAATCAAGGTAAAGAACCCAACAGTTCCAGTCATACTTCTCACTGCCTATGGGACTATTGAGAAGGCAGTAAATGCCATGAGAAAGGGAGCTTATACATATCTTACAAAGCCAGTAAACCTGAATATCCTCGTATCAGTTGTGAGAGGTGCAGTGAAGGAAAGAGAGCGGGAATTTAAGGATGACATACCCGGCAGGTACCAATTCCTGAACATCATTGGTAAATCAAAGCCTATGCAGGAAGTCTTCTCCATGATACAGCGTGTTGGTAAGACCGATGCAGGTGTCCTCGTCCTTGGAGAAACTGGCACTGGGAAAGAACTGGTAGCAAGGGCCATTTACTACACCTCATTGAGAGCAGACAATCCATTTATCCCGATAGACTGCACCACAATCCCTGCAGAACTGATGGAGAGTGAACTCTTTGGTTATGAAAAAGGTGCCTTCACCTGTGCCTATGACAAAAAAATTGGCCTTATAGAGATGGCAAAAGGCGGGACTATCTTCTTTGATGAAGTTGGAGACCTTGATTTTACACTACAAAAAAAACTACTCAGATTTCTTCAAGAGAAAGAGTTACATAGACTTGGTGGGAAAAACAAGATCAAGGTCGATGTAAGGGTGATTGCGGCAACTAACAGAAATATAGAAGAGGCGGTTAAAAAGGGTGAGTTCAGGGCAGACCTTTACTACAGACTCAATGTTATTACAATTCATATACCTCCCTTAAGGGAGAGAAAGGAAGATATTCCACTGATAGCCTCTCATTTTCTCGAAATCTGTAGTAAGAAGAACAAAAAAGCGATTCGTGGCTTTGACCAGATTGTCATGGATATCCTGACAAATTATGACTGGCCAGGAAATGTCAGAGAGCTGGAGAATGTGATAGAACGTGCTGCTATACTCTGTCCTTATGACCCGATAGATGTGGAATGCCTTCCCCGTAAACTGAAACTCATGGCAGAAGAGGAATCTCCTGAAATAGAAGAACTTAACCTTTTAGAGCTGGAAAAGCGGTTTATCCTTAAGGCACTTGATAAGACATCCTGGAACCAATCAAAGGCAGCCTCTCTACTCGGGATAACCCGTAAACAACTCAGGACCAAGATGAAAAACTTGAGCTGTTACCGTGTTAAACAAATCATATAACCGATCTGCTTTATTTTACTTGAGCCCTTCTGGAAATTCCCAACAGATTGATACAGGCTGATTCAGAGATGATATACCTTCATATTTGTCATTCGCGCCCAAAAAAAGTCATAGACTTTTTTGGGACCCCTTTGCGAGGAGCGGGTGAGCCAAAGCCCTGAGTGAAGCGAAGGGCAGGATGATTTTTATAAACTACATGGTTTATTATAGCAAAATACGGGGTTGATGTATGGAAGAAGCTTATAGCATAAAACTGCCTATATTCGAAGGCCCTCTTGACCTTCTCATCCATCTTATCAGGGAGAATAAGATCGATATTTATGACATCCCTATAGCCCTGATTACAGGCCAGTATCTGAGATATATAGAGATGATGAAGGAGCTTAATCTCGAAATAGCCGGAGAGTTCCTTGTCATGGCAGCAACGCTTATCCATATAAAATCGAGGATGCTCCTCCCTCCTGATGAAGAGGCACCTCCAGAGGAACAGGAAGATCCGAGACTCGAACTCGTCCAGAGACTCCTTGAATACCATGCTTTTAAAGAGGCATCTCTTGGGCTCAGGGAGAAAGAGGATGAGTGGCTAAGGGTATTTTATAGAGAGCCCTTAAAAGAAGAGGTCGAACAGGAGACTGAACTCTACCTCTTTGACGTGAATCTCTTTGATCTGCTTGGTGCGTTAAAAAAGATACTTGATACAGCACCTCCTGAGGTTGTTTCAATAACAAAGGAAACCCTGACTGTAAAGGACAGGATTTCTCTGATAATGGAGATGCTCGAAAATCAGGAGACAATGAGGTTTGAAGACCTTTTCAAGGGTGACAGGACAAGAGAACAGGTTATAGTTACGTTTCTTGCATTGCTCGAACTTTTGAGACTTGGTCTTGCAAGGGCATATCAGGAAAAAGAGTTCGGCAATATATGGGTGATAAACCCATTATAGATTCCCCCTATACCTCATCGCCCTTAATAGCCGTTCCTTTGCAATCTCCTCTGCTGCCTGCCTTGGAAAGACATTTTCTTTTTTGGATTTCTCCAGGATCTTTTTTGTGTTGGCCTTTATCCTCGTGGATATAGCCTCAAATGCCTCTTTCTCGGTCTTTCCCGCATACTCTACGGCAGCCATGATTACACCGCCTGCATTGGCTATAAAGTCAGGAACAGAAAGTATTCCCTTCTGGTGAAATATCTCCTCTGCCTCTTTTGTTACCGGGATATTTGCACCCTGAAGGATTACCCTTGCCTTTATCTCATTGACATTATCTTTGTTGATTACATCGGGTGTTGCAGCAGGGATTAAAATATCACACGGCATGAGGAAGAGCGCTGCACACTTATTTACTCTGCCCTTTTTGTAATTAATCACACTTCCAGTCACTTCTTTTGTCTCTATAAGCTCCTTAATATCAAGGCCATCAGGATTACAGATGCTCCCTTTAGTGTCACTCACAGCAACAATTATTGCGCCCTTCTCAGCGAGGAACCTCGTCGCTGCTTTTCCAACACTACCAAATCCCTGTACCGAAACCTGTGCACCTCTGAGACCTATTCCTGCGTATGGACATGCGACCTCTGCACATTCAGCAAGGCCGAAACCTGTTGCACCAAGCTTATCAAGAGGGATTCCGCCGAGTTCCTCCGGAAGGCCGACAGCCCTTCCTATCTCATCATAGACCCATGCCATTGCCATCTCATCACTTCCCATATCTGGGCCCGGGATATAATCAGTTAAATCCTTTATTGTCTTTGCTAATATCCTGAAGTACTGCTCTTTTTTCGGGTCTTTCGGGTCTGCGATTATCCCTGCCTTTCCACCTCCATGTGGAAGTCCTGCAATTGAGTTCTTCATCGTCATCGTCCTCGCAAGCCTCATCACCTCTTCGACTGTTACATCTAAAGATACCCTTACGCCGCCAATGGACGGGCCAAGGGCAGTATTGTCAACAACGACTATCGCCCTGAAATCTGTTTTCGGGAAATGCAGTTGGATTACTTTTAATGGGCCGAGATTATCTGTATTAATAGTACACATTGAAAGGATACCTCCATAAATGCCTGTATTTATCCTGTCTTCTGTCTTCCAAAAGGTGAGAGTTGTCTGAGTTCTTTAATAATCCCCGGCAGCAGCTCAAGGACTCTATTAATCTCCTCCTCTGTGTTATAGCGGCTGAGGGAAAACCTTATGGAGCCATGAATGGCTGTGAAGGGTACGCCCATCGCCCTCAGCACATGGGATGGCTCGAGAGAGCCTGATGTGCATGCTGAACCTGATGATGCGCATATTCCGTATTCGTCGAGCCTGAGGAGTATTGCCTCGCCCTCTACATACTCGAAGCTCATGTTTGTTGTATTTGGCAGGCGATGTTCCCTGTCTCCATTCACCCTCGCATCAGGGCATGTCTTGAGAAGTCCGTCTTCCAGCCTGTCCCTGAGGTTTTTCAGATAGGTGACCTCTTCATAGAGATTTTCTCCTGCAAGTTCGCATGCCTTTCCAAGCCCTACGATTGATGCAACATTCTCAGTCCCAGCTCTTCTACTGCGCTCCTGGTGTCCGCCAATTATATACGGATAAAACCTTGTGCCCTTTCTCACATAAAGGGCACCAACTCCCTTTGGTGCGTGAAGTTTATGTCCTGAAAGTGAGAGCATATCAACAGGCAGTTTCCTGACATCGATGGGGATTTTTCCTGCTGTCTGCACAGCATCTGTATGGAATAATACTCCCCTCTCCCCCGAAACTGCACTGATCTCATTTATCGGGAATATCACGCCTGTTTCATTATTCGCATACATGATTGAAACCACTGCAGTGTCATCGGTTATGGCATTCATGAACTCATCCATGTTCAGTCTGCCGAGACTGTCAACGGACAGAAAAGTAACCCTGTATCCCTTTCTTGATAGGTGCTTGCAGAAGTTAAGCACAGCAGGATGCTCGACCCTTGTCGTGATAATATGCCTCTTATGCGGGAAGGACTCAACTGCACTCATTATGGCTGTATTGTCGCTCTCTGTGCCGCAGCTCGTGAAGATTATCTCCTCTGGTAAAGCGCCTATGAGATTTGCTACTTTTGCCCTTGCCTCCTCAACTTTCCTATGGAGCCGGCCACCGAATATATGCATGCTTGAAGGGTTTCCATAGAATTCGCTGAGATACGGGAGCATCTCATCGAGGACCTCAGGGGCTATGTTTGTTGTTGCATTGTTGTCCAGATAAATCGTCTTCATCCTGTCTCCACGACAATATCTTCGCTAACAAGCTCACGTAACTTGTCCTGTATACCCTTTATCGTTACATCACCCATTGGGCAGCCTACACATAGGGCTCGCAGAGCAATGACAACTCTATTGCCTTCTATATCGATCAGCTCTATATCGCCGCCATCTGCTTGAAGGCGTGGCCTTATCTCCCTCTCTATAATATCCTGGATAAGGGCAATCCTCTGGAGGTTGGTCAATTCCCTGGGGACGACTGGCTTTTCAGGGAGTGCCTTAATTGACCATATCTCCTTTAATATGGCTTCTATATCTTCCTTGCACGAGCCGCAGCCCCCTCCTGCCTTTGTGTAGTTTGTGATCTCTTCCACGGTTGTAAGATGGTTTTCTATCGCAACCCTTCTGATCTTCTCGTCCGTAACCTCAAAACATTTGCAGACAAGCCTCCCTGCCTCCTCCACAGGTTTTATCTGTCCGAGATAATTCGCTATGGCCGCCTCGAGGGCCTCCCTTCCCATAACAGAGCAGTGCATCTTCTGTTCTGGAAGCCCGCCAAGGTATTCTGCAATATCATGGTTTGTTATCTTCGCGGCCTCTTCTACAGTCATGCCTTTTATCAACTCTGTGAGGGCAGAAGAGCTTGCAATAGCGCTTGCGCATCCAAAGGTCTGAAACTTTGCATCAATAATCCTGTTGGTTTTCTTATCAATCTTCAAGAAGAGTTTCAGGGCATCGCCGCATACTATATTGCCGACCTCTCCAACAGCATCAGGATTCTCTATCTCACCAACATTCTTTGGATGAAGAAAATGCTCCTTGACCCTATCTGTATACTCCCACATATCTTCTTTTTAGCAAACCTGACAACCGATGTCAAATTCATAATATCAAATGACTAATGATTGTCTCTCCTTGTTTGAGATGAAAGCGATAACAAGCCTGCCTAAAACTCAATTGACATCATACTGTAAAAGGAGTATAAAAGAGTGAGGAAGGGGGCTATGATTTAACAGGAAGGGAGGAAAATATGGCATACTATATAGTCTTGAGCACCCTCACAGATGAGGGCAGAAAAACAATAAAACAGAAACCTGAAAGAATCCTTGAGGTGAACAAGGAGATAGAAAGTATGGGTGTGAAGGTGGTTAAGCAGTATGCTGTCCTTGGGCCTTACGACTTTGTGAATATAGTCGAAGCACCTGACAATGAGACCGTGATGAAGATGTCAGTTGAGCTCGGCTCAAGGGGCTCTGTTCAGCTTCTCACCCTTGCTGCAATCCCTGTTGATGAATTTATAGAAAAGCTCAAATAACCTATGCGCCCCCTTCCGATCGTGAACTACAGTAAAAGCAATTAATAACCCAAGTTGAGCGATTTATTATACAAACCCATGACAGCCGAGACGGCTGTCCTACCCTATGGGTGATGTCGTCAAACAGTAGGACAGGCGTCTCGCCTGTCAAAGAGTGATTTATAATCAAAGAATCGCTCAATTTGGGAATAAAATTTTCATCATTGTGTCATTCCTGCGGAAGCAGGAATCCAGAGAGTTGCGTTTATTCTGGATTCCCGTTTGCACGGGAATGACGAATTATATCTTGCATGTAAACTTATTTATTGCTTTCACTATAAATATATAAGAGGGGTAGGAGGAAGAAATGGCAGATATTAAAGCTGATGTTGTCCTCGACACAAAGGGACTGAACTGCCCTCTGCCTGTCCTTAAGACCAAGAAGACGATAGATAGCATGCATTCAGGAGAGATACTGGAGGTGATTTCAACAGACCATGGTTCAAAGGCTGACATCCCTGCTCTGCTGAAGAGGCTTGGCCATGAGCTTATAGATACAAAGGATGAGGGCGGGATGATATACTTTTTTATCAGGAAGAAATAAACACTGCATTCACTACTTTGATTTTTGACTTTTGATTTGTGTATTTTTTCCAACTCATTACGCATTACGCTTTACTCATTACGTAAAAACCATTGACCAATGACTACCCAAAAATAGACATAGAGTTATAAACTAACTGATACTAATATCTGAGGTAGGCATGGCAGGTGAAAGACAATGGGCTAAGCCCATTGCTCTGTTTCCATTTTTAGTCCGAAAAATAGATATAGGAAAGGCTGTCTCATAATTTTTATAATCGACAGATTATTAAT
>DYHX01000054.1:6597-12451 GCA_020723925.1 Nitrospira japonica | reverse complement strand
AGATTAATTTTTGAGGATTTGGTTATAATAAAAAATGTCACTCCTGGCATCGATAGATATTGGCTCTAATACAATCAGACTGCTTATAGGCCGCATAGAAGGCAAGCGTATTGTTCGACTTCGCACCGAGAGGGTAATTACAAGGCTGGCCGAAGGAGTCGCTGAAAGCGGCGCATTGAAGGCAGCAAATATAGAGAAATCAGTATCGGTTCTGAAGGAGTTCGCATGTCTCATCTCGAAATATGGTGTCTCAGAAGTGAAGGCTGTGGGGACAAGTGCCTTGAGAGAGGCAAGAAATGCAGGAGAGTTTGCTGACAGAGTAGTGCGCGCTGCTAATATAGAGATAGAGATAATCTCTGGCGACAGGGAAGCAGAGATCACTTCTAAAGGTATTCTCTCATTTCTTGATAAAATTCCTGAGTCATCTCTTATCATTGACATTGGCGGCGGTAGCACAGAATGGGTTCTCTGTAAGCACTCAAACCCCGTTGAGATGGGAACAATACCAACAGGAGTTGTAAAACTCCATGAAAATCACATAAAATTAGACCCGCCTTCAGAAGATGAGATTATTTCCTTGAACAGAGAGATCGGGCATATATCAAACATCCTTAAGATAAAGATAGGAGACTCTATAGACAGCAATACAGTCTTTATCGGGACCGCAGGAACTATCACAACCCTTGCATCTATTGACCTCGGAATCGAAACGTACAGCCATGAAAGGGTCCACATGCATAATATCAACCTGCAAAGGCTTTATGGGCTTTCAGAGGTGCTGACAAATGCCTCGTTCAATGAAAGGAGGAAAATTAAAGGGCTTGAACCTGAAAGGGCAGACTTGATTATCCCTGGCATACATTTTACAATTAACCTCATGGAGATGTTCGGTTTCAAGAGTATGCTTGTGAGTGATTATGGACTGCTCGAGGGGGTTCTTACAGAACTATCTGAGAGGGATAAATGAAAAAGATATCTCAAAAACCATTGAGTCTTAAGCCAGCACCGTTCAGGTACTGCCCTGGATGTGGCCACAGTCTTATACACAGGCTCATTGCAGAATGCATAGACAGCCTGCATATAAGAGAAAAGGTTGTGGGGATTGCACCCGTTGGGTGTGCTGTCTTTGCGTATGACTACTTTAATTTCGATGTGCTTGAGGTTGCACACGGCAGACCGCCTGCTGCAGCAACAGGCCTGAAGCGCGTCATGCCTGACAGGATAATATTCTCCTATCAGGGCGATGGAGACCTCGCTGCTATAGGCACGGCAGAAATCATCCATGCTGCGAACAGGGGAGAGAACTTTACTGTGTTCTTTGTAAATAACGCCACATATGGAATGACTGGTGGACAGATGGCGCCAACAACACTCCTTGGCCAGAAGACAACCACAACACCAAAGGGCAGAGAAAGCAGGGATGCTGGCTATCCGCTGCGTGTATCAGAGATGCTCTCGACCATAGAGGGTGTCTCTTTTCTCGCAAGGACATCTGTGGATTCTATAAAGAATCTCATAGAGACAAAGAAGGCTATTGAGAAGGCATTCAGGTATCAGATGGATGGCAAGGGATTCAGCATGGTTGAGATACTATCGCCGTGTCCGACTGACTGGGGTCTATCGCCAGAGGATTCTATAAAGTGGGTCCGCTCCGAGATGATGTCTGTCTATCGCCTCGGCACTTTAAAAGATAAATTTCAGGAGGTTTAGCGCTGGAACATCGCATAATGGTAGCTGGATTTGGAGGTCAGGGGATTCTATTCCTCGGCAGGCTTCTCGCGTACAGCGGCATGCTTGAAGGCAAGGAGGTGACATGTTTTCCCTCTTATGGTGCAGAAATACGGGGCGGGACAGCAAACTGCACGGTAATCATTTCTGATGAGATGATAGGTTCGCCTATTGTCAGAAACCCTGATATGCTCATAGTCATGAATGAGGCATCGATCAATAAATTCCAGCCCAGACTAAACAGAAATGGACTATTAATCTTTGACTCTTCCCTCGTAAATGAGCCGGATCTGCGGTCTGATGTGCGTATCGTAAAAGTTCCAGCAAGTGAGGTGGCTGCATCAATCGGTAACACAAAGTCTGCGAATATGGTGATGCTCGGCGCTCTGCTGGCAGAGACAGGAGTATTGAAAGAGGGATCAGCCATAAAGGCTCTTGAAGAGTTAACCCCGCCAAGGAGAAGAAAGGCCATCAATATAAACAAAGAGGCGATCGTAAAGGGCAAGAGTTACATTGCGGATAAGAAAAGCAACAATATCTGACATAAAACAGATCCACAGATTAGTCAATGAATTTGCAAAGAGAGAAGAGATGATACCACGCTCTCTCAATGAGCTGTATGAGAACCTGAGGGACTTTATCGTGTGTGAGGATGATGGTCAGATAAAAGGGGTATGCGCCCTTCATATTTTATGGGAAGACCTTGCAGAGATAAGATCTCTTGCGGTAAATCTTGAGTCGCAGGGCATGGGCATAGGGAATCGCCTCGTAAAAACCAGCCTTAAAGAAGCAAGGGAGCTTGGCATAAAAAGGGTATTCGCACTCACATACCACCCAGTATTCTTCAAGAAGGTTGGGTTCAGGGATATAGATAAGTCAAAGCTTCCACAGAAGATATGGGGTGACTGCCTGAAGTGTCCGAAATTCCCTGAATGTGACGAGTCCGCTGTTATAATTGAGCTTTAATATATGCCTTTGACCTCAAATCTTCTATATGCCTCTTCAGCCTCAGATTAACTTCTTTCTCCAGAAGGTAGCTCTCTATTTTATCCCTGACATCATCAAATTCCATACCCTTAAACTCAGCCCTGTTCCTGTTGTAGAAATCCCCTATGTCTTCTTCCTTCAACTTTATAAATGTCCTGACCTTCAGGTCTATATATTCGTGAAGCAGGTCATCCTCTGTCGGTGCCTCAATTCGCAGTTTCCTTGCCTCCCGCAAAAGAAGAATCCTATTAATCCTTGTCTTGAGGACCTCCTCCCTGGTTATACTGGCATCTACCTTTTTTATATTTTCATAGGTTTCTTCAAGCTCACTAAGGGTTATAGCCTCTTCGTCAACGAAGGCAACAACCCTGTCAATGAGTTCAGCATGGCTAAAAGAAGTGACGAGTAACGAGTAAATAGTGACGAGTGAAAAGATAAATACCCGTAAATTGTGACTGCTTTTGTAACTCGTCACTCGTAACTCGTCACTTTTAAAAAGCATGTCCGATGCTGAAATGTACCTCACCTCTGCTCTCTCCTCTCTCCCTCTGGAGTTTATGCCCATAATCTATTCTCAGAGGCCCAACAGGGGTATTGTATCTGATACCCATGCCGGCAGTATATTTAAGTCCAGAGGCGTCTACATCGCCCATCTTTCTCCATACATTTCCACCATCAACAAAAGTCACAAGACCCGCGCCCTTGCCGATGGATGTCCTGAGCTCGAGGTTTGTCGATAGAAAGGCATTACCACCTGTTGGCGTGCCATCAACACCCTTTGGCCCGAGTGTATCCTGTTCATAACCACGCACTGTTGTCCTTCCGCCGAGGAAGAACCTCTCTACAAGCGGGAGTTCTCTTGTGGCACCGAAGCCCTGTGCAATCCCACCTCTCAAAGACAGGGCAAGGACAAACCTCCTGCTCACCTCCTTATAAATACTGCCGTGAAAAATCACCTTCATAAAGTCTGTTTCTGAAAGCAGCACACTCGATGACATCTTCAGGGATATTCCAGCCAGCACACCCCTCCTGGGGTCAAACGGGTTGTCCCTTGTATCATAGATTATTCCAGGCCTTATAGCGCTTATGGCGAGGGTTCCCATGTCGTCCCTTGTAAGGATAACATCGGGTTTCACGTCAAAGGTCTTGACTATTGAAAACTCATAGAATATATCAGCCTTCAGCTTCTCGCTGAGTCTCTTCTCGAAACCCGCACTCGCAGTGTGTCTCCTCAGCTTGTATCTCGTCTCACCTGTATCTATACTCTTCTCTGTCCTCTCCTCCCTCATAAGCAGCATCCTGAAGGGCATGGGTCTACCAAGAAACCACGGTTCAAAATAACTCAAGATATAACGCTGTTCAAGTGAACTGACCTCTATCCTGAAAGATGCCTGTCTGTTCATCCCGAACAGGTTCCTGTAACTTATATCAAAGAACCCTCTGTATCTTTCGTACTCGCCGTATCCAAAACCAAATTCGATAATTCCGGCCTTGCCCTCTTTCACACCAATAAGGATATCCCTTGCATCATTCTCTTTATGAAGGGCATCTATATCAACATCGGTAAATAAGCCGAGCTTATAGAGCCTCTGCCTCTCTTTGGTCAGCAGGCTGTAATTGAATGGTCTGCTTTCTCTATGGATTAATTCCCTGCTTATTACTTCACGCCTTGTATTGCTATTGCCCCTTATTACGGTCTTGCCAAAAAACGTTATTGGTCCTTCGCCTATGTCAAAAACAATTCGAGCACCTTTATCAACGAACTCTCGCTTCACATCGACCATGGGTTCCGTGAAACCGTAGTTCCCGTAGAGTTCGATAACCCTGTATCTTGCATCTGATATATCAACCTCATTGTATGGATTCCCTGGTTTTATACCGATAGCACTTCTTATCTTCTCTTCAGGAATAAGCTCTGCCCCCTTTATCTCAATACTGATGATTTCGGTTTTAGCGCCTTCGCTGACTGTCACATTAATATCTGCCTTCGAATTTCTTATCTCGACATGGAACTCCTCTACATGTGCATTCAGGTAGCCAAGGGCATTATAAAACTCCCTCAGCGATTCCCTGTCCGAGTCTATGAGGTCAGAATTATACACTCCTCCTTCCTTAAGAGACATTATCTCCTTCAGGTTTTTCTCAGGCAAGGTTACGCCAGTAAATCTAATCGAACCAACAGTAAATCTCTCCCCTTCGAATACAAAAAAATGCAGGTTGATGGTATCCTTATCTGTAGCTACAACAGGTGCGACCTGGGCAAATGAATACCCCCTGCTGTGATATAAGGCTGTAATCCTTGCTGATGCCTCCTCCACAAGGTCATCCCTGAAGTCCTCTGCGTCAAAGAAAGGCATCTCTTTTAAAAGCGCCTTCGAATCTATATCGCTGTTGCCTTCAAAGAAGATACCAAGTTTCTTGCCAGGGTTAATGCTGAGGTCGAGCTCACCCTCAAAGAATGTATATGGCCCGGCAGATGGATTCAAATATCCAAGTTTTTTATAATGCCTTTTTATTCTATTCAGGTCAGCCCTGAGTCGGAACTGATCATAGATATCACCTTCTGTTACCTTCATCAATGACCTTACCTCATATTCAGGTCCGTATATTTTGATACTTTTAATCAGCTCTGGTTCCCCCTCATTCACCCTGAGGATAACATTCACCCTGTATGGCTCAGTTGTCCTCTCCACCTGTATACTTGCCTCTGCACGGTGGAAACCTCTCTCTGAGAGCGCATGCCTCAGTTTTTTTATCGAGTCCTCGATCAGGTCATACCGCATAACCTGCCCCTCCGTGAACAAGAAGTGGCCTTTTATCACCTTTTTCGAAAGATGCTCGTTTCCCGAAATATAAATTCCCTTGACAATATCCCTCTCTTTGACCTTTATCTTCACCTTTGACTTATCAGCATCGTCCACCTCCACGGATATGTCCTCAAATATCCCCTTTAGGAATACCCTCTTTATACCATTACGCACAGTTAGAGGGCTAAGAACATCACCAGCCTTTACATTGAGCAGGTAAAGCAGTTCTTCCTTCTCGATTGAATAGAGACCCTCGACATCAATCTTTTGTATCGGTGGACCTGAGGCTTCAATAGAAGAAACAAATAGTAACAAGCAACAAGCAATGAATA
>DYHX01000054.1:0-6497 GCA_020723925.1 Nitrospira japonica | reverse complement strand
TTATTAAAACCCTTATATCTGGATTTTGGTTCATTTGAACTCGAACCTGAACTTAATATCTCCACCAACGCTGCCTTTTTCATCTCTCACGCCAACAAGAGAAACATTCTTACCAAGGATATATTCGAGTTTCAGCAGCTGCTCCTCTGTAGAACCAACAGAAGTCGTATATGTCACGAACAGCCTATCAGCGAGGAGCCTTTTGGATACAGTAACCCTTGGACCAACCGTGCCTGTTGATTTCAAAACATAGGGGTCAACCTGAATTCTGTCAAGCCCTGTTAAAGACCTCAGCCTCTCCTCAAGAACATCCTGAACCTTTCCTGTGAGGAATGATGTTGCCTCGCTTGCCCCAATACCTCCTTCAATGCCTTTGAGTTCTCTTCCCACCCGTCCAACAGTGAGGAGAGCAAAGATGTCTATCTCCTCAAGGGGTGGGTCTGAAGTGAGCGAGAGGTTAAAATGCTCGAGTTGACCTTCGAGGTTCAACTTGATGTTATATCCCTTAACGGCTGTTTCTGCAGCAATCTCCATTACAGGGTTTATCCTTTTAGGGTCTGAAAAGTCTGCGCTTGCATTTAATATCCTGAATTCGTTATTCCTGAAATAGACCGTTCCTTCTTTCGCCTCAAGTCTTCCAAAAACTACAGGATGCGCGATAGTGCCCCGCAGAAGCATATCCACTCTCAGGGGAGCCCTTGCTATATTGTTATCAACAGCAATATTCTCAGTCCCATATATCTTTATATTCAATTCTGCCCTCTCTGCCTTAGCTATCTCGGCCTTTGGTCTCTCCTTTGGTTTTGCCTTAAGGAGCCAGCTCTTCCACTCAACCCTCTCCCTGTACCTTGCCCTGTTTATCTTCACCTCGCCTGTGATATTCTGTGCATCGAGAGTGCCCTTATACAGGATATTCCCGTTGAAGTTCACAGCAAAATCCTTTGACACCGAGGCAGTAATGTTGTTAAGCAGTGCATCAAGATAAAACCTCTTTATGTTGAATCCCTTCAGATAAACAAGTCCTGAAACATCCAGATCCCCTCCTCCGAGCTTTCCTGAGAGTTTTGGAATGACAATCCTGTCCTCATCGATATAGAGATACCCATTTATCGAGCCCCAGCGGTGATGGATATCTTTCAGTCCAAATGATGCATCAGTCACATTCAGACCACCGTTTATCTTTGGCTTATCCCACTTTCCTGTAACAGCAAAGACAAAATCAGCATCGCCCCTGAGAACACCTATCTTTTTTGAAAGCCCTTTCAGAGGTGAAAGCGCTGAGTTGCCCTCGATGACCATGTCATATTCCCTGCCTATTTCCATATTCCCGCGCAGGTTGAAGGAAGTGCTTCCACTTCTCATGGTGAATGCCGAAAGTGACAGCTTCCTGTCATCAATCCTGAATCTTATATCCGAATCGTTAGAAAAGCTGTAACCGAAGAGAGCCACGTTCACCTGATTGATGACTGCAGATGCTGTGAAATGATTTCTATTGCCTGATAAATCAGCACGGCCCTTCATGTTAAGAAGCAGGTCCTCCGGCAAATCCTTGAGCAACGTGCCCATAAGGAAATCGTATCTTCCTGACTGTATGTCAAGCTCTGCAGTCCATGGAAGGTTATCGGCCAGATATGCCTTCCCCCTGAGTCTCAGCTTCTCATCGAAGAATATCGCTCTGAACAGGATATCCCTGTCCTTTATGGAAGCATTGATTGTGCCGCTCCCGATGGATTTGCCTTTGAATGTGCCACCCGAAAGCCTTCCGTTCAGGTTGATAACAGGGTTATCAAATGTGCCCCTGCCTTCCGCCTCAAGGCTCAGGACAGCATCCTGAGGCATAGTCTGCCTGAGGTGGACTGTGTCCCTGATAAACAGCCTATCTGTAGACGCCTTAAAATAAAACTTCTCGTCATGTGATATTCTACCTTCAGCCATCAGGTTTGAGTCGCCTTTTTTGAATACCGCCTGTTTTATCGCAAAATCCCTATAGTCGTAGAAGAAAACAAGCGATGCAGAATCAAATGGGATCTTATATGCCTCTGCATTGGTTATTAGAGCAGAACCAGAATATTCAGGGCCTGGCCCTTTGCCAGTTATCTTAAACTCTGCATTCAGCAGCCCATTAAGAGGCAGTTCTTTATAAAAAATCCTTACAAGTTTTGAGAGTTTAGCATTCTTCATCGATGCTGTCAGTTCATATACAGGCCCGCTGAGATCGAATATCTCCTTTGACTGAGTAAATTTTATATTGCCCCTGATAGCATGATGTTCATTCTTTGACCTTGCTGATAGCTCTTTTATATCGAGGAGATTCTTTCTGTAGGAGAGTTCACCTCTAATGTCTTCAAGACTGTAATCGTCAAAAAATGCTGAAGACACCCTCACCTTTCCTTTTATATGAGGGTCACTGAATGTCCCTGTTATTGTACCAATAAAACCTCCTGAGCCCCTCAAGCTCTGGAAGTATGGAGATGTGAGGTCAGTGGTATCAATTGTTTCGAGCTTGCCTGCAAGTGCCAGCGTGGAGGCGGCTATATCCACATTGCCATTTAGATGCATAGCCGACTTATCAGTATTTATCTCTGTATTCGAAAGGGACAGGATGTCGTCATGCAGTTTGAAATCTCCCTCTATTTTTTTTACCCTCCCGAGGACATCTTCTCCTGCTATCCTGCTCTCATAACTAAACCACCCTGATGGGTTGAATTTACTGCCTGATGTATATATCTCTCCTTTGACCTTGCCATTCGGAATCCCCGGCTCCCACCCAATAAGCTTAAGGGCAGCAGGGCTGTCAACATCCGTAAATTTGACCTTCAGGGAATAGTGCTCAGCACCTAAAATTGTGAGCGATGCCTCTGCATCTGCATGCCCCTTATAGAGAGCTGCCTTTCCATCCCTGAAACTGATAACACCATCCTTATAGAGAATCTTGCACCTGAGGTCATCCAGATCAACATCAAAGAGATTCCCGTTCTTGAGCCTTGCATTTGCACTACCTGTGATTCTTGAAAGCGGCCCGCTTATCCTGCCATCAAAGTCTACCAGACCTTCAATCCTTTCCTTCACCTTCAGGAGCTCCATCAGGGTCTGGATATAAAAATCTCCTTTCAGTTTCATGTCTACAACAGGCTCTCTGCCGCTTAATTTTATATCGCCCTCTGCAGAGACCTTCCCTTCACCCCTCTGTTTCAACCCGAAAATCTTTTTCACAGAGTCGACAAGCAGGTTTAACTTTGCCTTCAAATCAACCTTTCCATCAGGGGAGTAAAAACCTGCACCATGCATCTCTGAGCCATAAGAGTTTATATCAATCCTGTTTATCTCTATCCCACCCTTCCTGAAAGTTAATGCACTGTTTATCTCCCCTTTCAGGTCAGGCCAGCCTCTCAGGTTTGAGGCCACCTCCTTTATAAGCACTTTCAGCTTCGGCACCTCGCCAAGCAGGACTTCGCCACTCAAGCCCTTCCCTGTAATAAGCGCGTTGTAATCGCCTTCATAGAAGGAAAATCCTCCATCCCTTGCCTCAACCGCCCTAACCTTGACCTTGATTGCCGTCTTCCTTTCCCTCTCTATATAATCTCTGACCTTGCTAACTATATCTTTAATCTGAGCCCTGTCTGTCCATATCTCTGGCTCCTTTACCACAATCCTTCTGATAATAAGCACCCTCCTCAAAAGACCTGAAAGCTCAACATATACCTTTACCCTCTCGGCAGTCAGAACCCTGTTGCCATCGTCATCAAAAACCTTTAACCCCTTTGCCTCGATAAACAGCGGAAATATATTGAGGTATATCCTCTGCGCTATTACCTTTCGCCCCGACGCAGCCTCGATCTCAGGGAGGACCAGCCTCTTGAGGGCATTCGATATATGTGGCCCACGAGAAACAAAGACAATTATTCCTATAACTGCAACAGCTATGGAAAGATATATTATAAGTCTCAGCTTTTTAGTATTTCCCATAGAGATACAAGCAGTTCGCTGGCCTTTGGACCGTTAACCTTTTCTCCTTTATGCTGTATATAAAAAATATCCTCTGCAAGACCTGACTCTGTATTAATCCTTGCTGATATTATATTCATCCCCTTTTCATAAAGGAGATTCGAGACATCATACAGAAGCCCGAGCCTGTCTGAAGAGAAAAACTCAAGCAGACTGCTTTCCTCAGAGGTCTCATTGTCAAGTTCTATGAATATCTCAAACCTGGCGATAGCTTTTGCTTCATGCTTTACCATGCTGACAGGATGGCCTCCAATAATAACATCCTTCAGCCCTTTTTCGACAAGCTGATCCAGCCCAGCCCACCACAGCTCTTTCCAGTTCGAAGTTTGAATTTTATCAATAACAAGTCCATTTTTGCCAGTATATACCTTTGCCCTCAATATATTCAGCCCTACGGAAGAGAGAAACCCCACTATCCTCGAAAACAGACCAGGGCTGTCCCACGCACCCACTATGATTTCGACTGTGCCATCCACCTTCTCATCCACAGATATGGCAAGGTTGTTATCCCTGACAGCGAGTGCAAGCCCATAATCTACACATACCCTTTCTGGCGGAGTTGACAGGAGGTATCTTTCAGGCATCTCAGCAAGGAACTGATTCAACCCTTCCTTATCATCTCCTGAATAAGAAGAGAGGATGCTGTTTATGTATGTGGTAGTGTCCTCCCTGAACCCATGCAGGTAATTCAGCGTCCTCTCATAAAGGTCTCTGAGGAGATATGCCTTCCATTCAGTCCAGAATCCTGGATTCACAGCAGACATGTCAGCGTATGTTATTAAATAGAGTGCCTTGAGATTTTCCTCGTCACCGACTGCGTCAGCAAGCTGCGTTATAACTTCAGGGTCTTCTGCCTCCCTCTTCAGCGCGAGCCCTGACATAAGTATATGGTTTCTGACCAGGAACTCCATCCTCTGCCTCCTTTCACCATCAAGGTTAAATCTGTCAATAATATTTTTGAGTCTCTTGTAGCCTTCCTCGCCATGGTGCTTGCCCGCAGCCTTACCTATGTCATGGAAAAGGAGAGAGAGGAAGAGGGTTTCCCGGTGATCTATACCCTTGATTATTTCGGCAAAATGCTCAAGCCTTTTGTGCTTTGTATCTCTCAAGAGTTCGAGGTTCTTGATGGCAAGCAGGGTGTGTTCATCAACCGTATACCTGTGATAGGGTTCATATACAACGAGAGACCTCAATGCACCAAACTCAGGGACAAAACGGCCGAGCGCACCTGTTTCATGCATTTCTCTGAGGGTCTCATATACCCTGTTGCCCTTGAGAATTTCAAGGAAAAACGATACAGCATCAGGGGAGTTCCTCGTCTTTCTGTTAATAGCCAAAAGGTTATTTTTAATCTTCTCCCTGAGGTTGTGACTGAATCCCTTCCCTGTCTTTGAGAATAGATAGAATGCCTCTAAAATCTTATCTGGATTCCCTTTAAATACATCGTCCCTGGCTGCAATCTTTTCTTTTGAGATATAGAATTCATCACTTATCTTTTTCCTTCTAAAACTTACAGGAAGGCTAACGTACGGCCTGCTGCAGATTACTGCCATCCGGGATGCAATGTCCTTTACTGCCCTTGCCTTAAGGTAGAAATATCGCATGAGTCTTTCAGACGCGAAGAATTTTTTAGAATCCATGAAGCCAAGCCTCTTTGCAACAGAACCCTGGATATCAAATGAGAGCACGTCATTTCTTCTACCGCTCAACAGGTGGAGACAGAATCTCACCTTTAACAGAAAATCATAAGCCCTTTTCAACCTATCGAGGTCATCCGATGAGAGCACCTTTGAGAGGGTATCAATGCCTTCAAACCTCAATGCAACCCGTGAAAGCCATAGCACTGTGTGAATATCCCTCAGTCCTCCTTCACCCTCTTTCACATTCGGTTCGAGCAAAAACACAGAGTCCCCGAAATCCCTGTGCCTTCTTCCCATCTCCTTCAGCTTGTCGCTTATGAAACTACGCTGCTTTCTGTATGCAATCTCAGGATAGACCCTTTCATGAAAATAATTGTAAAGACCTTTATCACCAACAAGAAATCTTGCCTCAAGCAGCGAAGTGCGTGTCCTGAGGTCTTTCTTTGCCTCGGCTATGCAGTCCTCAGGGGTTCTGAAACAGTGACTTATTGGAAGCCCTGTGTCCCAGAACTTGTAAAGTACAGCCCCTGCCTTTTTCGAACCTGCCTTATCCTTTGCAAGGAACATGATATCTATATCAGAATATGGCGCAAGCTCGGCCCTGCCGTATCCGCCAAGCGCTATGAGGCATAGTGCAGCATCTCCGTCAATGGAACGAAAAATCTCCTGCAGGAAGGAATCTACCTTCTGCGTGTAAATGCCAGTTAACTGCCTTCCGCTGTATCCTTTGTCTAAAAGCCCTTCTATCTCCTTCAAAAAGAGGTTCATGTTCTATAATATAATATACGGCCAAGAGTTAAGAAGGGAAAATAGGCATAGAAGGCAGGCATGGCAGGGTTCACCCCGCCATGC
>DYHX01000053.1 GCA_020723925.1 Nitrospira japonica | reverse complement strand
ACGATAGATGCTTTTCAGCCATCTCTGCCCAGAAGCCTTCAGGGTCTTCGATAGATCTCTTATACAATTTTTCGTAGTCTGCCATACTTTTAATATGCGCTTTTTCGCTGAAGTCTTTTGATGGTGTGAATGTCCTGTTTTCTGACATCAATACTTCGATGTTCTTCTGTTCTGACATATCCTTACTCCTCTCTTCAATAACAATTTTTGTATGGTCACTGCTTTGGAATTCCTGCCCCCGAAAGAGAAAATATCAATATGCGCACTATGATGATTATTAAGATAGACAGGTACGGTATGCACCCCGCCCTTGCGAATGGAAAAATCTTCCCTGTTATCTTATACACTGGCTCAGTGAACCTTATAAAAAAGTTCATGATGAAGTTCTCCCTGCCACCAATAAAGATCGAAAGTATCAGCCTTCCAACAATCAGCCACATAAAAAGGGCCAGTGTGTAGTTTATTATCTGTATAATCCATGCAGTCATTGTTTAGTTATAAAAGTTCACCCATTGTTTATCCCCCCTCCCCCTTGACGGGGGAGGGTTAGGGTGGGGGTGTTGAACTGTTACTTGTTACTCTAATGTTTACTCGTGTGCTTCTTCTGCCTTTAATGCTCCTTTTGGATACCTCACATTCTCGACAAACTCCTGCATCTCATGTGAAGGCTCGGCTGTGAGCCTTGAGACTATCCAGATGGTGATAAATCCGATAGGGATACCGAATATCCCTGAGGAGACGGTCTTTATACCAAACCAGTCGAGCCCATAGAATCTACTGCCAATCATGTAGAACAGTGTTATACCAAGACCGACAATCATACCTGCAACTGCGCCTGTCTTGTTAGCGCGCTTTGACCATATACCCATGACAAGGGCAGGGAAGAAGGATGCTGCTGCAAGGGAGAATGCCCATGCTACAAGCTCAACAATGATAGCAAGCTTGTATGTTCCAACATAGGCTGCGACAGCTGCTGATATAACGAGCAGTGTCCTTGATATTGTGAGTCTCCTCAGAATTGATGCCTTCGGGTTAACCATCTTGTAATAAAGGTCGTGGGAGAGGGCGTTTGAGATTGTAAGCAGAAGTCCGTCTGCTGTTGAGAGGGCTGCTGCAAGACCTCCGGCCGCAACAAGACCTGCAATGACATAGGGAAGCCCTGCAATCTCGGGTGTTGCAAGAACAATTGCATCAGGCTTGATTGTAAGCTCTGCAAGCTGGAGTATCCCGTCGCCGTTCATATCCTTAATGGAAACAAGTCCTACCTTTGTCCATGAGGCAACCCATGGAGGAAGGGTTGCTATTGACTGGCCTATGATATTGGTGAGCACCTCGTTCATTGCAAATGCTGCATAAGCAGGTGCTGTAAAGTAGAGGAGGAAGATAAAGAAGAGCGACCACGCAACAGAAGAGCGAGCCGCTTTAACAGATGGCACTGTGTAAAATCTCATGAGGATGTGTGGGAGCCCTGCAGTGCCAACCATTAAACAGAATGTGAGGGCGAGCATGTTAAGCATGTCCATCCTTGCAAATGGTTGCAGATAAGGCTTTGGAGTCTTAGCGTTACCTGCTGCTGCCTTCTTTGCATCGGTCCATTTTTCCTTTGCCTCTTCAGGTGTCTTTGGGAGGTCTTTTATGGACTTCTGTATCGCCTCTTTATCCTTTGCTGGCGCATCTGTAAGAAGCGCTGCCAGCTTTGCATCCAGCGCCTTTTTCTCTTCATCAAGGCTTGCAGGAAGAGCCTTTATCTTTGCATCAAAGTCCTCAGCCCGTTTTTTCCACAAATCTCGGACCGCCTGCTCTGCGGGGCTTGTAATAAGCTCTTTTTCTTTTACATCTATCTTCTGGAGAACCTGTCCATACATAAGCTGTGGTATAGGCACGCCTGTTGTTTTATAGGACATAACTGTAACAGGAACGAGATAAGCGATAATCAGGATGATATACTGTGCAACCTGCGTCCATGTGACTGCCCTCATACCACCAAGCATAGAGCAAACGAGGATACCACCGAGGCCGACAAAGACACCAACATTGAAGGGTATCCCGAGGAATCGGCTTGTGATGATGCCGACTCCTGTAACCTGTGCAATCAGGTAGGTGAAAGATGCAATAATAGCTGCTATAATACCTAAGGTACGGGCGGTATTTCCGCCATACCTTGCACCCAAAAAGTCAGGGATGGTATACTGGCCGAATTTTCTCAGGTAGGGAGCCAGGAAAACTGCCAGAAGGACATACCCGCCCGTCCAACCCATGACATATGCAAGGCCGTCATAGCCAAAGGCATATATGGTCCCTGCCATTCCTATGAAGGATGCGGCAGACATCCAGTCAGAGCCTGTTGCCATACCATTGAAAAATGCCGGGACCTGCCTTCCTGCAACATAGTATTCTGATATCTTTGCAGTCCTGCTCATTATTCCTATTGCTGCATAGACCGCAATGGTAACTCCCATGAATGTCCAGCCAATATACTTTGCCTGCAGCCCCATCTGTTCAGCAATGCCGAGGGCTATGACAAAGGCCATGAAGACGCCTGTGTATATGCCATAAATCTTTCCAAGTTTTTGTGTAAAAACAGTCTTTTCTGTCATTTATTCCTCCTCGGCCAAACCGTATTTTTTGTCGATCTGGTTCATCTTTCTGGCATAGTTGGCAATCAGGAGCACAAAGACTATGAGCGAGCCCTGTGCACCCATATAGTATCCGAGGGGGAACCCCAGGATCGTTATGTTGTTCAGCGAATTCACCATCATGGCTGCACCATAAGAGACCAGGAACCAGATTATCAGGGTTATGGTCGTCAGCTTCTGGTTCTCTCTCCAGTACGCTACGAGTTTTGCTCTGTCAATCATTCTTTCCTCCTCTGAAATTTGAAATTTGAGATTTGAAATTTGAAATCTTTATCTCACCTCCCCCTTTTTGTTTGACACGGAGATACGAGGATCCAGAGTAGGTCGTTTTTCCCCGCGTCACCGATTCGCCGTGTCTCTGCGTCCTTTCTTCATGGCCTTCCTATTCTCAAAAGGTCTCCGAGGGTATTAACGCCAAATCTCAGCAGAAAACTTATAAATCTCTGAAAAAGCTGTGCTGTAACAAACGCATCATTTAGAGCATTATGTGCACTGCTCATGAGGAGGCGGTATTTATTTGCCATAGAAAACAGATCTGCATCCTCTGACATACCGCCATAGTGCCTGCTGAAATCTCCATCATTCTGTCTCACCCACTCATGAATCATGTATGTGTCTACTGCCGGGTTTTGCACTGGAAACCCATACAGCCTCTTCATCTCCCTGTTTATAAAGTTCAGGTCTATGGATACAAAGTGGCCAACAATGATGTCGTTTCCGCAGAAATCAAGGAGCTCTGAAAGGGCTGTATCTATCACTGGCATTTCGACGACGTCGGATGGTGTAATGCCATGAATTACAATGCTCTGACCGGTCAGCTCTGTCTCCGGATTCACGAGCCTGTAAAAGATATCACCAAGGTCTATCCTCCCTCCAACCATCTTCACAGCACCTATAGACACAATAGAGCCTTTTTTAAGGTCAAGGCCTGTAAGCTCTGTATCGATAACAACGTATTTCGTCTCATCTATCAGAGTGTTGCGGTCTATATGTTCCATGACCTTAAGATTCTTCACAGCAGATGGATGGATGCCCTCTTTCTGCGCATAAACCATTCTCAGAATTTTGTTTTTATAAAGTGCTATTGATCCAATCACTCTGTCACCAGCCCTGGCCTGTACTGTTCGATTATCAAATCCTGTATTTTTGATATGAGCTGACAGGCCTCTTTAAGAGTCTTTTTCTCAAGGTTGCTGAGCTTGTTTGGATTGATAAAATTATCTGGCTCAATGCCTGCCTCGATCTGCTCAAACTGGTGGTGAATCCTTAAGAGCGTGATGAACTCAAAGGCATGCTCAAGCTCATCGCCGAATTCCATCACAACACTGTGCTTATCTCTGAGTGCATCGAGCCTTTCAAGGGTTGACGTCTCTGTTACACCTTTTTCAAGGCTGAAGAGCCTTATGATGTCAATCAATGGCCCGATGCCCCTTAATTTGAGGTTGAGTTCGTTTTTATGTTCTCCACTCTTTTCGACAACAAATGTCTTGAAGAAACCA
Organism: Nitrospira japonica; assembly: GCA_020723925.1. Lineage (GTDB taxonomy): Bacteria > Nitrospirota > Thermodesulfovibrionia > Thermodesulfovibrionales > DYHX01 > DYHX01. The sequence continues at coordinate 8,334 of DYHX01000053.1, read as the reverse complement.
AGGGGAGGACGGTGCCTTACTGTCATATTTGCCATGTGTGCAAGAAACACATTCTGGTTTTTTAATATCTGTGTGAGATAATTCTTCAGTCTCTCAGCAAGATTGAAATCACCATGCACTGGCCTGAAATCAAAGAATATTACAGAGAATAGAATGGCATCAGGGGTAGGAGTATTTATCCATCTTGTGAAATACTCTTTCCATACCTTTATTGGCTGGCACCACCTCGGGTTACTCGCCATGTAGTCAGCAGGACACAGAGGGAATCCGCATCTAACAAGTGCATCCTTTATATAGATTGTGAACTCGGTAAAATATTCCCCTGCAGCCCCTTCCTCTTCTTTTGTCTTAGGATCGTCATAGATAATTGCATTGTCCTGGTCTGTCTTGAATGTCTGCTCTTTTCTCCCTTCACTGCCGAAAACGATCCAACAATAAGGAACAGGAGGCTGTCCATATTTCCTTTCTGCTATTTCTAAAATCTTCCTTACAAGCCTGTCATTTATCTCTGTGATTATCCTCGTTATGTTGCTTGCCTTTGCACCCTCTTTCAGGAGAAGGGCGATTATCCTGCTTATCTTCTTTGATACAGGTATAAGGCCTTCGATGGTCTGCTGGCTCTCAATATCCCTTGCAACAGAGATCGGCGATGTGCCCTGCAGCATCATGAGGTCATGGTTTGTCACTATCCCTTTAAGCCTTCCTTCATCTATCACAAGAAGGTGATGGATGTTGTAGCGAATCATCTTCAGAAGGGCCTCAAAACAGTAGTCCCTTGCTTCAACCCTTATTAGTGGGATGCTCATTATATCTTTGATAGGGTCGACTACACTCCTTCCCCTCGCAACCACCTTTTCCCTCAGGTCCCTGTCTGTGACTATACCCACAGGAAGCCCTTCTATATCGAGAAGGACAAGGGAACTTATCTTATGGGATGCCATTATTCGGGCTGCTTCCTCTATTGATATATCCTGGGATTCTGTAACCACCTTTTTTGTTGCGAGCTCTCCAACAGGAGTTGTGAAGAGCAACTTATCCCCTCCTCCGTAAAGAAGGCTTCTGTTGTGCATCTCCTTGTATGTCTTGTCTATGTATTTGTTAAGAAAGGACTTAAGAAAATATTCTGTGAATGAGGGATTGGAATCGAGAAGTTTCATGACAGCATCTCTGCCAATGCGGTAGCAGACAGTGTCCTCGACTGCAAGGACATTCGCCCTCGACCTGTCACCGCCAACAAGTGAAAGAAATCCAAAAGAGTCGCCCTCGCTCCTGTAGTCGATAACAATCTCTTCATCTTCATCCGACTTGATGAAGACCTTCACCCCACCCTTCTGTATTACTCTGAGATATTTGCTCGGCGGGCCGTCCTGGCTGAGTATTATCGCCCCCTTTGGATAAAACTCCATCGATGCACTGCTGGCTACTGCCCGCAGGGTAGGCTCATCGAGGAACTGGAAAGGCGGCACCTTCCCAAGAAAACTTATAACATCTTCAATAATCAAACGCCCTCCAATGCATTCAAGGCGAGAACAATAAAGCATTTACAATGCCAGGATATGCATTCTGTGAAGAGCATGTGGAAAACAAGGCCAGTTCTTGATTTGCAGGGACTATACAGTTATCAGATTCTAAAGTCTTAGCTTTGGGAGGGTAGACCAAATGTAACTAAAAGTAACGTACTTTAAGAAAGCTTAAAAATTTTCTTTATTTTCAATGTGTTATATTTATGTCACTTACGGTAACTTCTCTTCCATTAGATGTAACAATAAGTAACAACGGAGCTAGGGTAATCGTGATCCTACTCTCTTAATGCCCCACTTCTTCCTCTTCTCCCATAAAGCCTTTCTCGTAATCCCGAGCATGTCAGCGAGCTTCTGTTCTCCATACTCCTTTTGATGCCTCAAAATAAATGCCCTTGTGTAGCCCTCAATTGACAAATCCCTGTTCAGGGCATCGCCTGCAAATGAGCCTTCTGCTTTCAGCCCCTCTGACAGATGCTCCGGGAATATTGTATTGCTCTCAGTTATGAGGACCGCCCTCTCGATGATATTTTGAAGCTCCCTGATATTGCCCGACCATCGATAACCCATTAGGAGTCTCATTGCCTCATCAGAAATATACTTAACAGGCTTGCTGAGTTCCTGCGTGTATTTTTCAAGGAAGTGCCTTGCAAGCAAGGGTATGTCTTCCTTCCTTTCCCTCAGAGGTGGCAGTTTTATATTTATTACATTAATCCTGTAAAAAAGGTCCTCCCTGAAACACCCATTGCTTACTGCCCTCTCGAGATTTTTGTTTGTTGCCGAGATTAAGCGGAGGTCAACCTTTATGCTCTGTGTTCCACCGACAGGCCTTATCTCGTGGTCTTCAAGAACCCTGAGGAATTTTACTTGAAAGGCCTGGCTTATATCACCTATCTCATCGAGGAATACTGTGCCTCCATTTGCCTCTTCAAAGAGTCCTTTTTTCGAACTCACAGCGCCTGTGAATGCTCCCTTCACATGACCAAAGAGCTCTGACTCAAGCAGGTTATCCGGTATCGTGCTGCAGTTTATCGGCACAAATGGTTTATCCTTCCTTGAGCTATTGAAGTGTATTGCCCTTGCAATGAGCTCTTTACCTGTCCCCGTCTCGCCGAGGAGCAGCACATTGCTCTTTGCATCTGCGATCTTCTTTACCTCACCTATTATCCTCTTTATCTCCTGGCTCTGGCCAATTATCCTGCTGAAGTCATATTCACGCTCAATCTGTTTCCTGAGGAGCATGTTTTCAATCTGGAGGGATTTCTGTCTCAGGGCATTTCTCACAATCAATTTGATCTCCTCATGTATAATGGGTTTCATTATGTAGTCATATGCCCCTGCCCTCAATGCCTCTACTGCGGTCTCAAGGGAGGCGAAGGCTGTTATCACTATCACAAGTTGTTCCGGGTTCTTCTGTCTTGTCTTTCTCATAACATGGATTCCATCAATCCCGGGAAGGATTATGTCCGTTATGATGAGGTCATACCCGTTCTCTTCTACCATCTTGAGGGCATCCTCACCATTTTCAGCAGTGTCGATCCTGTAGCCCTCCCTCAGAAAGAGCCTCTTCAGAGACTCCCTCAGGGTCTCCTCGTCATCAATTATAAGTAGTTTTTCTGCCATTGCCTTTACCCATACCCTCCCCCTCTTTAATTCTCCAATGGCAGCCTTATTATAAAGGTCGTCCCATGACCCTTTTCGCTGTCAACATTGATGGTGCCACCATGGTCCTTGATTATACCGTAACATATGCTCAAACCCAGGCCGGTTCCCTTTCCCGGCCCCTTTGTTGTGAAGAAGGGGTCAAAGACCCTGTCTATTATTTCCTTATCCACACCGATGCCTGTGTCTTTGAATATAATCTCTACTGAGCCGTCAATCCTTTTTATCGAAATCCTGAGCTTTCCACCATCAGGCATGGCATCAAGTGCATTGAGCATGAGGTTCAGGAATACCTGCTGGAGCTGGTCAGGGTTTATCTTCATCAGCGGCACTTCCTCTATATCCGTCTCTATATCAATCTTATTGAACTTCTTATCATAACGTGTCAGGTTCGTTGTGCTGTCAAGGACATCCTTAATATTTGACGGTATCTTCTCCCTGCGATAAAGCCTTGCAAAATCTCCAAGGCTTCTCACAATCCTTGCAATCCTCTCTATATGCTGATTGATTGTCTTCAGGGATTCCTTGACAAAAGGTGCGGTGTCCTCTGCCTGGAGTTCCTGCACAAGAGACGATATGGATGCAAGTGGGTTGCCGATCTCATGGGATACGCCTGCTGTAAGCTTTCCTATGCTCGCATGCTTTGATGCCTGCAGCAGTTGTTCCTCCATCCTCTTTTTCTCTGTTATATCCTCGAAGACAAGGACATAGCCGCCTCCAGGGTCCCTGAATGGACTCATCGCAACCTTCAGGGTTGCCTGTGAAGGATGCTTCATCTGGCATGCACACTCTTGATCGAATCTTCGACCCGCGAAGATATCTGGCTCCATGCATGAGAGAAGTTCCTTTGCAGGTTTGCCGTGGGCATTGCCTTTTGATATGCCTGTAATTATCTCCATCTCCTTGTTCCAGTATCTGACATTCAACTCAGCATCGAGGGTTGCTATACCGAGGGGAACGCTCTCTATTATGTTCTGGCTGAACTCCTTGAGAAAAGACAGCTCCCTGTTTGCCTCTGCAAGCTCCTGCCTCGAAAGCCTCAGGCTGTCACTCATCACCTTAATTGAACTCGATAGCTCGCCTCTCTCCTCTTTGGTGAGTATCAGTTTATCTTCGAGTATGAGTGTTGCTATGGGTGCACCGAGGGCGCCAGAGAGAATCCTCTCTGCCTCATCCCTGAGTTTCAGAAGGTCCCTATGAGATATTTCATCCCTTTTAATCTTCCTCTTTGATAAAAAATTCTCAACAGCTTCTCTTGCCTCTCTCCTGCCTATGTACTGCAATAAGATATTTTCAACCTGATTAACACTGTAAAGGCCCTTCCCTGGTATTGCCCGTGGCGAATACGATTCCACAAAGACAAGGGCCTGTCTTTCCTCTTCCTCTGTCTGTCTTGTGAATATTGATACCCCAAAATAAAGCATCAGATTGAAAAACAGGCTCCAGAGCAGAGAATGGCTCCATTTATCAAGCCCCTTCAGGCCAAAGAGGGCGTGAGGGTTGAAGATTTCTGAACTAACAAGATATGCAAGTATCCCCTGCTCTTCAATGAGGCCAGATCTTAGCAGTGCTGGCATAAGGAGCGTATAAAGCCATATAACAAAGCCAGCAATCAGGCCAGCAGCAACGCCTTTCTTGCTCCCCTGCTTCCAGTAAAGCCCTATGAGAAAAGCTGGCGCAAATAATGTTACTGCCTCAAAGGACTTGAGGCCCATATCAACAAGGGTGTAAAATTCACCTATAGATACCGCAAAGAAATAGCCCAGGAATACAGAACCCATTATTATAATCCTTTTAAGGTTGAGGATTATTGTTGGGAATCCCTTCATCTCATTGAATCTGTAGATGGCAGGCATTACCAGGTTATTCATCACCATAGTGCTTATTGCCAGTGACTCAACGATTATCATGGCTGTGGCAGCAGAAAAGCCGCCAATGAATACGAAGAGTGCAAGAAGGGATTTACCCTGGCTTAGCGGAATGGTCAGGACAAAGCTATCAGCTTCGGCCTGGCTTCCACCGAGGAGAAGCCCTCCATGGGCAACGGGCATGACGAAGATGTTTATGAGAAAGAGATAGAGGGGGAATAACCACATGGCCTTAGATACATGGGAAACATCAGAATTTTCTACTACTGCAACATGAAACTGCCTTGGCAGAAACATAATTGCCATCATTGAAAGAAAAAGTAAGGATGCCCATTCATTGTAACTTACTGAGGTGCCTCCACCGAGAAAGAGGAGATCTCCGTGTTCTGAATCCTTTATCCTCTCGAATATGTCAAAGAAGCCGTCAAAAAGACCGTATGTGACAAAGAATCCAACAAACAAAAAGGCGATGAGCTTGACGATGGATTCAAAGGCAATAGCAAATACAAGACCCTCATGCCTTTCTGACGAATCAAGCCGTCTTGCACCAAAGATTATGGCAAATATGCCGAGCATCAATGTTATAAACCAGCCTGCTGCAATACTCCCTTTTGTCTCTCCAGCAAGTATTGTGAATGTGCTTATGATCGCCTTAATCTGAAGCCCGAGGTAGGGCCCAATCCCGACAACAGCAACGATTGTGACAAGGGCCGAAAGAAAAAGGGACTTGCCATACCGTGAACCGATAAAGTCTGAGATTGTGGTTATCCTGTTTTCCTTTGCAATACGGATGATCTTCCTTAGAACAACCCACCAGAGAGATGCCATAAGGGTAGGGCCGAGATATATGGTGAGGAATGATAGTCCAGAGGTAGCTGCCTTACCTACGCTTCCATAGAATGTCCATGATGTGCAATATACTGCTAAGGAAAGGGAATAAACATATGGATTTGATACTATGCTCCTCCCAGACTTTTCTTTCCTCTCTGCATAGTAGGCAATAACAAACAGCAGGATTAAATAGCCAAGGACAACAAGAAAAAGCGTCCATGGTGTAAACAACTATACGCCCCTCTCTTTTTTACCAATCACCCTGATAAATATAAAGAGTAAAGTTATGAAGACGAGCCAGAAACTGAAAAGATATTCTGGGAGCGAGATGCTGAAGATGTCAAGGAAAGGCCAGTTAAACGCAAGAATCCCTATAATAAAAAGAAAAATCCATACCTCTGGACGCTTCATTTATCTAAATTAGCACGCAAGATGAGAGATAATCAAGTTATACAAATTAAACTACTATTCTGCTAAAATAGCTAACAGTGGGAGCGCATAGGGTTCTGGTGTCCCTCCTGGACTTCAAATCCAGTGTTGGAGGCCAAAAGCTTCCAGGGTGGGTTCGATTCCCACACGCTCCCGCCATATTAGATAGGCTGTGATCGGAAGTTTTGAAGTGCTAAGGATGAAATTAGTGAGTTAGACGCAAGTGAGTTAGTGTGTTAGAACTGAATCACTAATACCGAAGCTTCTCTCTAATCCTATCGGCCTTTACCCTATTAAACTCAAATCCCAGATCTTCCTCGCTTAGTCCCATTGCAAGTCCGATAACCTGAGTGAAATAAAACACAGGCAGGTTGAATTCCTTTCCGACCCTTTTCCCGATCAATCTCTGATTGTTTTCATAGGCAATGCAGCAGGAGGGGCAGGCGAGCACCATGGCGTCTACTCCTCTACTCGATAAACATTCAAGCTTCTCCGCCGCAAGCTTAAAACTAAGGTCTTCAGCAGTCCCCATTATGGTCAAGCCGCAGCAGAGGCTTTTATTTGGATAATTAATGGTTTTTGCACCGGTAATATTTATAAGGTCATCGATAGTGGATGGTGTTGAGGGGTCATCAAAGCAACCATGAGCATGGGTTGGCTTCATATAGTGACATCCATAATGTATGCCGAACTTTAAAGGCGCTAATGAAGCAGCAACTTTACCCTTTATACGATCCAGCCTATAATCCTCATACAAAAATCTTGCAAAATGCTTGACCTTCACTTTACCAGCGTATTCTTTTACTCCAAGGGCCTTTAACTTTTCATTAACCCTATTCCTTAGATTATCGTCTTCAAGATATTCCTTTGCCTCTGAAAGGATTGCCATGCACCCGGTACATATGCCGATAATGTCCATGCCTTTTTCTTCTGCTATGGCGAGATTACGTGCAGCCATAAGAAGAGCGGCAAAAGAGTCCATTGATTTCACCGGGAATCCGCAACAGCTAAACTCAGGGATGTCAACCAATTCTATGCCGAGGCTCTTAGCAAGATTTCTCGTGGATATCTCATATTTTAATGCCTTAACAGGTGCTGCACAGCCAATATAAAAGGCGTATTGCATCTACTTCTCTCCTTCCATTATCTCAAATATCTCCGCTACAACAGAAGATTCCTCTTGAATTGCGGCAAGCCCGGCCTTCTCCCTTTTCTTGTTGTCCATTGGGATAAGTCTTCCGGTCCGCAGTAGGATATCTTTTTGAGTTACAAGCAGCTCAGGAATGCGGCCTGCCTTGACAGCAATAGTTCTTGCAATCCAGAGGATTTCGGTAACTCTGATACCTTGCGGACATCTCTCAGAGCATGTGAAGCATGTAGTGCATTTCCAGAGACTATCGCTTTTTAAGACTTTGTCAAATGCTCCCATACCGATGAGATGGAGAAGCCTGTGAGGCTGGAATGACCTGTCAATCCTGTTAATATCACATCCTGAAGAACACCTCCCGCATTGATAACAGTATTTTAATTTCTCTCTATCAAAAAATTTATACATACTAAATCCTCAATGGGTTTCTGCCCATCTTCTTCAATTCCTCAACATATTCCATAATCGTCTGAGCAAGCTTTTCTGATTCATCTCTGCTTATGCTCACAAAACGAACCCTTTCGGGTTCTAAATACATCTCCCTGAGTTTGGCTGAAATATCAGACAGTCTTACCTTCGCCAATGCACTTCCCTGCACATAGTGGCACTGGTTGTCAGGACATCCTGCGATGAGAATTCCATCTATACCTGAGGAAATGGCTTTCGCAATAATTGCACCATTTACCGCACCTGCGCATGGAACCATGATTCCTAAAAAATTAGGCGGATATTTAATCCCTTTCAGACCGGCATCATCCGATGCCCTGTATGCATCATTTTTACATAGAAATCCGAGGATTAAAGGTTCATCCTCTCCAAGATATGACCCGTCAAAGGCATCAAGCATCTCCGAGAGCTGTTCTATAGAAAGTCCTCC
>DYHX01000052.1 GCA_020723925.1 Nitrospira japonica | reverse complement strand
TAAATGAGAAATAACTCAGGAAACTCCAGCACAAAACCCCTTGAAAAAATAAGAAAAAATTTGTATTGTTTATTCTTAAAAGAATGAACGATGAGGCAGGAAGGTTTATGGGAGAACTCGAAGAACTGAGAGGGGAGATTGATGCGATTGATGAGGAGATCCTCAAGCTCCTCAATGAGAGGGCAAAGCTTGTCCTTAACATCGCCCACATAAAACGCAATGATAAGGTGAAATTTTACTCACCTGAGCGTGAAAGGCAGATTCTTGAAAGACTAACAGCCCTGAATAAAGGTCCCTTTCCAAATGATGCATTAAAGACCATATATAGGGAAATCCTGTCCGCATCCCTCTCTCTTGAAGAGCCTTTGAAGGTCGCATGTCTTGGGCCTCTTGCCACATTCACTCATCTTGCTGCCCTGAGACATTTTGGCTCATCAGCAGAGTTTGTGCCTGTTGACAGCATAAAGAGCGTGTTCGAGGCTGTTGAGGCAGGGAAGGCCGAATTTGGAGTTGTGCCGATAGAGAACTCCAATGAAGGGGTCGTAAGCTACACCCTTGATATGTTCATGGACTATGACCTGAAGGTCTCAGCCGAGGTGATGCTCGAAATAACCCATAACCTTCTATCAAAGAGCAGAGATAAATCTAAGATAAAGAAGATTTATTCACATCCACAGGCAACAGCCCAGTGCAGGAGATGGCTTGAGGCAAACATGTACGGTATACCGATATTTGAATCCACAAGCACAGCAAAGGCTGCAGAGCTCGCTGCAAAGGAAGACGCTGCTGGTGCAATAGCAAGCGAGCTTGCTGCAAAGATCTATGACCTCAATTTCGTAGAGCGGCATATAGAAGATTTCAAGGACAACTATACAAGATTCCTTGTGATATCAAAGGAATCACCGCCAAAAACAGGCAGGGATAAGACATCGATAATGTTCTCTATCAAGGACAGGCCCGGTGCACTTTACGATATCCTTATGCCTTTTAAAAAGGCAAAGATAAACCTCACAAAAATTGAGTCAAGACCATCAAAGAGAAAGGCATGGGAATACATATTCTTTGTTGATATGGAAGGCCACATCGAGGACAAAAAGGTGAGGAAGGCTATTGAGGATATAAAAGAGGGTTGCCTATATCTCAAAATACTCGGCTCTTATCCGTATGGTGAAACACAGTGATTAAACCGACTGAATACGTCTCTCGCATAAAGCCTTATGTCCCTGGGAAACCAATAGAGGAGCTTGAGCGAGAACTCGGGATAAAAGACTCTGTAAAGCTTGCATCCAATGAGAACCCAACAGGTCCATCACCATGGGCATTGCAGGCGATCAGCAATTCTCTTAATAGCTTAAACAGATACCCTGATGGAAGCGGATATTATCTGAAAAATGCCTTATCTGAAAAACTCTCAAAAAATCCCCCCTTACCCTCTGACAAATCCCCCTTCCCCCCCCTTACAAAAGGGGGGGGAAGGGGGATTACTTATAGGGTTAGTACAGAAGAAATAATACTCGGTAACGGCTCAAATGAACTTATAGATATAGCTGTCAGGACTTTCCTTGGGCCAGGGGATGAGGCTGTCATGGCACATCCGTCTTTTGTCGTCTATTCAATGGCAGTACAGTCAGTTGGCGGGGGGGGAGTGCAGGTCCCCCTGAAAGATTACAAACATGACCTTGATGCAATGGCTGATGCTGTTACATCAAAAACAAGGATACTATTTATAGCAAACCCGAATAATCCAACAGGCACGATTAATACCAGAACTGAGTTTGACCGCCTGATGGAGAGACTTCCGGATGGGATGCTGGTTGTTGTTGATGAGGCATACCATGAATATGTGACAGACCCTGAATATGCTGACAGCCTGAAGCATTTCAGGGCTGGAAGGGACATATTAATCTTGAGGACGTTTTCGAAGATATACGGTCTTGCCGGACTGAGGATTGGCTATGGGGTTGCAAGGCAGGACATAGTAGCAGAGATGAATAAGATAAGGGCGCCATTCAATACAAACTCAATTGCACAGAGAGCAGCCACCGAGGCATTAAGGGACGAAGAACATGTAAATCGCTCAAGAGAGATAAATGAGGAGGGCAAGAAGTTTCTATATCAGGAATTAGATTCCCTTGGGTTAAAATATATACCAACAGAGACGAATTTTATATACATGCCTATTGAGCAGGACTCAAAAACAATATACGAGGCCCTGTTAAAGCAGGGTGTTATTGTCAGGCCCATCGGGCAGAAGGAGATAAGGGTAACTATAGGGTTGCCTGAAGAGAATAAAAGGTTTATTGAAGTGTTAAAGGCAGTGCTTAGTGAATAGTGAACAGTATTTAGTATTAAAATCTTTTAAGAACTGTTCACTGACGACTATTCACTGTTCACTGAAACTGGAGGAATAAATGGACATAATAGTTTTAAAACCCAGTGCAACCGAAGAAGATCTGCGGCATATAGTAAAGAAACTTGAAAGCCGCGGATTAAAGGCAAATATCTCGAAAGGCACCGAGAGAATTGTTATAGGAGTGATTGGAGATACTTCAAAGATAACAGAGGAGGAAGAAGATGCCTTAAGAGTGATGACAGGCATTGAGGAGGTAATGAGAATACTCAAGCCCTACAAGCTTGCAAGCAGGGACTTCAGGGCTGAAGACACTGTAATCAATGTGCGAGAGAAAATCATCGGGGGCAAGAAGATACACGTAATTGCAGGGCCATGCGCTGTCGAGAACAAGACAATGTTGATGAATATAGCTGAGAAGGTTAGGGAAGCTGGCGCATCTTTCATAAGAGGCGGCGCTTACAAGCCCAGGACGTCTCCCTACTCTTTTCAGGGTCTCGGTGAAGAGGGTCTTCAGTATCTTGCCGAGGCAAGGGAAAAGACAGGACTTCCTGTTGTTACAGAGATTATGGACCCACGGGATATAGAGGTAATATTGAAATACACTGACATTGTGCAGATAGGTGCAAGGAATATGCAGAACTTCAGACTCCTTCTTGAGGTTGGCTCATGCGATAAACCAGTACTCCTGAAAAGAGGACTCTCGGCAACAATTAAAGAATGGCTTATGGCAGCCGAATACGTGATGTCGAGGGGCAACCAGCAGGTAATACTGTGCGAACGTGGTATAAGGACATTCGAGACTGCAACAAGGAACACCCTCGACCTGAGTGCAGTGCCTGTTCTTAAACAGCTCACACATCTGCCTGTAGTTGTTGACCCGAGCCATGGTGTTGGCAAGTGGGACCTTGTTGCGCCAATGGCAAAGGCCTCTGTTGCAGCAGGTGCAGATGGGCTTCTTATAGAGGTCCATACAAACCCTGAAGAGGCAATGTCAGATGGAGAACAGTCCCTGAAGCCAGGCCAGTTCAAGAAATTGATGGAGGAACTGAAGCTGATCGCTGCTGCGGTTGGAAGGGAGATATGACAGATTCTCCGGGTAATCTTTTTTTCAATAAAATAACCATCCTCGGTGTTGGTCTAATCGGTGCATCCTTTGCCCTTGCCCTCAGAAAGAAGGGACTGTGCAGGCATATAGCAGGGTATGGGAGGAAGGAAGAGAACCTTAGAAGGGCAAGAGATATGGGAATAATCGATTCCTTTGACCTTAACCCATCCATGGCGTGCATTGATTCAGACCTTGTCCTGTTTGCAACACCAGTTGGATGTTTCACTGAGATAGCAAGGATAATATCTGGCTCATTAAAGAAGGGTGCGATCGTGACGGATGTTGGAAGCGTCAAGGGAAAGCTCGTGCGAGAGATGGAGTGTCAGATGCCTGAAGGGGTATATTTTGTAGGTGCACATCCAATAGCAGGCAGTGACAGGTCAGGGATAGATGCAGCAACGCCAGATCTATTTGCAGGGGCAAAGTGCATATTAACTCCAACAGAAAATACAGATAAGGATGCCCTTAATAGGGTTGCTGATATATGGACAGCCTTTGGTTCTACAATCGAGATATTGAGTCCTGAGGAACACGACAGGGTCTTTGCCTCTATAAGCCATCTCCCACATCTCCTTGCCTACGCTATAGTCAATACTGTTGCTGACATAAACAGCTCTTATCTCAGATATGGAGGCAATGGGTTTAAGGACACAACAAGGATTGCATCGAGCTCTCCTGAGTTGTGGCGAGATATATGCCTTCTTAATAAAGATAACCTCCTTGAATTCATCGAGGTCTTTAAAAACAACCTCGACAGGTTAGGCCAGTATCTCAGGGCCTCTGATGCTGAATCACTTGAGAGGGAATTCAGAAAGGCCCAGACACTGAGGGAAGGTATTGGAAAGAATTGAACTCAAAAAGGCAGAGAGGCTAAGGGGTGAGATTTCTCCACCCCCTGATAAATCCATATCTCACAGGGCAGTAATACTTTCATCCATCTCAAAAGGCAGAAGTGTCATCAGAAATTTCCTCAGGGCTGAAGATCCAGTGAGCACTATAAATGCATTCAGGGCCCTCGGTGTAGATATAGATGACAGAGGCAGTGAAATAATAATAAATGGCAATGGCATCCACGGCATCAGAGAACCAAACGATGTTATCGACTGCGGCAACTCAGGGACAACCATAAGATTACTGTCTGGTGTACTTTCAGGGAATCCTTTCTTTTCTGTGTTGACAGGAGACAAATCCTTGAGGTCAAGGCCAATGTATAGGATTATAAACCCATTGAGGCTGATGGGTGCTGATATAATGGCAAGGGCTGAAGACAGATATCCTCCTGTTGCAATAAAAGGCAGGAGACTGAAAGCGATTAAATATGATATGCCGATTGCGAGTGCACAGGTCAAGTCTTCAATCCTGCTTGCAGGGCTTTATGCAGATGGCGAGACAGAGATCACAGAGCCTGCAAAATCAAGGGACCACACAGAGAGGATGCTTCCTGCCTTTGGTGCAGAGATTAAGGTTGACGGTCTCAATGTAAAAATTAAAGGTGGGACTGAATTAAGAGGCAGAGAGATAGACGTGCCAGGCGACTTTTCATCCGCAGCATTCTTCATAGTTGCAGCGCTGCTAATAAAGGACTCAGATATAACGATAAAGGGAGTTGGGATAAATCCTACACGGACAGGGTTGATCAATGCTCTGAAAGCAATGGGAGCAGAGATAGAATTATTGAACATAAGAGATGTCTCTGGCGAGCCTGTTGCAGATATTCACTGCAGAGGCGGCGCAGCATTAAAGGCAATCAGCATATCCAGAGAAGAGCTGCCATCCCTTATAGACGAGTTTCCTATCTTGTGTATTGCAGCGACCCAGGCCAATGGCATAACAACCATAAGGGGTGCAGAGGAATTGCGCCTGAAGGAATCTGACAGGATAAAGGCCATGACAATGGAACTCAGAAAGATGGGTGTGGAAATAGAGGAGTTCAGTGATGGACTGAGTATAAGGGGAAAGGCAGACCTGAGGGGGACTACTGTCGAAAGCTATGGCGACCACAGAATCGCAATGGCGTTTTCGATAGCAGCGTTAGTAGCTGATGGAGTAACAACTATAAATGGGGTATCATCTGTTAACATCTCGTTTCCAGGATTTTTTGAGATTTTGAGGGGGCTAACAGCATAATGAAAATGCAAATTGCAGAGTGCAAATTGAAAATTTGAAATTTACAATGGGTAAAGTCATCGCTATAGACGGTCCCTCCGGGGCTGGCAAGAGCACTGTTGCAAAGCTCCTTGCAGAGAGCCTCGGTTTCAGCTATCTCGACACAGGGGCTCTCTACAGGGCGGTTGCATTGATGCTGAGGGACAAGGGGATTGAGCCTGACGATGATGATGGAATGATAAAGGCTGTGCTTGATGTTACAGAGGTTACATTTGTGGACGGGAAGCTCCTCCTCAATGGAAGGGATGTATCAGATGAAATAAGGTCTCCCGAGATGGGCCATTATTCATCTGTATTTTCTGCAAGAAAAGTTGTTAGAGATTTTCTTCTTCAGGTCCAGAGGAATGCGGCATTGAACAGTGACCTTGTTGTAGAGGGAAGAGACATGGCAACAGTGGTATTTCCAGATGCATGGAAGAAATTCTATCTTGAAGCATCTGTGGATGAAAGGGCGAGAAGACGTTATATGCAGTTGAAAGGAAAGGGGTATGATATAAGTGAATCCGGGGCAAGAAAGGATGTCATTGAAAGAGATATAAGAGACTCTATCAGAGATATTGCCCCACTCAAGAAGGCTGAGGAGGCTGTTCTGATAGACACTTCAACCTTTACCATAGAACAGGTATTAGATCGTATTTTTGAGGTTATAAGGTCTGATCCTTGAGCTATCTTTACTGGTTTTTCAGGACATTATTTCTGATTGTATTTAAGATTTTCTTCGGACTCAAGACGATCGATTATGAAAGGGTACCAGAGAAAGGTGGTGTGATTGTGGCAGCAAACCACGCGAGCTATCTTGACCCTCTGGTAATTGGTACCGCACTTAAAAGACGTGCCACTTTCATGGCAAGACGAGGATTGTTTAAGATACCATTGATAGGCACTTTTGTGAATGCATTTTCCTTTCCTATAGATAGAGACAGACCTCAGCCCTCAACAATAAAAGAGGCAGTCACAAGGCTGAAAAAGGGAGAGCTCATAGTGCTGTTCCCTGAGGGCGGAAGGAGCACTGACGGCAGTCTGCTTGATGCAAGGAGAGGAGTCGGCATGATAGCTGCCATGAGCATGGCAAGGGTCGTTCCTGCACTCATCGAGGGCACTGATAGGGCACTTCCGGTGGGGGCAAAGTTTATAAAACCGGCAAAGATAAGGGTAACTTTTGGAAATCCGATAGAGATAGAGGGAGAAGAGACAGGCAAGGATTTTCAGGAGAGGATAGCGAGGGATATTATGGAGGCAATAAGGAGTTTAAAGTGCCAGTGAACAGTGTTAGTGAACATCAGATTACTAACACTGCCCACTTACACTAACATCTAAATTAAGCGATTTATTATGCAAAACCATGACAGCCGAGACGGCTGTCCTACCCTATGGGTATATAGGTGTTATCCAGTAGGACAGGCGTCTCGCCTGTCAAAGAGTGATTTATGATTAAAGAATCGCTCAATTTGGGTAACACTAAGATGGAAATAATAGTTGCTAAAAGGTCTGGTTTCTGTTTCGGGGTTAAAAGGGCTATAGACATAGCCTTTGATATGGCAAAAAAGAAGCAGGATGGCGTATATACATTTGGCCCCATAATACATAATCCACAGGTTATCGAAAAGCTGAAGGCAGAAGGGGTCATACCAACAGAGGAGATAAACAAGGACGATATAAAGGCCATTATAATCAGGACTCATGGGATACCACTGCAGCTTATGAACAAGATATCATCCGCCGGATATGAGATAATTGATGCAACATGTCCATTTGTTAAAAAAGCCCAGCATTATGCTAAACTTCTTAAGGAGGAGGGGTATCAGGTAATTATCCTGGGGGACAGAGAACATCCTGAAGTCAAGGGTTTGATGAGCTATGCTGGTGATGACGTCATAGTTGTTGATAACAAAGAGCCCCTTCCATGGCTTAAGAGCAAAGTAGGGATTGTGGTCCAGACCACCCAGCCAATCGAGGCTTTAAAGAAACTGCTCGGGAAAGCCATCGAGCAGGCCATGGAGGTAAAGGTATATAACACAATCTGTAACTCCACAGCCCTCAGGTTGAAAGAAACAGAGGAGATGGCCAAAAAGGTGGATGTCATGCTTGTTGTAGGCGGTAAAAACAGCGCAAATACAACGCAGCTTGCGAAGCTATGCATGTCTCTCTCTGTTCTAACATATCACATAGAAACAGCTTCTGAACTTAAAGAGGAATGGTTCAGTGGCGCAAAGAGTGTTGGAATAACAGCAGGGGCATCAACCCCAGACTGGATAATAAAAGAGGTAGAAGAAAGAATTAAGGATATAGGAGGACGACCTGGTGATGGAACTTAAAAACAATGAGTTGGAAAGACTCTATGCCGAAACCTTTCACCGTATTGAAGAGGGTTCGATATTGAAAGGAAGGGTTATAGCTGTGAAGCAGGATGGAGTCATTGTCAATATCGGGTACAAGTCAGAGGGGTTTATACCTGTAGAAGAGTTCTCATTGGAAGAGCTTTCCAGTCTCAAAGAGGGCGATGAAATTGAGGTGTACATTGAAGACATCAGGGATTCTGAAGGCATTGTAGCCCTCTCAAAAGAAAGGGCATCAAAGATAAAGGCATGGGACACCCTCCAATCTGCACTTGACAAGGGGACACCTGTGGAAGGCAAAGTTGTAGGAAAGACAAAAGGTGGACTCTCTGTTGATATCTCAGGGATCAAGGCATTCCTGCCTGGCTCCCAGATAGATATAAAGGCAATTAAAGATTTTGACAGCCTTATCGGCGAGAGAATGCCATTCAAGGTGCTCAAACTTAACAACAAGCGCTCAAATGTCATAGTCTCACGCAGGGCAATCCTTGAAGAAGAGAGGCAGAGGAAAAAGGTGGAGACTCTCGAAAAGCTAAAAGAGGGTGCCGTGCTCAAAGGAGTTGTGAAAAATATAACAGACTATGGTGTCTTTGTTGACCTGGGTGGGATTGACGGCCTGCTTCATATATCAGACATATCATGGGGAAGGATAAACCACCCGTCAGAGTTCTTTGCAGTGGGTGACGAGATTGAGGTCCTCGTGCTCAAATACGACGAAGAGCACGAGAGAGTGACCTTAGGCTACAAGCAGAGAAGACCCGACCCATGGAGCACTGTGGATGAAAAATATCCTGCGGGCAAGAAGGTGAAAGGCAAGGTTGCGAGCATAACTGACTACGGCGCTTTCATAGAGATGGAAGAGGGTCTCGAGGGCCTTGTCCATATATCAGAACTTGACTGGCTCCCAAGACCAAAACATCCATCAAAATATCTCTCCATAGGAGAGACAGTTGAGGCAGTTGTCTTAAAGGCTGATAAGGATGAACGCCGCCTTTCATTGAGTGTGAAACAGCTAAAAACAAGTCCATGGGAGCTTGTTGCCCAGAGATATAAGGTCGGCCAGAAGATAACGGGTAAGGTGAGGAGCATTACAGAGTTTGGCGTGTTTGTCGGTCTCCCAGAAGGGGTTGACGGACTTATCCACATATCTGATCTATCCTGGACAAAACATATCAAGCACCCATCAGAGGTGCTCAGGAAAGGACAGAAGATAGAGGCTGTTGTGGTGAGCCTTGAGCCTGATAAAGAGAGGATAGCGCTTGGTACAAAACAGATGATGCCAGACCCATGGCTGAAAGAAATACCAGAAAAATTCAGGCTTGGAGACGTGGTCAGGAGCAAAATACTCAGGATAACAGATTTTGGAATCTTTGTGGAGCTTGAAGGTGAGGTTGAAGGTCTGATTTACTCCTCTGAGATAGTAAAGACAGACGAAACTATAAAAGAGGGTGATGAAATCTGGACAAGGATAATAAAGATCGACCTTGAAGAAAGGAAGATCGGGCTCAGCATGAAGAACCTCAAGGTGGCAGCAGCATGAAGAAGGTCTGTTTGTTCTTCCTTGGGTTTCTGATACTGCTAATAGTCATAAGTGCGATATTTACATTCATCCAGAAAAATGTCCCGCTTGGAGAAAAGGTAGCTGTTGTGCGCATCGAAGGCCCGATCATAGACTCCAAAAATGCTGTTGATGAAATAAAGGGCTATATTAAGGACCAATCCATAAAAGCCATAGTGCTGAGAGTGGACAGCCCCGGCGGCGCTGTCGCCCCGTCGCAGGAGATATACGAAGAGGTCAGGAAGGCAGTTTCAAAAAAGAAGGTTATTGTCTCTATGGGTTCTGTTGCAGCCTCTGGCGGCTACTACATCGCATCTCCAGCCACAAGGATCGTCTCAAATCCAGGCACCCTCACAGGCTCAATTGGTGTAATTATGGAGATCCCCAACATAGAGGGGCTCCTGAACAAGATTGGCGTGAAGACAGAGGTAATAAAGAGCGGGAAACACAAAGATATTGCATCTGTGTTCAAAGGGATGAGCAAGGAGGAGAGGATCATCCTGCAGGGAGTGCTTGACGATGTCCATGAACAGTTCATAATGGCTGTTGCAGAGGGAAGAAAGATGCTCCCTGATGATGTTAAAAAACTCGCTGACGGAAGGATATTCACAGGAAAACAGGCAGTTGCGGTAGGGCTTGTTGATGAGCTTGGCAACCTCGAGGATGCAATACAGGTTGCTGCAAAGCTCGCAGGTATAAAGGGAGAACCAGAGGTGGTGAGCAAAAGAGAGAAATTCTCCATCATAGACATACTTAGAGGTAAGTTCCCCAGGGAGTTTTCGGACATAATACCAACAATAAAGGTGAAATATATACTTACACCATAACTCACATAATTTTTAACTTTTTGCGGGAGGTTCTATGACAAGATCAGTCCTTATAGAAAAGGTGGCTGAAAAGGTTGAAGGGCTTACAAGAAAACAGACAGAGATAGTTGTAGAAACCGTCTTCGAGAGCATAAAAGAGGCACTTCGCAGGGGAGAAAAGATAGAGATAAGGGGTTTTGGGAATTTCAGGCTGAAGCATAGAAGACCAAGAAAGGCAAGGAATCCAAAGACAGGTGAAAGCGTTGAGGTGCCATCCAAAAAAGTGCTCTATTTCAAGGTAGGGAAAGCCCTGAGAGAGGCCCTGAACTCAAAATAGTGTAAACCCAAATCCGTCGGATTACGCATTACGAATTTTTCGGGTTTAATATGAACAGAAGGGACTTTCTGAAGCGGATAATAAAATCTGCCCTCGCACTACTTGGGCTGAGCTTCCTGCTATCCCTCATTTATATCTATCCGGCAAAGATAAAAAAGAAGGGCATGAAATTGGTGCACGCCTTTGATGAGGAGGAGCTTCCAAGGCGAGGGGTGAAGAGAGTTGATTTTTCGTATGAATATGGGAATAGAACTATAAACACACTGGCATTTATAGTAATGGCAAAAGAAGGTTTCATCGCCCTTTCTCCTGTATGCAGCCATCTTGGATGCCTTGTCAACTGGGACAGAAATAAAGGCGAGTTTCTATGCCCCTGCCATGGCGGAAGATATGATATGGAAGGCAGGGTCATAGGAGGCCCTCCTCCAGCGCCGCTGACAAGACTGCCGCTGGAGATAAAAGAGGGGAAGGTATTTATAGGGATTAAGGTATAAATGAATGCAAAAATCAAAAGTCAAATTGGAGTGATTAGTGACAGGGGATAGTGAACAGTGAATAGTCTTTGCTGACACTGATAACTGACACTGATAACTGACACTGACACTGATTTGATTTTTGCATCTTGCATTTTCAGGGATATGGGTAAAATCTTTGACTGGATTGACAGCCGTTTCGGCGTAAAGGAGCCTCACAGAAGGTTTCTCCAGAGACCTCTGCCAGAGAAGCTGAACTACTCATACTGTCTCGGAGGAGCTGCCTTCACGCTCTTCTTGATGTCGGTTGTCACAGGGCTTTTGTTATCAATCTACTATGTCCCTTCTGAGACAGAGGCATATAAAAGTGTCATAAGGATAAATGAAGAGGTGCGTCTCGGGTGGCTTGTAAGGAGCACCCACAAGTGGTCAGCTAATCTTTTAATAATCTTTATAATACTCCACACAATAAGGGTATTTATAACAGGCTCTTACAGACCACCGAGGGAACTGAACTGGATTGCGGGTGTGTTCACATTCATATTTGCAATGGCATCAGGCTTCACAGGCTATCTCCTCCCATGGGACCAGAAGGCATACTGGGCTACGGTTGTTGGCACTTCAATGGCAGGGACAGTGCCCTTCATAGGCAATGCCCTCTTATATTTCGTACGCGGTGGTCCTGAGGTAAACGGCACTACACTCATAAGGTTCTACAGCATGCATGTGCTCTGGATTCCTGTTATGATGTTTATAATCCTCTGTGCCCATTTTCATATGGTAAAAAAACAGGGGATATCAGGAGGGCTGTGAGAGTCATCAGTCATGAGCCGATAGTTGAGAGTCAAGAATGAAACCAACTGATAAGGATAAACAATTTTATCCTGATTATCTAATCGAGATACTCTTTGTAGTTTTAATCACCATAGAACTTGCCCTCATCCTTGCACTGCTATATCCTCAGGGTATCGGAAGGCAGATTGATTTCTCTGCCCAGTTTCAGCCAAAGCCCGAGTGGTATTTTCTCTGGCTATACCAGCTTGTTCGCTACTTCCCTGGCAAGACCGCCTTCATAGGCACAGTCCTGATTCCGCTGCTTGCTGTTTTGTTGCTCGTCTTTATCCCTTATATCGACAGAGGGCCAAAGGGAAGGCAGAGGGCTGTGATGACAGGATTAATATTACTTCTAACTTTTATAATATTTACTCTGATTCCTGCATTTAGCCAGTAACAAAATGACCATGCGGAAGGATTCGAGGATTCAAGGATTCGAGGAAAAGATATAATTGCAAAGTTCAAAGTGCAAAATGCAAATTTAAAACCCAAATTGAGCGATTTATTATACAAACCCATGACAGCCGAGACGGCTGTCCTACCCT
>DYHX01000007.1 GCA_020723925.1 Nitrospira japonica | reverse complement strand
GTCGATTCTAAAAATTATGAATCCTGCCATGCCTGCCTTCTATGTCTATTTTCGGACAGACAACTATGTTTTCCATTCTTTTTCCTCTCTGAGGTAAACTGTACGATGTGGGAATGGTATTTCTATTCCCTCCGCCTTAAATCTCTTAAAAATCCTCTTTCTTAACTCATGTTGAACAGGATACTGATCTGTAACCTCCTTAACATGACAGACTAAAGTGAAATCAAGGGAACTCTCGCCAAAGCCGGGGACAAACCTTGCCATAGGTTCAGGATCGCCAAGCAAACCAGGTATCTCGCCAGCAGCCTTTTTTGCCTCCTCAATGAGTGTCCTTTCAACTATTTCAGGATCAGAAGAATAGCTCACACTTATAGGGATTTGAATTGACATCCGTTTTTCAGGCAGATAATAATTTGTCACAATGCTCTGAGAAAGCTTGCTGTTTGGAATTATGACCATATTATTCGGAAGCATCCTTATCCTCGTTGTCCTCCATGTGATGTCCTCAACATAGCCCTCCTGTCCTGTCTCAAGCCTTATGAAGTCTCCGACCCTTACGGATTTTTCAACCAGTATATGAATCCCTGCAAAGAGGTTTGCCAGGGTATCCTGAAGGGCAAGGGCAACTGCAAGACCTCCGACGCCCAGTGCTGTAATGAGAGGGGTTATTGAAATTCCGAGAACGCTGAGTATAATCAACAAACCTATAACAAGGATTGTCCCCTTTAATATCCCGTATGCAAGGCCTGTTGTGGGAATTGGCAGGCTGGACTTCTGTATGTAATTCTTGAATATCTTGCCTGATAGGTTTGCTGTTGCAATGGTAATGGAAAGTATCACAATTACATGAATGGTCTTGCTGAAATAAAAGACATACCTTTCTGGAAGCTCTGAGATTGCAACACCAATGTAAAGTCCAATTGCAATACACCAATAGATGGAAGGTGTCTTCAATGACTTAATTACCATGTCATCGATTTTTGTTTCTGTTCTCTCTGCCCATTTGTGAAGAAGTCTGAATGCAATCCCCCTGATGACAAATAATGCAGATACGGATATCAGAGCTACGATTGCAGGGATGAACATCCTCTTTAAATTAATGTCCATTTGTCCTCCATAAAATAGAATAATATAGACTTTAAGAAAAGCATCGATATTAAAATCCCTTTCATCTCCTTTATTGTTTGAGGCTGTTCAAAAACTTGCAACCCTTTGAAACAAATTCTACTAAAAGTGTGTATAAGTTGCAAACACCCACTAAAATAGGTGATGAGCCAAAAATATTATTTCCTTGACATGGTCTTGAAGGATAGTAATAAAATGATATACTCTTAAGTAAGCAAATGACTTATTTGCCTGTCAATAACAAGTCGGCTTTATACTTTATATGAGGGCTGTCAGGCCCGGATAGGGGGAAAGACATGATTGTGATAGCAGAAAATCTCAATACCAGGAACAGAGCCTATATGGAGGCACTTAAAAGGAAAGATAAGAAGGCTATTGCAAGCCTCTCAAAAGAACTCTCTGATGCAGGAGCAGAGGTAATAAATGTCCAGTGCTCTCTTGATGGAAGTGGAGATGAGGAAACTCTCCCGATGGCTGTTGAGGCGGCAGAGGAGGCAACAGGGCTCAGGCTCGCCCTTGATTCGAGAAATGTCGAGGCACTGAAGAAATCCATAACCCTTTGCAAAGAACCTCCGATAATCAATTTCATATCCGGAGAAGAAGGGGGCAGAGAGGAGGTTCTCAACCTTGTCTCACGCTTTAAGGCAAGCCTTATTCTGAGGGCAATGAAAGGAACTATCCCAGTATCTCTCGAAGCAAAGCTGCAGATCCTTGAGGAGCTGATAGAGAGGGCCAATGCTGCTGATATCCCAAATGCAAGATTGTTTGCAGACCCATCAATCGTTCATATCGGCAGGGGGATGGGCCAGGAGCACCTCCTTAACTCCTACGAGTGCATCAGGGCACTGAAGGAGATGGTAGAGCCACCCATTAATACAGTAGCATGGATATCAAATGTCTCAACAGGCATTCCGAATGCCCTGAAGCCAAAGGTGAACTCTACTTTTCTCAGTTACCTTGCAGGTGCCGGTCTTGATGCTGCAATGGTAGATGTAAAAGACCCTGCGATAATGAAAACCATCTATTTGATAAAGTCATTCAGGGATGAGATCGTGTTCTCTCCTGCTGATTTATCCTAAAAGGAGACGGTGATGATAACAGGCAAGGAGGATATGCTTCAGGCACTAATTGAAGCATACATAATGGAAAAGGGGACAAACAATTTTTACATACAGGCCGCTGTCAAGGCACGAAACGAGGAGGCTAAGAAAACATTCGGGGAACTCTCAGCCTGGGAAGGGAGACATATGGAATACATCCAGTTCCTCTATCAGTCTATTCAGGGAGATAGGGATATGTCCTCGTTCGAGGAGTTCAAAAAAAGGATCCCTGCACCGCTTGTTGAAGGTGCAATACCAGTGAAAGGCCTTGAAGAAAAGCTTGAAGACTATACATTCGTCGATGATCTCGGCGCCCTTATTCTTGCACTCGAGATAGAGGGAAAGGCATATAGCCTCTACAGAAAACTTTCAGAGAGTGCTGAAGACAGCAATGCAGGGATTATATTTAAAGACATGATGGAACAGGAGCAGATGCATATAGATTATCTGAGGGATATGAGGTTAAAACTTGCTGAAACTTCGTGACGGAATAATAGAACTTTATAGAAAGGTTGCAACATCCCTTCCGCCTGATGTTGAGGATGCCCTGAAGTCTGCATATATTATCGAAGAAAACGGCTCGAATGCAAAACAGGCCCTCTCCACCGTTCTTGAGAACATTCTCCTGGCAAGGGAGACCTCGAGGCCGATATGCCAGGATACAGGTGTCCCTGTATTTTATGTAAAGGTGCCGATAGGGCTCAGTCAGGTCGAACTTAAAGACACAATAATCGAGTCCACACGGATTGCCACCGAAAAGATTCCATTAAGGGGTAACGCTGTTGACATAATAACGGATAAAAATACAGGGGACAACACAGGCAAAGGATTTCCTGTCATTTATTTTGAGGAGACCCATGACAGCACACTCACAATAGACCTCATGCTAAAAGGCTCTGGCTGCGAGAACACTGGCCAGATATACAAACTCCCGGTTGAAGAGCTCGGAGCAGAGAGGAACCTCGAAGGCGTAAGGCGGTGCGTGCTTGACGCAATTCACAAGGCACAAGGAAGGGGATGTCCTCCATATACACTCGGAGTTGGCATAGGCGCCTCAAAGGACCAGGTTACAAGGCTTGCGAAGGACCAGCTTATAAGAAAGCTTACCGATACAAACGGCGCACCAGTCCTGGCTGACCTTGAAAAAAGACTTTTGAATGAAATTAACCAGCTCGGTATAGGGCCCCTTGGTTTTGGAGGGAAGACCACCGCCATTGGTGTGAAGGTCGGCGTCAACCATCGCCACCCTGCATCTTACTTTGTAGATATCTCTGTATGCTGCTGGGCCAACAGAAGGGGAAGGCTGATATGGTGATTTCAAATGAAAGAATGCTTGATTTTTAAATTTCCAGAAGGTGAGATATGGAGACAAAGAAGATAAAGCTCCCTTTGACTAAAGAGGATGTTCTCGGTCTTAATGTTGGTGATATGGTATTGATAACTGGACAACTCGTTACTGGAAGGGACAGGGTGCACAAGTTTCTCTTCAACGAAAGGCCCAGAAAAGAAGAAATCCCGTTCAACCTCGATGGTGCTATCATTTATCACTGCGGCCCGATTATAAGGAAGTCTGATGAGGGCTGGAGGCTTATTGCCAGCGGGCCGACAACGAGCATGCGGGTTGAGATGTATGAACACTGGGTTATAGGGGAATATGGGATAAGGGGCATCATGGGCAAAGGCGGCATGGGCAAACACACCCTTGGGGCGCTCAAAAAGAATGGATGTGCATATCTGCATACAATAAGTGGTGCAGCAGTATATCTTGCAGAGAGGGTAAGAAAGGTTATTGATGGCTGGAAGATAGATGACTTTGGCATAGCTGAGGCGATGTGGTTATTCAATGTTGAGGATTTCCCTGCAATAGTTACAATGGATGCACATGGAAAGAGTCTTCACGATGATATAGAAAAGACTTCCTACAGGGAACTTCTGAGATTGATAGGCTTATGATATTCATTGCGGGTGGAACAGGCTTTATTGGGCAACACCTTCTCAGGGCATTGAAGGAGAAAGATTATAAGATCAGGTGCCTTGCAAGGTCCCATGAGAGGGCAGAGGCGTGCAAAAGAAAAGGGTTTGATGCTGTAATTGGCGATATTACAGAGAGGGATAGTTTAAAAAATACCCTTGATGGCGTTGATATGGTAGTTAATCTCGTTGGAATCATTGAAGAAAAAAACGACATGACCTTTGAAAAGGTTCATGTTGAGGGAACCAGGAATCTCGTTGACGAGGCAAAAAAAGCAGAGGTAAAACACTTCTTCTATCAATCTGCCCTTGGAGCCTCTTTAAGTTCATGGTCAAAGTATCATAAGACAAAGGCAGAGGCAGAGGAGATTGTGAGGACAAGCGGTGTGCCTTACACTATCTTCAGGCCATCCATCGTAGTTGGCCATGGCGATGGATTTACAGAGCGTATAAGGGAACTCCTAAAAGTAGGGCCTTTCGTTCCTGTTCCAGGAACAGGAAATGCAAAACTTCAGCCTATCTACGTTGAGGACTGGGTAAGGTGTTTCCTCAAGATAATTGACAACCCTGAAGCGATTAGCAAGGTCTACGAATTTGGTGGGCCAGAGCATCTTACATACAATAAGATGGTAAAGGTTATTATGGATACCCTCGAGATAAAAAAACCCATCCTCCATATACCTATGGGAATTGCCAAGATGGGGTTACCGTTTATGAGTGGAATAGGAAGGATTGCCGGGATTTTTGGGAAAAAGATCCCTGCTGCTACCTCAGAACAACTTGGCCTCCTCGCAATAGACAACATCTGTGAGCCTGACAGCGTTAAGAAAAATTTTGGGTTTGAGCCCTTATCTTTTAATAAGGCAATAAAGCGCTTTATAAAGAAATAGTCATTGAAGTGAGGCTGAACTATTTCAGTCTTACTTCACCACAAGCACGGGACAGGTGGCATGGTCAACAATCCTTGATGAGACGCTTCCAAGGAGAAATTTTTTTGCGCCGTGTCTTCCATGGGAGCCTGCGATAATAAGGTCTGCCTTCATCTTCTGTGCAGTTTCAAGGATTTTTTCTGCCGGGTCTCCTTGCCTTATGACTGTTTTTACTTCTATGGCCCTGCCTGCAAGGGATGCTCTTATTTTTTCCATAGCAATCTTTGTCTCCTCGGTCAGTGCGTTGGATATTCTCGCCCTGTCAGTCTCGACTATCTCTGTGAGATACAGCTCAGGTATTACGGATACAACCGTGAGGGGAGCCTCAAATTTTATAGCAATCTCCACTGCCTTTTTCAATGCCTTGTCAGAAGACTTAGAACCGTCATGCGCTACAAGAATTTTTCTCATAGGACCTCCTGTTTTAAATGAATAGCAAGCGTATTCCCCGCAGCTTGCTGCTGGGTTTAGCGAGCGAATATAAAAGTGAAGCTCCTGACTAAAGTCAGGGCTTCCATGCAAGGAAAAAGTATTATTTAGATAGCTGGCTTTCATCTCCGACTAAAAGTCGGAGCTTTCAGCCAGCATCCATGTAATAATTCCTTGCATTAAGATTCCCTGTAGCTTGCTACAGGGAATCTTCAATTTTCCTGCTTAGCCTCTATTATCCTCTATACCATATTCCTTTATCTTTGTAAGAATGGTCTTGTAGCTCACATGGAGCATCTCTGCTGCCCTGCTCTTGTTGCCCTTTGTTTCTTTCAGTGCCTTCTTTATCCTCTGCGTCTCAGCAATCCTCAGCGCCTCCCTTGCCGTGTCCTTAAGCGTCCCATCCATTGGCACTGCCCTCATGATTGATTCAAGAGGTAACGGACTCAGGGAGATATGCTCCTGGGTTATCGTCTTCCCATCACATAATATTATGGCACGCTCAATCGTGTTCTCAAGCTCCCTGACATTGCCTTTCCACGGGTATCCCATGAACAAGTCAAGGGCTTCGCTGGAAATATTCTTTACCTGAGCCTTAAGTTCGATGCAATACTTATTGAGGAAAAATTCTACAAGCAGTGGAATATCCTCACTCCTCTCTCTGAGTGGTGGAATCTTTACAGGGAAGACGCTAAGCCTGTAGTAGAGGTCTTCCCTGAAGGTCCGCTCACTAACAGCCTTTTCAAGGTCCTTGTTGCTTGCTGCTACAATCCTGACATCGATCTTTATTGTCTTCAACCCTCCAACGCGCTCTATCTCGCCTTCCTGTATAACCCTCAGTAATTTTGCCTGAAGGGAAATGTCCATATCTCCAACCTCATCAAGAAATATCGTGCCTTTATCAGCCAGTTCAAACTTTCCAAACTTTTTTGACTCGGCGCTAGTAAATGAACCTTTTTCATGACCGAAAAGCTCTGACTCAAGAAGCTCCCTCGGTATGGCAGCACAGTTTATCGGAACGAATGGATAGTCTCTGCGCGGGCTTAGATAATGGATTGCCCTTGCGAATAATTCCTTGCCTGTTCCGCTTTCACCAAGGAGAAGAACTGTTGTCTTGCCAGGTGCAACCCTCTGAATCTTCTGTGCAACCTCTTTAATCTTTTCGCTCTTTCCTATAATCCTCGGGAGGCCGAGCATGGATGAAAACTCTTCCTTCAGAAGCATGTTTTCAGTCATTAGCCTCTGGTTCTCTATTGCCCTCTTTATAAGAACAAGCAGGTGGTCTGTATCAAATGGCTTTGTAATGAAATCAAACGCTCCCTCTTTCATAGCAAGCACAGCGGTCTCTACCGAGCCGTAGGCTGTCATCACGATGACAGGGACCAGAGGATTCTCATCCTTTGCCGCCCTCATGATGTCCATACCGTCTTTCTTTGGGAGTTTCAGGTCAGTAAGAATAAGATCCACCCTGTCTTCCCTCAACCTTTCAATGCCCTCAAGTCCGTCCTCTGCGATGATGGTCTTATAGCCTTCAGCATCGAGTGTCTCCTTCAGCATCTGTGCCATTGACTCTTTGTCTTCAACTATGAGAATTGTTTCCATGAGGATATAATACCCGAACACTCACATCTTTGCATCTTTAAGTGCGTCCTTGCACCCGCATCTTCTTTCAGCAGGTATCAGGCTGAAGGTCTCTTTTAATAAGAGTTTTAATCTCTCTGTGGATTTCCTCATCGTCTCAACAACCTCTGTTGTTGTTAGCTTCTTCTCAGAGATGCCAGCAGCGTAGTTTGTAATAACAGAAACCCCTGAAAAACACATCTCAAGCTCCCTTGCAAGAGATGCCTCAGGCATCCCAGTCATACCAACAACATCAGCACCTATTCTGGAGAAAAACCTTATTTCCGCTCTGGTTTCAAGTCTCGGTCCGTTCACACCGATATAAGTACCTGTCTGCTTGAGGTCAATCCCTGATTTCTTACCTGCAGAGAATATAGAGTCCCTTAGCTCTGGACAATACGGCTCTGTAAAGTCTATATGCACAACCACATCTGCATCATAAAATGTAGACTCTCTGCCTTTTGTCATATCTATAACCTGGTCAAGAACAACGATTGTCCTGGGTATCATCTCAGGGGTTATCCCTCCAACAGCACTCACAGATATAATCCTCTCTACTCCAAGCTCTTTGAAACCCCAGATATTTGCCCTGTAGTTTATCCTGTGCGGCGGGATGTGGTGTGGTGAACCATGCCGGGGTAAAAATGCAAGCTCTATCCCGGCTATATCTCCAATCCTGTAAATATCGGATGGGTCTCCAAAAGGGGTTGTTATCTTCTTCCCCTCTTTGATGACTATCCCTTCAATCTCGTAAAGTCCGCTACCGCCTATGACTCCTATTCTGGGCATATGACCTCCATACCATTAAATTGAAGATTCCCTGCAGCTTGCTGCTGGGAATCTTAATGCAAGGAATTATTATTTTTATATTCGCTCGCTAACCCCGCAGCAAGCTGCGGGAATACACTCGCTATCCATTAAAAGTTCAAAAAGCAAAAAGTAAAATTGCAATTCAAAATTTATTCTCCCTTAATTTGCATTTTTATTTTAAATTTTGAATTTTCTTTAATGCTATAATAGTCTACAAAAAGCCTTCCTTTTAGGCAAAACCTATTTAAATTATGAGGTGCTGATGTTAGATGGCGAACTGCTTCTGAGGGTTCTTAAGAAAGTTATGTCTTCAGGCGGTGAATATGCTGATGTGTTTGTGGAGCACAGAAAGCCGACATCCATTCAACTGGAAGACAACAAAATAGAAAAGATAATCTCAGGGGTCGACGCTGGAGTCGGCATAAGACTTATTTTCAATGGGAAAACCGCCTATGCCTTCAGCAACGACCTATCAGAAGGGTCATTACTTAAGCTTGCAGGCAATCTAAGCAGGGCTGCAGCCAGTGCAGGTGGCGACAGGGTGCTTGATCTCAGAAAAGAAGAACCTGAGATAGACTTCACAATAAAATCATTCCCTGAAGATGTTCCAATGGATAGAAAAATAGAGATTGTAAGGACTGCAAATAAAGTTGCAAGGGATTTTGATAATAGGATTAAACAGGTGAACGTGATTTACCGCGACTCTATCCAGAGGGTCCAGATAGCGACATCAGAAGGGATTATATCAGAAGATGAGCGTGTTTACACCCTTGCGGTAGTGCAGGTGATAGCATCTGACAGAGGAATAATTCAGACAGGATACGAACCTGCAGGAGGGTTTATCGGCTTTGAGCTTTTTGATGAGGTGCCAATAGAAGAACTCGCGTTGAAGGCTTCAAAGCGTGCAGTCATGATGCTCACTGCACGAAGGGCCCCAGGAGGCAGGATGCCTGTTGTCATATCATCAGAGGCAGGCGGTACTATGATACACGAGGCAATAGGACACGGTCTCGAGGCCGACCTTGCGCAGCAAGGGCTCTCTGTATATTCAAAGAAGATAGGCCAGCAGGTCGCATCACCTCTGATTACGGTTGTGGATGATGCCACCCTTCCGAACAAGAGGGGCTCCTTCAGATTTGACGATGAAGGCACACCATCACAGAGCACAGTCCTCGTGAGAGATGGGATACTCACAGGTTATATGTATGACAAACTTACAGCCATGCGGGATGGTGTCAAATCCACAGGAAATGGCCGCAGGGAGTCATATCAGCACAGACCAATCCCAAGGATGACCAACACATTCATCGTACATGGAAAGTCTCTACCAGAAGATGTATTGAAATCCATACCAAAAGGCCTCTTTGTTATGAAAATGGGCGGAGGGCAGGTTAACACAGTAACAGGGGATTTTGTATTCGATGTCCAGGAAGGCTACATTATTGAGGATGGAAAGATAGGGGTGCCTGTCAGGGGTGCAACACTCACTGGAAATGGACCAGAGGTGCTGAAATCCATTGATATGGTAGCCACTGACCTGGGATTCTCGATAGGGACCTGCGGTAAGGATGCACAGGGAGTGCCTGTCTCGGATGCAATGCCAACCATCAGAATCCCTGAAATAGTAGTTGGTGGCGAGGTCGGTTAGGCTGAGATTACCGAAGTCTAAGTGTGTCGATAACCACACATCTGATGAAGATAAACAACACACGGCAACAAGAAAATCCTTGATTTACCACGAAGTTCCATCTGGCATTTTATTTGCTTGTTAAACTTCCGAAATTATGCGTTTACAGAGAACTCTACGACAGGAAATAAACTTCGAAGGGGTAGGTCTTCATACAGGCAGGCATGCGACTGTGAAGCTCAAGCCCGCACCGAGGGATACCGGTATAATCTTCTGCAGGAGTGACAAAGGAATAATGATCAGGGCACACATCGGTGCTGTAATAGATACAGCCTTTGCCACAACCCTCGGTTATGATAGCGCCAAAATAAAAACAGTCGAACACCTGCTTGCAGCCCTATCAGGCCTGGGAATAGACAATCTGTTTATCGAGGTTGATGGTCCTGAGATACCAATACTCGACGGAAGCTCTACCGAGCTTGTTAGTATAATTTTAAAGGGTGGAATTGCAAAACAGGGCAAGAAAAGACCCTATATGCGGATAGTAAAGCCGGTCATCCTTGACGATGGACATTCTGATATTGCTGTCCTTCCTTATAATGGGAGAAGGATCACATACAGGGTACATTTCAACCATCACCTCCTCGGTGAACAGAAGCAGAGCATCGAGCTCAATGAGGAAAACTTCATAAAAGAGGTTGCCCCGGCAAGGACTTTCGGGTTTTTGAAAGACGTGGAATACCTCAGGGCGAATGGTCTTGCAAAGGGAGGATCGCTGGATAATGCCGTAATCCTCGGTGACAATGGTGTCCTGAACACATCAGGTCTGAGGTTCAAGGATGAATTTGTGAGGCATAAGATACTTGATTCTATTGGCGATCTTTCTCTTATAGGGTTCCCGATATACGGTCATATTTTTGCGAACAAATCAGGGCACGCAACAAACCTGAAGTTTATAAAAAAGCTGCTTTCCTGCGTTGATTGCTGGGAAATTGTATCAGAAGTCGAATATCCCCAGACTCTGATATACTCCTAAAAATCTAAATATTTCAACAAGTTACAGAATTTACTTGAATTTTTTGTCAGAATCAGCTTTTATATAATATAAACGGTCAAAAAAAGAGGCTGGAGAATTCCTTCTCCAGCCCAAAAGCTTAGCGGGTACTTATTTCTTCTTTACGGGCTTCTTTGCGGTCTTTTTCGCAGCTGGCTTTTTTGCTGCTGCCTTCTTTGTCTTTGCTGCCATTAAATTCCCCCCCTTTCTATCCCCCGCCTCTATCGGGGGACGCTCTAAGCTAAACCCTGCCTATAAGGGTAATCCTCTTCCCTGACAGGAGCCTTTTTAAATTGGCATCTCTTTTTTTCCTCTTAAGCTTATATTCTGCTTCTTCCATCACAGTACAATTGACCTTCTGTCCAAACTTTTTTTCGATACCCTTAAGTCCTTTTATAATGGATGATGATGCGCCTATAACAAAAAGATCTACGGTATCCACATCCTCCCCTTCTGCATATGGGCCATAAAGGAAAGCGGCTTTTGTACCTGAAGCCCTGAGGACTGCCTTGAGTGCTCCTGGCAGCCCGAGGGATTTTGCAATAAGATTTTTTAGCTCAGAGAACAGGGATGAGTCTTTGTCTGCCTGGAAGTATTTGAGGTTTGCAACCCTTTCGCTGAAAACTATACCCATCTTTTCGAGATTATCAAGTTCTCTCTTTACGCCTGACGGATTTTTCCTGAGGAGTTTTGCGATCTCTCTGACATAGAACTTCTCGTCCGGGCTGTTCAGAAGCAGCGCCAGGACATCCGCTCTTATTGATGATGAAAATAAATTCTTCAGCATTTCCTCACCTGTTTACATTTATATAACAGATTAATTCTATTTGTCAACAGAAAAATTACATTTGAGAACAAATAGTGCATTTTTGTAAACAATCTATTTGATGCCATATTTAGAACAATCGTTCTATATATGGAACGATTATTCAATTTTAATCCAAAAGATTTCGATTGCATTATTTGGGTTAATACTCATTATGGACCATACTCCAGATCTTTTATTGACAAATCTATTCCCTGAACATAAAATCTATTACAAATGGAAATAAAGATAAAATACTGTGGGGAGTGAAACTATAGACCTGCGGCCCTCAGGTTGAGGGACGAGATAAAAAATGAATTTGATATAGAGCCAGCCCTCATCGAGGGGGGCGGAGGCATCTTTGATGTAACAGTTGATGGCAAACTTATCTTCTCCAAGTCCAACCACTTTCGTTTCCCTGAGACAGGGGAAATAAGTGACATGCTCAGAAAGATGAAAACCTGATTATTGTCTTATCATCCTTTTAACCCTCTCCAGGTTTTCAGGGTCATCGCTCTCTTTCTTCTTCGGGGTCTCAAGTATGAGTGGTATATCACTGAAAGATGGATGGTTTATAAGTCTCCTCAATCCATCAAACCCTATCTTCCCCATACCGATATGCTCATGCCTATCAATACCGGAACCCACCGAGCCCTTTGAGTCATTCAGGTGTATGAGTTTTATCTTTTCGATGCCTATGTGTTCTCTTATCTCTTTTATAATCTCAGATATACCTTTATTATTCGAAATGTCATATCCTGCTGCAAAGGCATGGCATGTATCAATGCATACGCCAGAGATAAAATTGCCTGTAACACCAGCCGTTATCTCAGCAAGGTCATGAATCCTCGACGATATATCTCCCCTCTCACCCGCGGTGTTCTCTATCAGAAGCCCTGCACTCCAGTTCCCCATGGCTGAAACTTCGCTCAGACCTTCAATAGCCCTTCTCCTTGCCTGTTTTTCGTCATCCCCTGATGCACTCCCGGTGTGGAGTATCACATAATCGGCTCCAATTGCATCAGCCCTTTCCATCTCTGTAATAAGGAGTTCAATAGATTTCCTACTTAAAGAATCATCTCTTGATGCTAAATTTATTAGATACGAGGCATGAATATACACAGGTGAAATATCAAATTTAGCCCTGATTGACTTAAACAAGGTTGCTTCATAATCTGAGGCGGCCTTAATAGCCCATCCCCGTGGGTTGTGGGAAAATATCTGAACAGTGCTGCAGCCAAGGTCTGATGCCCTTTCAAGGGACAGGCGGATTCCTCCTGCAATGGATGTATGAACTCCAAGCCTTCGCATGGAATCATTTTCGTGGCTTTGCTGGCTCTACCCTGACCCTCCTGCCCTTTAAGACAAGGTCGTCTATGGACTTTACAACCCTGTCTGCAAGCTCATCAGGGACCTCCACAAAGGTGAATGTATCATAGACAGCAATCTTGCCTATCTTTCTGCCAGGGATATCCGCCTCTGATGCAATGGACTTAACAATGTCCCCTGCTGTTATCTTATCTTTCTTGCCTATGGTCATGAATAGCCTGACCATCCCTGATTCGGTTTTAGATTTTGAAAAATCCTGCTCCTCTATTGCATGGGCCTTTAAATCCCCGAAGGCAATGCTCATGGCTGCTGCAGCGAGGTCAATAGGGTCGTATTCCTGTATAAGCCCCTTTACCATAGATAAATAATCAGAATGTTCACCGCTTTTTATGGTCGCACCAAGGTCTTCGACAACAGCCCTTTCCCTTGCCTTTCTAACGTCCTTCTCTGTTGGAAGCTTTCCCTTGCTTATCGTAGTCTTCGCCATCTTCTCGATAAGCCTTAATTGTCTGTATTCCCTTGGTGTCACAAAGGTAATTGCCATCCCTGATTTGCCTGCCCTGGCTGTTCTTCCTATCCTGTGTATATAACCTTCAGGGTTCTGGGGAATGCTGTAATTAATGACATGGCTTACATTTTTAATATCAAGGCCGCGGGCTGCAACATCAGTAGCTACGAGAATATCTATGACACCCTTCTTGAATTTGCCTATCATATCATCCCTGTGGGCCTGAGTAAAATCTCCATGGAGGGCACCAGCCTCGTAACCCATCTGCTGGAGTTTTGTTGATACGTCATCGACCTCTCTCTTTGTATGGCAGAACACAAGGGCCATGTGTGGGTCTTCGACATCTATTAGCCTGGATAGGGCGTTAGTCTTGTCCTGTTCCTTCACCTCATAAAAAAGCTGCCTTACCCTGGGCACAATTATATCTGCTACATTTACAGCTACCTT
This sequence comes from Nitrospira japonica, assembly GCA_020723925.1. Taxonomy (GTDB): domain Bacteria; phylum Nitrospirota; class Thermodesulfovibrionia; order Thermodesulfovibrionales; family DYHX01; genus DYHX01. Next base: position 28,972 of record DYHX01000007.1, on the reverse strand, counting down.
CTCAGGCTTGTTCATATACCTCTTTGAAATCCTTAATATCTCAGCAGGCATAGTTGCTGAAAAGAGCATAGTCTGTCTCATCTCTGGCGTCTCTTTTAATATCTCCTCCATATCAGAGATAAAACCCATATCAAGCATCTCATCTGCCTCATCCATGACAAGTGTTTTTATGCCACCCAGTGAAAGTGTCTTTCTTTTTATATGATCTATAACGCGTCCAGGAGTCCCTACCACAACATCAACACCCTTCTTTAATGCCCTTATCTGTCTGTCTATTGACTGGCCGCCATAGATAGGTAGAACACTAACCCTTTTATACTTGCCTATCCTGTTTATCTCCTCAGCGACCTGGACAGCAAGTTCCCTTGTAGGTTCAAGGATAATAGCAAATGGTGTTCTGCCTTTGGTGGACACATCCACGATAGGTATTCCAAAAGCAGCAGTCTTGCCTGTGCCTGTCTGTGCCTGACCTATAATGTCCTTGCCCCTCAAGGCATGCGGTATTGCCATCTCCTGAATTGGTGTCGGCTCCTCAAAACCCATATCAGACACCGCGCGCAGAGTATCTTCTGTCAACGAAAAGTCTTCAAATTTCATCCTCTTTCCTCTCTTTTAACTGTCAAATAAAACCCCTCAGAGTTTTTTAAAGATTCTCTGAGGGGTTCTCTCAAGAATGCTTAAAACTATATTAGCTTAAAACTAAACAATGATTCCTGTCAAGGAATGGTTGGAGGAAAATCTGGGCTGGACACCAGGCTCATCCAGCCCCTTTCATGCCGTCGTATAGGCATTTCATATGTGTTTAGTGCCCACCATGTATGAGCACAGGCAGGCAGCGCACACACACAAGCTTGTTTTCACCTTCATGGACGCAGTTGATGTAAACTCTGTTCTTCTCTGTTGTGCCGCATACAAAGCACTTAACTTCCATTATTATCCTCCAGTTCGTTAATCTCTTTGATAATCTTTTCCGGGTCAATGTTGTGCATCATGGAACCGAACGAGATGGATTCCATATTGATCCCTGGACATGTGAAACAGCCACCTCCAAAATACTTCTCAATCACCTTCCTTGCAGCAGGGCTTTTTTTGATGACGTCACCGATGATCGAATCCTTTGTCACCTTCTTTTCTGTTGCTTCCATTAATTATCTTCCTCCTTTTTCGGTAAATTATTATCTGGATGACTTTAAGTATATATGGATAGTTATACAAGTTTTATGACCTGTATCATACTACATAAAATTTTCTTGGAATCCTGTCCATTGTTTCCTACAATCTCACTATGGTTAGTCTGCCAAAAAATCTTTTGACTGGTTCAGGATGAGCTGTGAGCTTGTCGAACCATTGATTTGTTTAGAGTTTAGAAATTATGATTTATGATGATTTAGTGGTATTCGTGGTTAAAGAGGTTATTTCCGTGTGAAACTATAGTTTCATTTATGACATGCATCATAACACACCGGAATTTTATGAATTAATATAGGGTAAGAAACTTAATACAATAAGGAGGAAGGTTTATGGACAGATTCGTAAAAAACTTTATTAGTATGAGTATCATCTACCTTGCCATAGCATCTTTACTCGGCATACTGATGCTCGGTAATCCATCGCTACTACATCTGAAGTTCGTCCATTCCCATCTCAATATGCTCGGCTGGGTATCGATGATGATATTTGGTGTTGGTTACCATATACTGCCAAGGTTCTCTGGAAAGCCATTGAAGAGCCCAAAGATGGGAGAGACACAGTTCTGGCTTGCTAATATTGGACTGGTTGGAATGCTTCTGTTTTACACTCTTGGAACTTTTAATCCCGAAGTATCGGCATATAGGGGACTCACAGTTGCGTCAGGTCTGATTGAGATCCTATCGATTTTCCTCTTCTTCTATAATATGATTGCAACCCTGTATGCAAAGGAGACACGTGGTTAATAGCCTAAGGACTTTAGTTTATCTATATCCTTGATTACTATCTTCCCTGCCTTACTTGTGATAAGGTTGAGTTTTTTGAACTTGCTCATGGTCCTTATGGATGTCTCAACAGTTGTGCCCACCATCTCAGCTATGTCCTGTTTGGTAAGCTTTAGGTCGATGATAATACCATCATCGGCCATTTTACCTGCCTTATCAGAAAGTTTTATAAGAAGTGATGCGATCCTTGATTCAACTCTTTCGAGGGCTATATTTTTAAGGGTCTCATGAGAGTTCTTTATTCTGTCGCCGATGTTAGCTGCCATGCAGAACATCAGATTAGGAAACCTATCCAGAAGCCTCAGCAGGTTGCTTCTTGAAATCTTTAGAACCTCTGTATCCTCCATCGCAACTGCATTTGCTGGATATGGGAAACCTCTAAGTACTGCAAGGCCTCCAAAAAAATCCATTGGAGATATAAGTTCAAGGATAATCTCTCTACCCTCATGAGAGAGTTTTGTGATCTTGACCTTTCCGATTGTAACGATATAAAACCACTCTGACTGGTCACCCTCTGAGAAAATAATTTCTTTTTTTTTGAATTTAGCCGGGATAAGATAAGGGCTTATCTCCTTCAGATCAGAATCACTGAGGCTGCTGAAAATCGCTATCTTATTTAATTCAACCATGGCATTAGGATAAAAGAAATTGTTTTGAATTACAAGCAAGGTAGGAACATGGCATGCCATGTTCCTACTAATAAACCATCTGTCCTGTTATAAATTTATACGCCCTTTCGTCTGTTGGGTTTTCAAAAAATTTATTGCCCGGGCCGCCGTCTACGATCTGGCCTTCATACACGAAGATGACACTGTCTGCAAGCCTCTGGGCCTGGAACATATTGTGGGTGACCATTATTATGGTGGGCATGTACCTTCTCTTTATATTACTGATTATCTCTTCAATAATCGAAGTGTTTCTCGGGTCAAGGGATGCTGTTGGCTCATCAAGGAATAGGACATCCGGGTTGAGAACCATTGCCCTTGCAAGGGCAAGCCTCTGTCCCTCACCTGTTGAGAGTGTAAGAGCATTTTGATTCCTCTTCTCCCACAATCCCACATCCCTTAATGCATCTTCAACTTTTTTTTCTACCTCTCCTTTATTGATCCTCCTTAACTTAAGCCCGTAGGCAGCATTCTTGAACACCGTTATATTAAAAAGTCCTCCTTTGGGAAAGACAAGGGTTATCCTCCTATAAAGCTCAACATTATCCTCAAAGGTTTTGTAATCATCATGATAAATGACCTTCCCTTCGTCTGGATATTCGAGAAGGGCAGATATCCTCAGGAGTGTTGATTTCCCGCTTCCGTTCGGGCCAATGATTACGTGAGTCTTTCCCCTGTCGAATACAAAGGAGCAATCATTCAACACCACCTTGCCGTTATAGCTTTTTTTAATTTCCTTTATGGTTAGTCCGAGTTCACTCATTTTGTCCTTACACCCAGCTTCTGTACATAATGAAGAACCATGTTTATCATGAGAGATATTGCAAGGAGAACTATCCCCAGGGCAAGTGCAAGCTCAAAATTCCCTTTGTCTGTCTCAAGGGCAATGGTAGTTGTCATGACCCTGGTGTAGCCAGCAATATTTCCGCCAACGATAAGTATTGCGCCCACTTCTGCCATTACCCTTCCGAATGCTGCAATTACCCCTGACATTATCCCATACCTTGCCTCTTTCATTATAGTAATTGTCACCTGTAAAGGTGTTGCACCAAGGGTCACTGAAGCCTGTTTTATAATCGGGTCAACACTCACAATAGCTGAATGACAGAGGGATGCCACAATAGGAAATGCAAGAATGCTCTGGGCTGTAGCCATTGCTGAAGGTGTATATAGTAATCCCATGAAACCAAGGGGCCCACTCCTTGAAAGGATAAGATAAAGGGAGAGTCCAACCACAACAGGCGGAAGGCCCATGAAGGTGTTCAGGACGCTGATTATTAAGTCCCTTCCATAAAACCTTCTAAGGCCGATGATGGCCCCGAATGGCAGGCCGATGGCTGCAGCAATAATAAGTGCCAGCCCTGATACCTTAAGTGATAAAAAAATAATTCCGAGAAGCTCTTTATCAAGATGAAAGATTAGAGAGAATGCTTTTACAAAGCCTGATATGATTGAATCCATTTTGTTCTGTATTGAAGATTCCCTGTAGCAAGCTACAGGGAATCTTAATGCAAGGAATTATTACATGGATGCTGGCTGAAAGCTCCGACTTTTAGTCGGAGATGAAAGCCAGCTATCTAAATAATACTTTTTCCTTGCATGGAAGCCCTGACTTTAGTCAGGAGCTTCACTTTTATATTCGCTCGCTAAACCCCACAGCAAGCTGCGGGAATACGCTCGCTATCCATATTAAAGAGAAGATGCAAAGATTCTATAGACATTATACAAATTCATTGATGCGTGCTTATTTTGCATTTGGTATAAAAAGTTGGTTGCTGTTTTTGTCTTTAAAATCAGCAATAGCCTTCTGCCCTTCCTGAGAAATAATCCAGATTACAAACTCCATAGCCTCTTTGTATTTAACATGTCTGTGCCTCTCAGGATTTACAGCCATAATACCATACTGGTTAAAAAGTATTGGGTCGCCTTCAAGAACAATTGACATTTCCAGCTTGTCCTTATCTTTTGTCGCAAGCCATGTGCCTCTATCTGTGAGTGTATATGCCTTTTTTTCATTGGCGACCCTCTGGGTCTTTTCCATGCCCTGACCAACCTCTAAATACCATTTCTGACCTTTGGGCTCAATTCCGGCCTTCTTCCAGATAGATAACTCTTTTATATGGGTTCCTGATCTGTCACCCCTCGATACAAAAAAATAGTTAGTTTCAGTAATCCTTTTGAACGCATCAGAAGCTGATTTCATGTCTTTTATCTTTGCAAGGTCATTGGATGGTCCAATGATAATAAAATCGTTATACATAACATCGTAACGATTTACAAAATAACCTTCCTTTAACGCCTTTAACTCAAATTCCTCTGCATGGACAAAGACCACATCGCAATCTCCTCTTTTGCCTATCTCAAGGGCAGCACCTGTCCCAACACCCACCACATCAACTTTTATCCCTGTCTTTTTTTCAAATATCGGCAGGATGTAATCAAACAACCCTGAATTCTGAGTGCTGGTTGTAGATGCACAGCGTATCCTTGTCTCAGCAGATACTGCTGGTACACTGACCACTGATAGAACTAATACTGATAGCAAAAGACTTTTAAATAATCTCATTTCACTCCTTTCTGTTTTTCCCCTTAGGCATCTTTATCATATAAAAATAAGTTTTATTCCATTTGAAAGTCGAATTTTCCAGCGATAACTTGGCAGGCATTGCAGGTTTGGGTAATTTTTGAATTTGATGAGTTCTATGGCTTTACATAGGCATAGCCCTCAGCCTGCTTCTTTATAATCTCAGTTATCCCGGCAGGGACTACCTCGATGAAAGAAGGAAGCTTATCCTCATCTATGCATATAATGTCATCCGCACACATCTTTTTAAGAGAGTTCCTGCATGCAACAAACCTGACATTCTTTTCAGCAAGACCTTTCATTATGTCAATCAGTTCAGAATCCACATAGGCAGAAACCGATGGGCCATTTGCAAGAACTTCAACATCAACATTGCCCTCGCCAACATCCTTTATGAGATTGGTGATATTGCCTAAAGCCACCTTCCACCTGTCAGGCTCACTCACATGAAAAAGAACTTTTAATGTCTCCATTATCCACCTCATTTAATCTCAAAACTAATCTCTTTAGATAAAGTTCTATTTTAGCCACTTACTGCTTCTTCTTTACTCCCTCTCTTGCTATGGCGACCTTACCTGTCCTCACGAATTCCTTTATCCCCATAGGTTTCATTAGCTCAACAAATGCCTCTATCTTCTTCTCATCCCCTGTAATCTCTATAGTATAAGTCCTCTGACTTGAATCCACTATCCTGCCACGAAATATCTCTGTTAGATTCAGCACCTCTGCCTTATCCTGCTGTCTGGGGGTTACTTTTATCAGGACCATCTCACGCTCGACATGGTCAAGTTCTGTCATATCAGTAATCTTGATCACATCTATGAGCTTGTTAAGTTGCTTTGTAATCTGCTCTATCACCCAGTCATCGCCGCCTGTAACTATGGTCATAAGGGATATCTGTGGGTCGATAGTCTCCCCAACAGAAAGGCTCTCTATGTTGTAACCCCTCCCGCTGAAGAGCCCTGAAACCCTTGAAAGCACACCAAATTTATTCTCAACAAGAACAGAAATAGTATGTCTCATATCTTCTCCTCGTATAACTAAAGTAATGAGTGGCGAGTAACGAAGTGAAGATGAGAAGCGGTGAGGTTGGGATGTCTCACATTCTCAACTTCCCTCAGCTTCCTAATATTGTTACGCACCACTTGTCACTGTCTTTATTTCACTACCTTGAGTTTTTTCTCAGGTTTCTTTTCAGGTTCCTCAAACATCATCTGATCTATGGGTGCGCCTGGAGGCACCATTGGATATACCTTTTCCTTCCAGTCGACTATAAAATCCATAAATACTGGTTTTTTTGTCTTGAATGCCTCCTTGAGGACTGGCTCCACCTCGCTCGGCTTTGTTGCCCTTAGACCAACGGCATTGTAAGCCTCGGCAATTTTAACAAAATCAGGCACACTTTCATCGAGTTTTGTATGCGAGTATCTCTCCTGATAAAATAGCTCCTGCCACTGCCTGACCATGCCAAGGTATCTATTATTGAGTATCGCAACCTTCACAGGTAACTTGTTTATCACGGCGGTTGCAAGTTCTTGTATATTCATCTGTATACTCCCGTCCCCGGCAATATCTATCACAAGCTTATTCGGGAATGCAAGCTGTGCGCCTATTGCTGCAGGGAATCCATAGCCCATTGTGCCGAGGCCGCCTGATGACAGCAGGGTCCTTGGTTTATCGAATTTATAAAACTGGGCTGTCCACATCTGGTTCTGGCCAACCTCTGTTGTTATTATCGCATCGCCTTTTGTGATCTCGTATATCTTCTCGACGACAAACTGAGGCTTTATTACCTCATTGCTGTAAGTATAGGTCATCGGCCTCTCTGCCTTCCATGCATCTATCTGCTTGAGCCAGGCCCTTCTCACCTCTTCCCACTGCTCCTTTACCTCTTCTTTAAGCACCTTGTTCAGGACAGTCAGAACCCTCTTCACATCACCAACTATAGGCACATCGACCCTCACATTCTTCCTTATGGAGGTCGGGTCTATGTCTATGTGGACTATCTTTGCATGGGGCGCAAAGGCATCAACCTTGCCTGTAACCCTGTCGTCAAAACGCATTCCTACCGCGATGATGAGGTCTGATTCCTGTATTGCCTTATTTGCATAGTAAGTGCCATGCATACCAGGCATTCCAAGAGAAAGATGGTGTGTTCCCGGGAAAGAACCAAGCCCCATGAGGGTCATGGTCACAGGGATGTCGGTGTGTTCTGCAAGCTCTCTTATTTCCTTTGAGGCACCTGAGATGATTACTCCTCCACCAGATATGATCACAGATTTTTTTGACTTAGCAATGAGATGGGCTGCCTGTGTAATCATCCATTTGTTGCCCTCGTATGTCGGGTTATAGCTCCTTATGTCTATCTCTGGCCATGTGAACTCTGTCTTTGAACCTGTAACGTCCTTTGGAAGGTCTATCAGAACCGGACCTGGTCTACCTGTTGTTGCTATGTGAAATGCCTCTTTTATTATCCTCGATAGGTCTTTTACATCCTTTGCAAGATAATTGTACTTTGTGCATGGCCTTGTGATTCCTACAATATCAGCCTCCTGGAAAGCATCATTCCCTATGAGAAGGGTTGGCACCTGGCCTGAAAAAACAACGAGGGGCACAGAATCCATAGACGCTGTTGCGATACCTGTGACTGTATTTGTGGCCCCCGGGCCTGATGTAACGAGCACAACCCCTGGCCTTCCAGTCGCCCTTGCATACCCATCCGCAGCATGCACCGCCCCCTGCTCATGCCTTGTCAGGATCAACTGAAGGTCTTTCTCGTCATAAAGGAGGTCAAAGATATTAAGCACAACGCCACCAGGGTATCCAAAAATATGCCTGACACCTTCCCTTTTAAGACACTCAACAATAATCTCAGCACCAGAGATCTTCATAAGTCTTCATAGCTCCTTCAGATTTTTTACAATTTTACCATAAAATGTTGCAAAAAAGTGAATATCTATAAGGTGGATAAGGAATGAAGGCAGAAGAATGAAGGCAGAAGAATGAAGGCAGAAGAATGAAGGCAGCGGCTATTTCATTACAGCGCCTTCACCCGCCGAGCTCACCATCCTTGCATACCTTGCAAGATAGCCCTTCTTTATCTTGGGTTCTGGCGGCTTCCATTTGTTAAGCCGATCCTTTAACTCTTTATCTGATATAAGAAGGTCCAGCTTCCTTCCTGGAATATCAATCTTGATTCTATCTCCATTCATGATTACTGCAATGGGACCTCCCTCCATTGCCTCTGGCGATATATGACCTATGCATGGTCCCCTTGTCCCGCCCGAGAATCTCCCATCAGTTATCAAAGCGACAGACTCACTCAGACCCATACCGGCAATGGTTGCGGTTGGAGAAAGCATCTCCCTCATACCAGGGCCTCCTTTTGGACCTTCATATCTTATTACCACAACATCGCCAGAATTTATCTTTCCAGTAAGAATTGCTTTCATGCCTTCTTCCTCAGAATCGAATACCTTTGCAGTCCCCTCGAATCTCATCATATTCTTACTCACAGCCGACTGCTTCACAACAGCTCCCTCAGGGGCAAGATTTCCCCTGAGGATGGCTATACCACCCTCTTTATGATATGCCTTGTTCAGCGGCCTTACGACCTCTTCATCAACCACCTCTGCTGAATCTGCAATCTCATAAATGCTCCTGTCGCTTACTGTTATGTTGTTTTTTATCCTGTCCCTCAGCCTCTTTAGAACTGCTGGAATACCACCAGCATAATCAAGGTCTTCAAGATAGTGCTCTCCGCCCGGGAGCATGTTTGCTATATGTGGAGTCACCTTGCCGAGCAGATCAAATATCTCGAGTTGAAGCTTTACGCCTGCATCATGGGCTATAGCCGGGATATGGAGGACTGTATTTGTCGACCCTCCAAGTGCAAGGTCAACCATGATTGCATTCTCGAATGCCTTCCGCGTCATTATCTTCCGCGGGGTTACATTCTTCTTGATAAGTTCAACAGCACGCCTCCCGCTCTCAAAGGCAATCCTCCTCTTCTGTGCAGAAACAGCAAGTGCAGTGGCACAGCCCGCAAGGCTCATCCCGAGAGCCTCTGTAACGCACGCCATTGTGTTTGCTGTATACATTCCCTGACATGAGCCAGCACCAGGACATGCACACATCTCAAGGGTCTCGAGTTCCTCGTCCTTTATAAGACCTTTTTTATATTTTCCAATAGCCTCAAAGGTATCATTCACAAGGGAAAGTCTCTTGCCCTTTAGATGGCCTGAGAGCATCGGTCCTGCTGTAACTATTATTGACGGGATATTCACCCTTGCAGCAGCCATAAGCATTCCGGGTGTTATCTTATCGCAGTTTGTGAGGAGGACAAGGCCATCGAAGCGATGTGCCTCTGCCACAGTCTCGACCATATCTGCAATTAGCTCCCTTGATGGAAGGGAATAGTGCATGCCGCTGTGCCCCATTGCAATGCCATCGCATATCCCAGGTATGCCGAAGAAGAACGGATAGCCGCCCCCTGTATGAATGCCTTTCTCTATGAATCTTTCGAGATCTCTCATTCCGATATGACCAGGAATTATATCTGTAAAACTGGTTGCCACACCGATGAATGGTTTGCCCATCTCTGTCTTTGGAATGCCTGTTGCATAAAGAAGGGCCCTGTGCGGAACCCGCTCCAGTCCTTGCTTTATGCGATCGCTTCTCATAAAAATAAATACCCCTTTCTCCTAATGAATTATGAGTTAGGAGTTATTAGTTCGGGGATAAGCAAATTATAGTAAACAACTTAAATTAATCCCCCTAAAGTCCCCCTTTAGCAAAGGGGGATGGAGGGGGATTTGTCTACTTATTATTGTCGTTGACTATAGTTTTAACTCCGAACTCCGAACTTTAAACTCTTAACTGATTGAATGGCGCTTTTTATAGTCCCTTATAACCTCTGCCATCCTGTCTTTCTTGAGGAGCTTCTGTTTCTGAATCTTCTTCCTCTCAACCTCTTCCTCTGGTGTGAGATAGAGCTTCTTGTCTATCTCTACAAGGATTCCCTCAAGATTTCTGTGTTCTTCCTCGATCTTTTTGAACTCTTCATTCTCTCTTTTTAGAAGCTCAATAATCTCCTGTTCCTTCAAGGCCTCCTCCTTTGTTTTTTAAAAAACTATCATATTTCCATGCAAAAAACAATACCTGTTCCCTCCCTATATCTCAACGACAGCAACCCTCCTCAACAATCCTTTCCGCCAGCTTATACGAGTTTTCTATGCAGTCGTTTACACCAATACCCCTGTATGCGTTACCAGTAATATAAAGTCCCCTATACTTCATCAGGGTCTCATCTATCTTCTTCAGCTTGCTCTGATGCCCTACTATATACTGAGGAATCGCCCTTTCATGTCTGTAGACCCTATAAAAATCAGGCTCTGCGCCTATCCCCATCACGTCCCTGAGCTCTGCTATCACAATATCTATGAGCCTATCGTCCTCCCTCATTGCAAGCTCTGATGCCCTTGCACCACCAAGCATACTCCTGATGAGCACATATCCCTCTGGAGCCCTATTCGGGAAAATACTCGAATCCCACAGGGTGCCGAGAAGCCTTCTCCTTTCCCTGTTAGGTACAAGAAAGCCAAATCCTTCAAGGGAATTATTAACCTTGTCTTTCCTGTATCCAAGACAGACAACAGACAAAGATGGATAGGGTATCTCGGAAAGTGTCGAAGAAAGCGACCTATCGAAATCACTGAGCATTTCAGCGGCAGCATATGCAGGCGATGCTATGACAACGTTCTCAGCCTCGACTTTTGAACCATCAGAGAGGTGAACAGCATAGGTTCCACCCTTCTTCCCTATCCCAGTTACCCTGCTGTCAAGCCTGATTCTGTCACCAAGAAAATTCTTCAGTGAATCAATCATTGTCTCCATCCCATCATAAAAAGATGTAAGAACGCCACCAGGGCCCGGACCTGGCATCATATTACCTGACTTCTTCGCCTGAATCTGGAGTTTCACTAATGCCCTTATTAGACTTCCATAATTCTTTTCGAGCTCGTGTATCCTCGGGAAACAGCTCTTCAGGCTCAATGTTTCAGGGTCTCCAGCATATATGCCAGATGCCATAGGGTCAATGAGTTTTTCGTATGCCTCTTTGCCAAGCCTTCTCCTTGCAAAGTCAGCAAGGCTCTCGTCCTCCTTCTCACCTTTAGGGGCAAATATCTCATAGAGAATCCTCAGCTTTCCAGGAAAACTGAGGAGATTTGATATGAAAAAGGCGCTGGGAGATTCTGGCAGGAGATGCAGTTTTCCTTCAGAGTATACGAATCTCCTCCTCGCTGCATCATTGCTCCTGAGAGGTTCTATCCTGAGTTTCGATGCAAGCTCAATGGTTTTTGGTTTATTGTCAAGGAAGCCGTTAACACCACCCTCGCAGAGGAAACCATTCGCCCTCTCGGTCCATATCTTGCCCCCTGCTCTTTTCTCAGCCTCAAACACGAGGAGTTCTGTTGAGGGTTCTCTCTCAAGGATCGCATAAGCAATGGAAAGCCCTGAGATACCTCCGCCAACAATTATTAATCTACCCATCCACGATCCTTTACATTCTTTATAACCATATCCTCAAGAGCCCTGATAAAGGTTGGATGTGTATTCAGGGATTCCGTCCGTCTTAAATTAAGACCCAATCCCTCGGCCATCCCCTTATAGAGTATATCGATCTCATATAGGGTTTCAATATGGTCTGAAACAAAACTTATGGGCACTATTAGAAGGTTTTTGACACCCTTTTTAGCAAGCTCTTTGATCTTATCATCTGTCGATGGTTCAAGCCATTTTACTGGCCCACTCTTACTCTGATAAGAAATGTCCCACATTATACTTATCCTCTTCGTTATCTCATCTATAGTGCCCTGTATCTGATGCACATAGGGGTCGCCTTCCTCTATAAACCGCATTGGGAGGCCATGGGCACTGAAGAGCACATGGACATCCCCCCACCCTTCCCTCCCCCTCTGAGTGGGGAGGGTTAGGGAGGGGGGGAAAGATTCCAGACCTTTTTTTATGACATCAACAAGGGCATCTATATACATGGGATGATTGAACCATGAGGTTATACAGTGAACAGTGAAAAGTGAACAGCGAATAGTGAGCATTTTCTCTCCACTGCTTATCGTAAGCTGTTCCTTGACCCTTGACCCTCGACCCATGTAACTTTTTATTACTGCCTCTTTGAATTTTTTAACCGAAGACCCTGTCGTGGCAATAGAGTAATGGGGGTAAAGGCTCAGGGCAATGATTTTTTTTATATCATCTTTGTGCATCTGTTCTACGGTCTCTTCTATAAAAGGGTGCCAGTATCGCATACCCACATAGACCTTGAATAACAGTGAACAGTGAACAGTGAACAGTGAACAGTTGAGAGCATCCTCAAGTGCTTTTGCCTGAGCCATTGTAATATCAAGTATCGGAGATTTGCCTCCTATGAGACTGTAAGACTTCTCTGTCTTCTTCGCCCTCATTCTTGATATAAGCCAGGCAAATGGCTTCTGCATGAATGCAGGACCAAGCTTTATTATATCCCTATCCGAAAAGAGATTATATAAAAATGGTTTAACCGATCCGATGGAATCAGGACCGCCGAGGTTCAATAAGATAACACCTATGGTCCCACTTTTTCTATCTCCCACCTCAACCCTGATATGTCTCGAAGATTCTCTTAAAGTCAGGTGCAGCCTCCTTAAATGCCTCTAATATTTTCGGGTCAAAGTGCTCTGGCATGGTCCTGCCGTCACCTTTGGTAATTATCTCATATGCCCGATCATGGGATAGCCCTGGCTTGTACGGCCTCTTTGCTCTGAGGGCATCATACTGGTCAACAATCATCACAATCCTCCCCTCTATCGGAATCTCATCCCCCCTGAGACCCCCCGGATAGCCAGTTCCATCCCATCTTTCGTGATGGGTAAGGGCAATGTTTTCTGCCATTTTTAGAAAAGCTGATTCTGAGCCTCGCAGTATCTTGGCGCCAATGGTTGGGTGCGACTTCATTATCTCAAACTCCTCTGGTGTGAGTTTGCCCGGCTTAAGCAGTATGCTGTCAGGCACGCCAATCTTGCCCACATCATGCATTGGACTCGCATAGAATATAGTCTCTACAAGATCAGAACCCAGACCAAGCACTTTTGCAAGGGTCTGTGAATAGTAACTTATTCTTCTGATATGAGTCGCTGTATCTTCATCCTTGTATTCTGCAGCAAGGGTCAGCCTGTATATCGTGTCAAGATATCCTTCCTTTATCTTTTTGTGGGCAATGTCAAGATTCTGGAATGCCTCTTTGAGCTGCCTTGTCCTCTCCTGAACCTGTTCTTCAAGTATCCTATTATGGTCATTAAGAAAGTCTTCATATTCCTTGACCTTAAGTAAATTGCGCACCCTGAGGGTAAGCTCTGCCCTGTCTACAGGTTTTGTCAAAAAGTCATTCGCCCCAGCCTCAAGTCCCTTGAGCCTTGAATCCCTATCGGTCGATGCTGTGACCATCACAACAGGGATTGGTCGGGTTGACAGGTCAGACTTCAATCTATCACACACCTCATAACCGTCCATCTCTGGCATCATTACATCAAGGAGTATTATGTCAGGTCGCGTGCTCTTTGTCTTATTAATCGCCTCGATGCCATTGACTGCTGTCTCTACCGCATATCCCTGACTGCTCAGGATTGATGCAAGGAGCCTGAGATTCCTGTCATCATCTACCACTAATATTCTCGGAGGTGTAATCATCGGGACATCTCCTTTTCCATCTCTTCGATTTCTACATCAACCTGCTTTGACTTTTCTATCATATGGAGCACTCCTATCCATATCTTAGCCTGCTCGGTTAGAGGGCTCCGGGGATAATCTTTGATGAGCCTTCTGAAGAATAAAAGGGACTTTTTAAAATCCTTCTTGTGATTTTTTGGATGCGCATATATAAGCCCCATATTGAAGAGCGCCTCATCTCCGGGCGGATTTTTACCTGAAATGTTTAAGGCCTTCTGGGTTTCCTTTAACGACCCTTCGTAGTCCCCTTGTGTAAGCAACTCCTTTGCATGCAGCAGATGCCCGGATGCCTCTTTCTCCTTTACCCTTTCTTTCAGCGCACTGCAGCCAACAAGGGTAAAGGCTATCAGGTAGGCAATGAAAAGACAAATGAGCTTCCTCTTCCCAATTCGCTCTCTGCCCAAACCCTTCCTCCATGAGCTGTGATTATGTGTTTGACAATAGCCAATCCTAAGCCGGTTCCTTTAATCTTAGAAGAATCAGAAATTGATGCCTGCTGAAACTTATCAAATATTGTTGTTAGGCTCTCCTCAGGTATGCCGGGCCCTGTATCAGATACCCTGACCTCTATATTTCCATTCACAAGCCCTGAAGACACGATGACTCCTCCTCCATTGGGGGTAAACTTTATCGCATTTCCTATGAGGTTTCTAAGCACCTGAAGAATCCTCTCTCCGTCTATTTTAACAGCAGGCAAATTAGAAGCTATTTCCAATCTAAGGCTGATGTCCTTAGCCATCGATAAAGGCTCCATCTCCATAACAGCTTTATTTATCAATTGATCGATGCCTGTGTCAATAATGTTAAAAGGCATCATCCCTGCCTCCATCCTTGAAAGGTCGAGCAGGGAATTCACAAGCTCAATAAGCCGGTTGCTCTCTTCTGCGATTATTGTCAAAAGCCTTTTCTGTTTTTCGGTTGTTTCTCCGCCTATCCCTTCAAGCAGCAGATTAGTCCCTTCTTTTATTGAAGTTAGCGGAGTGCGCAGTTCATGAGACATGGATGAGAAAAAGTCTGACTTTATCTTATCCAGTTCACCGAGTTTATCGCACATGTAATTAAATGAGCGTGCCAATTCAACAATCTCCGGAGGAGATGCTACATTCAGGTCTCCTTTTAAGACTCCTCCGGATGCCTCTCTTGTCTTGTTTATTACCATAGAGAGCGGCTCTGCAATGCTTTTTGTGATAAAGAATGCCGTGCCGATTCCCCATAAAACGGCTATTACAGCCATTGCAGCAGCCAGCCTTCTGGAGCTGATACCCGAATCTCTCAGATTTTTTATCCTATCATAGGTGTCCTGCCGGCTTTGTGCCCTAAGTCTCTTCAGTCCTTCCATTATTTCTTCTACGGTCTTTTCCTTTTCCTGCTTATATTGCGCTTGCGGATAATGCCTGTTTGCCCTCAGGTGTTCCACCTCTTTGTCAAAGATGGATTGATAGCGGTTATGATGCTCTTTTATTGTTTTTAATAAGCCCATTTTTTGAGGATTACCCGAAAGCGACACGGCCTCATCAAGATATTTGGCGAAGTCAATTTTTGACAGAAGAAATCGGTCATAAAGCGAATCATCTTTTATAAGGATATATTTTCTCTCGTATCGTATCTGTGAAAGCAGGGAATCGGTAAGTTTCTTCTCATAGTCTATGGTGCGGTTATCGATGTTTATGATTGAGCTGGTAATGCTGGTGAATTGCTGCAACTGGAAGATGGAATATATACTTACCGCAATAATGGGGACGAACGCGGCCAAATAGCCTATAATCAGCCGGTGGAATATGCTCAGTCTGGACATAAGGTTAGTATAAATAATTTTTGCTATAATTAGGACTAATAATTGATGAGGTGGAAGCCTTATGGATTTTCTAAACATCCTCTTTCCCATTTCCGGCGTTAAGACCAATATCATTCTCCCACCATTGGTTGCGATGTTTATCTCTTTTTTTACATCAATGGGGGGAATTTCAGGTGCATTTCTCCTTCTTCCTTATCAGATGAGCGTTCTCAATTATACTGCTCCGTCCGTGAGCGGGACAAATCATGTCTTTAATGTTGTTGCAATTCCGAGCGGAGTTTACCGTTATATTAAAGAAGGACGCATGGCATGGCCTTTGACATGGGTAGTGGTTGCGGGTACATTGCCCGGTGTTTTTCTTGGATACTATGTGAGGGTATTTTATCTACCCGACCCGAAGGCCTTTAAATTCTTTGTCGGCTGCGTGCTGTTTTACATAGGCATCAGGCTTTTAAAGGAAATCATAGTAAAGTCGAAGAAGTCCTCTGCTGCAAAGACTCTGGAAGAGAAGTTCAAGGCAAGGATAGATGAGGCGAAGAGATTGCAGAGCGCAAAAATAGCATCAGGTCTGCCTAAAGATGCAGTGGTAAAGACAGTATCCGTATCATTGAGAGAGGTAGAATACGAATTCTGGGGAGAAAGGTTTTCTTTCAATACTATTGGCATGTTTATGCTTGCGCTTGTTGTGGGCGTTATAGGCGGCGCTTACGGGATCGGCGGCGGCTCGATAATTGCGCCATTCTGTGTGGCTGTTTTCCATCTGCCTGTCTATACCATTGCAGGCGCATTGTTTTTCAGCATCATCCCTGCAGTGAATGGAGTTTCTGCAATGCCGGATTGGTCTCTGGGAATACTGTTCGGAATAGGTGGTTTTGTAGGGATGTATTTAGGTGCGAGGTTTCAGAAGTTTGTGCCGCAAAGGTTTATAAAGCTGATGCTTGGCATTGTTATAGTCTTTCTTGCAATAAGATATATTGTTCAGTATTTCTAATGGATAAAAGGCCTACAATCATTCAGTTGTTCCTCTCCTTTCTCAGGCTCGGCATTACAGCCTTCGGCGGGCCTGCGATGGTCCAGTATATAAAGGAGCTTTCTGTAAAACGCAATAAATGGGTGGATGAAGAGACATTTAAGGAAGGTATCGCCCTCTGTCAATCCATACCCGGTGCAACCGCCATACAGATGGCGGCTTATGTCGGATTGAGAACGAAAGGGATAACAGGTGCATTATTATCGTATATTGGATTTGGACTGCCTGCATTTATTCTGATGCTGATACTGTCAGCGTTATACGAGAGATCCCATAACATCTCACTGATCATTTCGTTGTTCAATGGTCTTCAGGTTATTGTTGTTGCCCTCATCGCAAACGCATTGCATTCTTTTGGCAAGGGGATATTGAGGAGTTACAAAGAGATTTTTATATCTGCCGTGGCAGCTTTCCTTTTCTGGTCGGGCATAAGCCCCTTTATAGTTATTATAGGTGCTGCCATGACAGGCATCGTCTTTTTCAGAGGTGTCAGCTTCACAATCTCTTCAGCTCATGGCAAGAAAAGGAACCGATGGATGTTCAAGCAAATTGCGCTGCTATTTTTAATCCTGCTGGCAGGACTTTCGGTGCTTTATGTTGCAGATATAAAGCTCTTTAGATTGGCAGCCATGATGCTCAGGATAGACCTTTTTGCATTCGGAGGCGGTTTTGCATCTGTGCCATTGATGCTTCATGAGTTCGTGAATGTGAAGGGGTGGATGGACCATAAGACATTCATGGATGGGATTGCATTAGGGCAGATCACCCCCGGTCCTATTGTCATCACTGCTACCTTCGTTGGGTATTTGTTATATGGCCTGTTGGGTTCTATAGTGGCAACCATAGCAATATTTACACCTTCCTTCTTAATACTGATTGTTGCCACACCTTTCTTTGACAGACTAAAGACATCCGCGTATTTTTTAAGGGCAACAAAGGGAATACTTGCATCCTTTGTCGGACTCCTATTTTATGTGACTTTAAAATTTGCATTGGCTGTGCCCTGGGATATTGTCAGGCTATTGTTCGGACTGGGTGCATTAATTGCACTGGCTAAAAGGGTTGATGTTCTTTATGTGGTACTCATAGGAGCTGCCATTTCGATAGTCGTACTTTAAGCAGTGGATATTATTATGAACGGAGTATTAAAATAAAAAAGTTTTAAATAAGGAGGGAAGGGATGTTTTCAACCGATTATAGAAAAAATTTTCACATAACTGTTTTCTTGTTTCTTGTTTCTCTGTTTGTTGTGTCTGTCGGTGAGTCGTTTGCCGACGAACTGGATGTTGATAAATTAATATCAGACATTCAGACAAATGACTGGCAGAATCGTTTACCGCTATACGGCGGTGCAGAGGGCATAAAGAACGACAGGCTTACGGATGCGCTCATCAGCCTTGTCGAAAACAAAATGCTGAACTGGAGATACAGGATCAGGGCAATCCAGCTGCTCGGTGAGAGCAGAAAGCAGAAGGCGCTCGGTTTTCTGGAGAACATACTAAGCGACCCGTTTCTTAATCATGACTGCCCTGCAATAAAGTGGAGCACTGTCACCGCCCTCGGTAATTTCATAAAAGATCCGAAGGCAGTCGATATACTCCTCGATGCATCAAGGTTTGAGGACAATCCTGTGGTCAGGGAGGCTATCATAAAAACCATGGGAAGGGTTGGCAGTTCAAAGGCTGTGCCTTTTTTGATATCTGTATTGGATGATAGGAGTTTTGCAATTAAGTTCGGTGCAATAAAGTCCCTTGAAGAGATCGGAGACTCGCAGGCATTCCCCTATTTGAGGAATATTGCAGAAAATGACAAGGATCCGCTTATAAAGGACGAAGCACTCTTAGCGCTGAAAAGGTTTTCGCAGTAATAAAAACAAAATCGAGATACAAGCAACAAGCATGACTAATTTTCGCTCACGACGCTATCAAAGAATATCGGTTTCGCTCAAGTCAGCAATGGTTGTCGTTGCATTTGTGGTTTCCTTATGCGGTATGTTTTTAATCACAAAAGGAAACGTCTATGCAGACGATATCGATAAATTGATTCTGAAACTCCAGCATAATGACCTGAGAGTTCGTATTTTGGCAATTGAAGAATTGGGCAGAATCAGGGATGATGAATCGGTCAGGGCGCTTATGAGTGTTATTGAAAATCAAGGTGAGGATTGGAAGATTCAGGTTAGAGTAGTAAAGCTGTTGGCTGAAATTAAAAATCCCAGGGCAGTAGATTTATTAATAAAAGTATTGGATGACCCGTTCTTTACCTATGACTGCCCTGCATTAAAATGGAATGCCGCCCTTGCCCTCGGTAATTTCAAAAACTATTCAAAGGTGGTGGATGTATTGATAGATGCATTAACAGATAAGACATTGTATGTGCGAGAGGCGGCAATGCAGTCTCTCGGCAACATAGGCGACAGAAAGGCTGTACCGTATTTGATTTCTGCATTAAACGATAAGAGCTTTGCAATCAGGATGAGTGCAATAAAGGCGCTTGGAAAAACCGGGGATGAGTCAGCAATCCCTTTTGTGAAACGAGTTTTGGATAATGATGCAGATCCACATATAAGGGATGAGGCTGTAAAGACATTGAGAAAATTAAATGAGAATTAAGATTTAGCAGCAAGGAGGTTTTAAATGGCGCACCCAAAGGTTCTTGCATTTGTGCTTGCCGGAGGCAAGGGGGAAAGGCTTTTCCCGTTGACGGCATTCCGTTCTAAACCTTCGGTTCCATTTGGCGGAAGGTACAGGATAGCGGATTTTGTCCTGAGCAATTTTATTAATTCACATATTTATTCTATTTATCTTTTAGTGCAGTACAAATCCCAGTCTCTAATAGAGCATGTGCGGCAGAACTGGGTCTTATCTCCTGTTATCAGGGATCATTTTGTTACGGTTGTGCCTCCACAGATGCGCATGGGGCCGGAGTGGTTTCAGGGCACTGCCGATGCGGTTTTCCAGAATATTAACCTTATCCAGCAGCATAACCCCGAACTTGTTATAGTCTTTGGTGCAGACCACATTTACAAAATGGACATCCGCCAGATGATAGATTTTCATATTGAGAAAGATGCCTTTGTTACTGTTGCGGCAAGGCCCATCCCTGTTAAGCAGGCATCTTCCTTCGGAGTTATTCAGACCGACAGCGAAAAACGGATAATAGGTTTTCAGGAAAAACCGAAAAAACCGACCCCCATGCCTGATGATCCGACACGTGCTTATGTTTCTATGGGGAATTACATATTTAACAAGGATGTGTTGTTGGATGCACTGGCAAAGGCACAAAGAAGAAAACAGCACGATTTCGGCGCCCATGTTATACCAGACCTCGTGGATACAAGGAAGGTCTTTGCCTATGACTTCGCAACAAACACCATCCCGGGGACCATGGATTATGAGGAGAGGGGATACTGGAGGGATGTTGGAACTATATCCTCATATTTTGATGCCCATATGGACATGTTGGGCGACCGTCCATTGTTTGAACTTGGCAATAGATTGTGGCCTATCCATCCGTCAGGTTATGAAGGGCCTTCTGCAAAGATATTGAGGGGAGACATAAGAAACAGCATAATCGCCGAAGGTACTGTTATCCGTAAGGCTAAGATACGCAATTCGGTTATCAGGAGCGGGGTTGTAATCGAAGATAATGTCAGCGTAGAAAATTGCATAATCATGGACCAGACGGTTCTTAAAAAAGGATGCAGTCTCAGAAGGGTGATTGTGGATAAGTTAAATGTAATAAATGAAGGGGAGCAAATTGGCTTTGACCCTGACAGAGACCGTTTTCGGTGTCATATAGATCCATCCGGAATAGCAATCATTCCGAGGGGCGGCAGGCTGATGAGAAAATCTAAGGAATAGTTTTAACTTATAATTCCCTGTAGCTTTTTATAGGATTTCTATGTGTCATTCTCTGGCTTGGCCAGAGAATCCAGCTCCTTTGCTCTGGATTCCCCGATCAATTCGGGGAATGACTATAACTTTTGAAATTGCCTTATTCCAGCCATCTGGGCCGATGCCATCTGCCTTTATTATGTTAGGTACCTTTATTCGCTGGTCATAACTTCCATCGGGTTTTTGGACAATGACCGGATAATCGACTTTTTCGAGCATCGGGATATCATTGGGACTGTCACCTATGGCGATAGTTATAATTTCGCCAAATTTTATTTTGTATAAATCAATTAGAATGGATATTGCCTTTCCTTTATCACTGTTGCCGAGGATATGGAAAAATCTCCCCTGAGTATAATTAAAACCTTTTGCTTTAATTGTTTCAAAGAGTTTTTCTTCATTTCCTTCAAAAATAAAAGGCTCATCAAAATCCCTCTCCTTTGCCATCTCTGCCTCATCAATGCCCATGTTTGCTATCTCTGCAATCTCCTTTGCTGTCATGTCTCCTAAACCTCTAACATCAAAACCCTCTTCTCTTAATTCTGTTATCGCCTTTCTCAGGTCAGAATACTTTGCACCGAGTCTTATGACAAGATAATCATTTTCTTCATGAACTCTGAACTCTCAACTCTGAAATCAAAATAACCTTTTGGAATAAATATCCCTCCACCATTTTCAGAGATGAAGGGATGAGTATTGCCAAGTTTTTTTCTGTAATGCTCTATCTCCTTTCCTGTCTTGCTTGAACAGATAATAAGGGGGATATTCTTTTCTTTGAGTAATTGGAGGGCGGGTATAGCCGCCTCAAAAGAATACGTTGAATAATCTAAAAGTGTCCCATCAAGGTCTGTGAAGATGATAAGTTTTTTCACATGATTATTTTATTATCATCGGGAAGATTTTGCGAGTAAAATTTGTCTATTCTTATAGAAAGGCATTCGGGCTGTGCAAAATGTAGTGCGGAAGTGCTGAAGAGCGGAAGTTAAATTATGGAATACACTGATTTGATAGAAAAGTATCTTGACTCTATCTGGTTTACTGCAATGAGGCTTACAAAAAACAGACAGGATGCCGAAGACCTCGTGCAGGAGACATGCCTTAAGGCATTTGAAAATATTGGGTCTTTGCGTTCTGAAAATAAGGCAAAGGCATGGCTTCTGAAAATACTTACCAACACATTCATCAACAAATACAAAAAGGAACAGAACTCTCCTGAAGAGATAGATGTAGAGCCTGATTTTCTTGAACCTATTTTTTATAAAAGTGGCCAGTATGTTGACCTTGAAAAGGAGATATTCTCTGCTGTCATGGATGAAGAGGCGAAAGAGGCCATTGAGTCCCTGCCGGTGGAATTCAGGATGGTCGTTTTACTCGTTGACATTGAAGAACTCTCATACCGTGAGGTGCAGGAGATTCTGAATATCTCTTCAGGAACTCTGGCATCAAGGCTTTACAGAGGGAGGATGCTTCTGAGGGATGCCCTTTATGAATATGCAAAAAACAGGGGTTATTTAAGAGGTAAGAGCAATGAAGTGTAGCAATGCAAGAAAAATAACATACCTGTCCGAATATCCTGAGGTAGTAAGTCAGGACATGCTTGAAGCAAAAAGACATACAAAGGAATGCCGTGAGTGCAGTGCGTTTCTTGATGCTGAGAAGTCTTTCGGTCCCATGCTGAGAAGCGCCATTAAAAAGGATTCACCACCGGAAGAACTGAAAAATAAGATATTGAGCGCAGGGGAACAGAAAAAAAGATATTTGAAGCGGCCGTATCAAATACTTGCTGTTGCCGCTTCCATCCTGATTATTTCAGTGGTAGGGTATCTATACTCAACGCATACAAAAGCTCCTACTATCCTCAACAAGATTGTAAACGACCATGTGAAATTCCTGCCTGTACCGCAGATGCATATCGGTTCTTCCAACTCTGATGAGGTTACGGCATGGTTCAGGAGTAAGGTTAATTTTGCCGTAATACCGCCGTCTCTCAATGCAAGACTCAAAGGGGGCAGGCTGTGCATCCTTGATAAAAGGCATTTCGCCCTGCTCTTTTACGAGTACAACGGCTCTCCAGTATCCGTCTTTATTACGGACGAAGCTATTCCCGATGACTTAAAAAGCAAAAAGGAGGTGATGTTAAAAGACAAAAGGGCTTATGTGCTGAATAAAAGCGGCTACATAATCCTGTTATGGGCAGACAGGGGACTCATGTATTCCATTGTCTCGGAATTGGATGCAGAAAAAACCAAAAACATATTTTAATCGGAGGTAAAAATGAAGGTTTTAAAAATCGCAGTGCTGTCAATAGTAGCCCTCGGGCTTATCTTTTCCTTTGCCTTTGCAGCGGATGTAGCAAAAGGCAAGACGCTCTTTAACGATACTAAATTTGGAGGCGGCACATCGGGCAAATCATGCAACTCATGCCATAAGGATGGAAGCGGTATAGATGCCGCCAAGAAGGAGTTCATGGGAGGCAAGGCAAAAAGCCTTGAGGCGGCAGTTAATATGTGTATTGAAATGATGATGAAAGGCAAGGCAATAGATGCAAAGTCTGCAGACATGGCAAATATTACCGCCTATATCAAGTCTTTGAAAGGAAAATAGCAGACAGAAATTCCAAAGAAGGTTGCAAGAAACCATCAAGTAAGATAAGAAAGGAGATGAAGATGAAACGAAAACTTTTTGTAATGTTTCTTATTCTTGCAGCAGCTTCCCTGTTTGTATTTGCCCAATTTAGAGATGCCTCCACGCAGATGGCAAAGGCTGCAAATCCGGCAGACGCAGGGTGTCTGAAATGTCATGAAGGGATTGAGCAGATAAGCGATGGACCTGTAATGTCAAAACTAACCTGCATAGAATGTCATCTGGGGAATCCTGCAGGCGCGACAAAAGAAGAGGCGCATATAAGGGGAATGTATGCAAACCCCAGCGATTTAAGGGCTGTTGATAAGACCTGCGGAAAGTGTCATGCAGCGGATGTTGAAAACAGCAAAAAATCACTCCATGCCACAATGGCTGGAAAGATAAGCGGCTCCAGATATACCAATGCCGCACAGAAGACCAAAAACGCAATTTACGCAACTTACGATGTAGAAGACAAAGATGGAAATGTGCCAGAAAAGAAAGGCGCCTTAAAGTCATTGAAGCAGCTTCCCCTCTATGACCCTAAAAAACCTATGAGTGATACCAATCACATTGTTGATGATTACTTGAGGGAGCAATGTTTGAGGTGCCATATTTGGAGTTCGGGACATGAAAGAGATGGCGATTGGAGGGCATCAGGATGTGCGGCTTGCCATACAGTATATAGCAACAAGGGAACTTATGAGGGCGGCGATAAGGCAATAGACAAGAAACAAAAGGGGAGGCCGATAGTTCACAGGATTACAAATAAGATTCCTGAATTTCAATGTATCCACTGCCATAACAGGGGAGGAAGGACAGGCGTAAGCTATATCGGAACCATAGAATCCGATGATTATGGCTCTCCGTGGACTGCAGACGGGAAGAAACAACCTACCCTTCATGGAAAGTGGTATAACCATTTAACAGCAGATGTTCATTACACAAAGGGCATGACCTGTATAGATTGCCACACCAAAAAGGAACTGCATGGCGACGGCAATATTTACAGTAAAAAACATCAGGCAACAGAGATAAGGTGCGAGGACTGCCATGGTAGTTCAAAATCTGCAAGCAATCTCAAGACCTCCTTGGGTGACCCTCTCAAGAATCTCAGGAAAGATGGCGATAAGATTATTCTTAAGGCAAAGATTACAGGCAAAGACCACATTATTCCTCAAACAAAGGATGTAGTAACCAAAGGCTCTTTACTGGCGCAGTCTGCAAAGAGTATCCCTGCACACCTAAATAAAATGGAGTGCTATGCCTGTCACGCAAAATGGGCGCCTCAATGTTATGGCTGTCATGCAAAGCAGGATTTGGGCAAACCATCAGGCGACTGGATAAATACTACAAAGCCTGAAGACATCTCAAAAGCAGGTAAAAGGGCTAATAGAGAAAAAACTGCATTTACATGGGATGAGACTCGTTCATATGTAAGGTGGGAAAGTCCAGTGCTTGGAATAAACCAAAAGGGCAAGGTCTCTCCATTTATTCCAGGATGTCAGGCGATATTCACACAGGTCGGAGCTGATGGGAAGGTGACAATGCAGAATAAGGTCTTTAACACTTATGATGGATTTTCAGGTTTTGCCCATAATCCAATTCAGCCGCATACAATTAGCAAAGAGGCGCGAACATGCGAGGATTGCCATTCAAACAAAAAGACATTGGGTCTTGGCGGCGGTATTTACAATACAAAGGCAAACGGACTTGACATTCCATTTGAGCTTGAGAGAATTGTTGATGACAACGGCAAGCAGCTTCAGGCAACGAGCCATTACGGTGCAAGACCGTTTAACAAAGAGGAACAGGACAGGATTATGAGAGTCAATATCTGCATTTCATGCCATGATTACCAGAAGGATGCTGCGATATGGAAGAAAGTGACCGATGTAACAGGCTTTGCAAAGACCGATGCAAAGCATAAAGAGATACTGAAACGGATATTTGAAAAAGGGACAAAGAAGTAAAACCACTAAGGGCAGGCATTCGCCTGCCCTTAAGTCTTTATTTTCTCATTCTATCATCATAATCTGAACATCCATCACAAAGGAGCTTAATTATCTCCTCTGTGCCTTTTAATCCATTTTCATTAGGGATTGGATGCCCTGCCTCATAAATTTTTATTTTTGACTCCTGGCTCCTGGCTTTCGACTTATGACTTATTTTGTATCCATATTTCGTAATCACGACCCCTGCATCAATCAAATCCGGCAAGGAATTTTCCACTGCCTCTGCCATAGGACATACTGCTTTACCAAAACCTATGACAAAAACTCTTTTAAAATTATTGCTGTGATATACCGAAAGAATTCTATCTGCGTAGAGTTTTACAGAACTATAAGGGTCAACGGCTTTTAACGCTGAATAAAAAATCTCAGAGGCGATTCTTTTATCAGCATCTTTCATCTCTCAAATTATAATAAAAGCTGTCCCATTTTTCTTGACCATCTGTTTTTTTACCTTTATACTCTAATTTATAAATATCAATAGGTTTCCTTCACCACGAGGAAAATATTTTGTAGGAGGTGCGAGATTATACTGAGACCCGTAGAGACTGGACACACCAAAGGTGTATAGGTAGAGGGACAATAATTATTGCCTTTGCAATAATATTTGGTGGTGTAGTACTTGCCCTTGCCATAGCCTTTGGACTTGGGGGAAGGGATATTGCAAAGGAGTATCTTGAGAAGAAGTTAAAAGGAGAAAAAAGGGATGATATTGAACATTTATAGGAAAACCGGATGATTCTCTGGCTTGGATTTATAGTATGCACATCTATAATAGTATATTCAGGTTCAAGACTTTCAAAGTACGGCGATATTATCGCTGAAAAGACAGGGCTTGGAAGGACATGGATAGGCGTTGTTCTTATGGCGTCCGTAACATCACTTCCCGAACTTGTTACAGGAATAAGCTCTGTTACATATGCAGATGTTCCTGATATTGCTGTTGGCGATGTGCTCGGCAGTTGTGTGTTCAATATGCTTATCATTTCTTTTCTTGACGCCATGCATCGCCCAACACCAATATCATCGAGGGCGCATCATGGGCATGTACTTTCTGCCGGTTTTGGGATATTACTTCTAAGTATAGTTGCCATAAGTCTATTTTTTGGAGGTCGGACTCTTCCATTGGGCTGGATAGGTCCTTATACATTACTATTTATAGTTATCTATTTTATTGCTATAAGATTGGTCTATTTTTACGAAAAGAGGCAGGTTTCTGCATTTAGTAAAGTAGCAGTTGAACTTAAGTATGAAGGCATCTCAATGAGGACTGCTGTTTTCAATTATGGCATTAATGCCTTTTTTGTTGTAGCTGCTGCCGCCTTTTTGCCATATATCGGTAAGGGAATCGCAGAGACCACAGGTCTGGGGCAGACCTTTGTTGGCAACATCTTTATAGCACTTTCTACATCCCTCCCAGAAGTGGTGGTTGGCATGGCGGCTGTGAAAATAGGTGCTATAGACCTTGCAATCGGAAATCTCTTTGGAAGTAATATTTTTAACATCTTAATCCTCGCCATTGACGACATTTTCTTCATTAAAGGTCCAATTCTTTCTTTTGTAAATCCAAATCATATGATTTCTGCTTTATCTGCAATGATAATGACAACTATTGCAATTATTGGTTTAACCTATAGGGCAGAGAAGAAGAAATTGTTTTTAGCCTGGGATTCCATAGGGATAGTGCTGGTGCATGTAGTTAATATAATGTTGCTCTATATGTTAAAGTAAGCCGTTTTCAAAATGATGAGGCAACTCTTTCAGAGAATTGTTTCCTTCTTTGTTATCCCTGCAAAAGAGGGAATCCAGAAGTAATTGTTAGAGAGGTATGGAATTTAATTTTAGTGCACTACTCATTTTATCATTTCTCATGTTTTCTGTTGCTGTCCTTTATTCATCAGTAGGGCATGGAGGAGACTCGGGTTATCTTGCGGTGATGGCATTTTTTAGTTTTGCACCGGAGATGATGAAGCCGACAGCCCTTTCTTTGAACATTCTCGTTGCAGCGGTAGCAACAATAAAGTATTACAGGGCAGAGCATTTTTCATGGCAGTTGTTCTTATTATTGCTGGTGCAAAATTTATGTTTTCGTGATTTAACCCAATAATGCGATTATATATGCAGGTAGCAGGCAGATGTTTGAAAAAGCTTTGCTTGCAAGATTATTTGCCCCTGCCCAGCCCTATACTTTTCAAGAACAGTAAAGCTGCTAATGTAAGAACTAACGATGCTCCTATAAAGGCTTTGCCGAAACCGAAATAGGTGGCCACAATTCCTGAAACCAATGGTCCTGTTGTGTGTCCTATATCCATTATTGAACCTAAAATCCCCATGGCTGAGCCGTGAGTTTCACGCCTGCTCAAATCAGCAATAAAGGCAGATGTGGCAGATGTAACAATAGAGAGGCTCAGCCCAAATAGTATGCTCAAGGCAAGGAGCGGTATAAATGACTTGAAGATTGAAAAACTCCCAATACATACTGCACCAATTATGGCTCCTGTAAATATTTGTGGTTTTCTTCCATACCTATCAGAGAATCTTCCCATCATTGGCTTTGTCAATGACAAGGTAATCACCTGTGCTGAAAGAAATATTCCCACTTCATAGGCACTGAGACCAATCTTAATTGAATAAAGAGGAAGAAATGTTTCAAAGGTCCCGTATGCAAAGAGTATTGCTGCCTCAACCGCACTTGTGATAAGGATTCCCCTGTCGGATATTACTGTCTTGAAGGCAATTAAAGTACCCTTCCATATCTGAACTTTCTTTTCTTTTGAAAATCCCCCTATATCCCCCTTTTCCAAAGGGGGACTCTCTAAATACCCCCTTCTTATGAAGGGGGGTGAGGGGGGATTTGGCATTCTCAGTATGAGTAGCAGGGCTGTTATACCTGCAATCCCGCATACAAGGTAGACAACCCTGTAGCTAAGACCAGGACTGAAAACCAATAAGCCTATAATACTGCCTCCCACTATCGGAGCCATAAACCTACCAATAAGGGTAGCTGTGGAAAACCAACCCATCTTTTCTCCCCGTTCCCTATAAAACAGATCTGAAACAAGGGCCATTGCAACAGGTATGAATATGGCAGTGGCAAAGCCGTGATAGAACCTGATGACCGCAAGTTGCCATATCTCCGTGACCATTAGATATAGAAATGGTGCTGTTGAAAAAACAATGGCTGAAAAAATAAGTATCTTCTTTCTGCCCACTCTATCTGAGAGCATTCCAGCAGGTATACTGGCAACTATTCCTGTGAATGCTGATACAGACGCAATAAAGCCTACGCCTGCCGGGTTTGCCCCAAGGTATGAAGCAAATAGCGGAAGCACAGGGCTTTTAGATATAGTTGAACTGAATATGGCAAAAAGCCCTGTGATACATAAAAGTATAAACGGACTGAGTTTCATTCAAAAAGTCTCTCAGTTTGTCATGCTGAATTTATTTCAGCATCACGTAATTTTCTTGGGAGATTCTGAAACAAGTTCAGAATGACACATACTAATAAGACCATTAAGTAATGCCACGTGACCATTTTTATTCTGTCATTGTGGCTTGTCCGCAATCCTTCCGACTTGTTCTGAATCGTAAAGAAAGATTCCCGACAAGCG
>DYHX01000006.1:35387-44944 GCA_020723925.1 Nitrospira japonica | reverse complement strand
TGGATAGGACATTTCTATTTTGGTATTTTAGGACATTATCATTTTGGTGTTACACTAACTAAATATAAACTTGTCACGGATATATTCTTAAGGTTATACTATCAAAACCCAGAATACAGAATAAATCGTGATGCGCATAGAAAAAATCGAGCTTATAGGTTTCAAGTCTTTTGCTGAAAAGACCGTATTCAATCTCCATCCAGGGATAACCTGCATAGTAGGCCCGAATGGCTGCGGGAAGAGCAACATAGTTGATTCCTTTCGCTGGGTCCTCGGCGAACAGAGCGCAAAGAGCCTCAGGGGCGAGAAAATGGAGGAGGTCATCTTCAATGGTTCAGCGACAAAAAAACCAAAGGGCATGACTGAAGTCACCCTTGTTGCATCAGGCATGAATAGCGTGGGACAGGGAAACGGAGAAGACTCCAGGGACTCAACATCCGTAACAAGAAGGCTCTACAGGTCCGGCGACAGCGAGTATATGGTAAACAGGACACCCAGCAGGCTGAAAGATATAAGAGACCTGTTCCTTGATACTGGTCTCGAGGTGAGGAGTTATTCGATACTCGAACAGGGCAGAATTGGTGAGATACTGAATTCAAAGCCACAGGACAGGCGATTCCTGATAGAAGAAGTTGCAGGGGTGATGAAATACAAGGTGAGGCGCGCTGAGGCACTGTCCAAACTCGAATCATCAAGGCTTAATTTACAAAGAATAAATGATATAGTGGCAGAGGTAAAAAGACAGATAAACTCCCTTGACAGGCAGGCCAAAAAGGCCGAGCGGTATAAGAGGCTCTCATCGGAGTTGAGGGCTATAGAGCTGAAGATTGCAAAGAGAGACTATACACTCCTCAGGGAATCCCTCGATAGAATACTATCAGAGTATAATACGCTGAAAGAAGAAGAGACCCTCAACAGGGCAGAGCTCACAAAGATAGAGAATATAACTGAGACAAGAAGAATAGAGCTTGTAGACAAAGAAAAATCCCTTGAAGCACTCCAGCTTGAGTTACAGGGTTTGGAGAGAGAAATAGCAGAAATAGAGAGGATGATTGCTGTCTCAAGGACCGACAGAGACAACCTCAGGGAATACCTGACAAAGTTAAGGTCTCAGGATGGAGAGCTCGAACAAAAGAGAACAGATGTTGTGGACAGGCAGAAAGAGCTTGACTCGCTTGAGGCAAAGCTCTCGATGGAGATAGATGGCTACAGAGAATATCTTAAGGAGAAAAATGAATTCCTGAAAATCATAGAGGAGGAGCTCTCAGAAAGGGAAAACCTGATAGAATCAAAACGGAGAGAAGCCTTCAGAGTATCAGAGGAGTTCAGCAACATTAGAAACGAGCTTAACAAGTTACAGTCAGCCCTGGATGCCTTAGAGCGGAGGGAGGGGGCAGCGGTAAGAGAGTCCGATGCATCAAAGAAGACCCTCGATGAGATAGATTCATCCATAAAGGATATCGAGGCCGCATCCCTCAGCAAGAACAATGAGATACTTCTCATGAATGAGAAAAAAGGGATACTCCTCAATGAGATTGATACGTATAAAAACAGGGAAGAGCAGATAAGGGGTTCGCTATCAAAGGAGAGGGAAGAGCTTGCATCCTTTGCATCACGACTCGAATCTCTCAGAGAGATTGTCTTTGACAATGCAACAAGAGAGCTCCTCTCAGAAGGTGAAAACTTTCACTTTATAGCTTCAATCTCAGATGTCCTTGAGGTCAGGGCTGAATATGAAAAGGCCGTAGAAAATGTCCTCGCAGAAAAGGTTAATGGATTTATACTCTCATCCTTTGAAGATGTCGAGATAGCAATATCAGTATTAAAGACAAGGGGTCTCGGCAGGACAGCCTTTATCCCGCTGAATAAGGATGAAGGAGGAAGGATAAAAGAAGAAGACAGAGTAGTTGAGGAGCAAGGTATAATCGGTAAGGCAGTAGACCTTGTCAATGTCAATGAAGCCGCCTTCTCAGGGGTTATCAGGAACCTCCTCGAAAATGTCATCATTGTGAAAGACCTGAGGACAGCCATCGACCTCGTTAAAGCCGGCCATGAATTTTTATTTGTAACCATTGATGGTGAGATAATCGAGCCAACTGGAGCAGTTATTGGGGGAGAAGGGAGAGGGGTTCTCAAGAGGAAAAGGGAGATAAGAGAGCTTGAGGCTGTGATAGAGGAGAAGAGAAATAATATTGAGCGCATCCATGAGGATCTCAACAGAATACAGCTTAACCTCACAGAGAGGGAATCATCGCTCAAGAACATCGGGCCTGCTATAGTTGACGCAGAAAAAGAGATATCACTGTTGCGGCTGACTGCTGAAAATTACAGGGGAGAGAAAGAGAGGACAAGCAGGAAGCTTGCATATCTCACAATAGAACTCGAAGAGGTAGTGAAAGAAAAGGAATCGACAAAGAAGTTAATCATCGAGAGAGAGTCGGAGATACAGGCATTTGACCTGAAAAGGGACAATATAGAGCAGACAATATCAGACATACAGGAAGAGATTACAAAAAATAGGACACATTATGAAGAGCATCGTGCATCTGCCACTGACCTTAAGCTCTTGATAACCTCGTATAAAGAGAGAATAGAATCGCTGAACAAAGAAAGAGAATCATCGATAAAGACACTTGATGAACTATCTCAGAAAAATAATTTCCTGATAAATGAAACCTCATCTGTGGAGTCACGTATAACTCAGCGTGACGAAGAGATGAGGGGTAGGGAGGCAAAAATCAGGAGTCTCGTATCAGCAGCAGATGACCTCAGAGTCAGGATATCAAAGAAGAAAGAGGCTATCGAGGAGGAAGCAAATGACCTTCTTGCAACAGGGCATGAATTAAAGGCGCTGCGCCACAAGATAGACTCCTTAACCGCAAGGATATCTGAGCTTGATGTCGCGAGGGCAGAGCATAGACTGAAGATAGAAAACCTCCATGAGAATATACGCCAGAACTACGGGATGGAGATTGATACTCTGGAAGTAGAGCCGCTGCTCCCTGAGGATGAGGAGCGTCTTACAGAATTGAGGACAAAGATTCAGGAGCTCGGACCTGTAAACCTCGGCACTTTAGAGGAATACGAGGAGCTAAAGACCAGATACGAATTTCTCACAAAACAGCAGGACGATCTTAATAGATCAATAGCTGAACTCGAAGAGGCAATAACAAAAATAAACAGCTCGACAAGAAGAAAGCTCAGGGAGGCGTTCGATATATTAAATGCAAAGTTCTCAGAGGTCTTTACCCGCCTCTTCGGGGGTGGAAGGGCTGAGCTTATAATGACAGATGAAAACAATATCCTCGAGACAGGGATCGACATCATTGCACAACCCCTGGGGAAAAAACTTCAGAATATCAACCTGCTTTCCGGTGGTGAAAAGGCACTGACCGCACTATCACTGCTATTCGCAAGCTTTCTTATAAAGCCAGCACCACTCTGCATTTTAGACGAAGCAGATGCACCTCTGGATGAATCCAATACAGAGAGGTTCGCAAAGATGTTGCAGGAACTATCAAAAGAGATACAATTTATAATAGTAACCCATAACAGGACAACCATGGAAGTAGCTGACTATATCTATGGTATAACTATGGAAGAACCGGGAATGTCAAAAGTTATCTCGATGCAGCTTGTGGAAGCATAGAATAGGAAGAAGTGATATGACATCCCATAGATTCGAAATAATTTCTAATAAGCTTCAAGATATAAAGTTCTCCACCGAACCTGAGGATTTAATCTGCTACGGGTTTGATGCATCCGGCCTTGAGGGATACACATCTGCAGTTATCTGGCCGAGGAACACACAAGAGGTTGTCAGAGTAATGGAGTATGCATACCAGAACGAAATCCCTGTTGTTCCAAGGGGTGCAGGCACAGGCATGACAGGTGGCTCCATACCATCGAAAGGCTCCATGGTGTTAAGCTTAGAAAAGATGAACAGGCTGATAGACCTCGATGCAAATAACCTCAATGTCCTTGTCGAACCAGGCATTATAAACGGCAGGCTTCAGCGTGACATCGAGTATCTTGGCTTCTTTTATCCTCCAGACCCTGCAAGCATGAACTTCTGCACAATCGGAGGCAATGTGGCAGAAAATGCTGGTGGACCGAGGGCACTTAAATATGGTGTCACAAGAGACTATGTGATGGAGATAGAGGCTGTGCTTCCGAATGGAAGGGTAATCACCACCGGTGTCAGGACAACAAAAGGTGTTGTTGGTTATGACCTCACGAGGCTCCTCGTTGGTTCAGAGGGAACCCTTGCTGTAATAACAAAGATAAGGTTAAGGGTGCTTCCATTGCCAGAGGATGTTATCACAATGCTTGCCATCTTCAATGACCTTGAGGCATCAGGCAGCGCAGTATCAAAGATTATAGCATCAAGGATAATACCAAGAACCCTTGAGTTTATGGATAGAGAGGCAATAATGGCCGTAGAAAATTTTAAGCCCATCGGACTCCCTCTGGACACTGAAGCATTACTTTTAATAGAGCTTGATGGGCATCCGCCTGCCATAACAAAGGAGGCAGAAAAAATAGCTGATATTTGCAGGGCACTCGATGCTGACCTCAGCATAGCAGAGGATGAGGCTGCAAGGAATAAGCTCTGGGAGTATAGAAGGGCAGTCTCACCTGCACTGTACCATCTGAACCCGACCAAGATAAATGAGGACATTGTTGTCCCGAGGAACAGGATTCCTGATATGCTTAAAGGACTCAGAAAGATGTCGGAAGAAAGCGGGATAAAGATAGTGAATTTCGGGCATGCTGGTGATGGCAATATTCATGTGAATCTTATGGTCAACAGAGAAGATAAAGAGGAATATCAGAAGGCGCTGAAGCTTGTTGAGAACATATTCAGTATGACCCTTAACCTTGGAGGCACAATCTCTGGCGAGCATGGTATTGGGCTCACAAAGGCACGGTATATTGGCATGGAGATAAAACAGTCTGAACTCGATTTAATGAGAGGGATAAAGACCATTTTTGACCCCAAAAAAATCCTGAATCCGGGCAAGGTCTTTCTATAAATCTTTCAGCGCAAGGACTGAAACAATGCCGATATTTGTTGTCCATGAGCATCATTCAAAGAGACTCCACTTTGACTTCCGTCTTGAGATGGATGGGGCGCTTAAATCCTGGGCTGTTCCAAAAGGCCCATCCATGAACCCGAAGGACAAAAGGCTTGCAATACTTGTTGAAGACCATACACTGGAATATGGTTCATATGAAGGCATAATCCCTGAAGGATACTACGGCGCTGGCGCTGTTATGATATGGGACAGGGGACAGTATAAACTCGTCAGTGGAAATATTGAGAAGGGCAGATTAGAATTCATCCTTAACGGGAAAAAACTTAAGGGAACATTTGTCCTCGCAAGGATGTCGGGGAAAAATAAGGAATGGCTACTTATTAAAAAGTCCGATGAATTTTCCGAGCCAGGGTTTAAAATTAAGACCATTCTTACATCTACAATGTTTAATAGGCTTGAGAAAAAGATACCTCCCTGTGAGGCTTCTTAAAACCGCCTTATAAGCCGAAAAGTATATCATCTAAATTCAGAATTTGAAGTTGACAGAGCTTTGTATCCCTGATAAATTTATTTAACTAACAAGCTTTTGAGGGCTTGAATCAATAACCTTTATAAGGGGGAGGTGATTGGTATCGAGAGTAGCGGGATAGGTATTAAATAATTTGTAAGAATTGAATAAAAAGGAGGGTTTATGAGGTCGTTAAGATTAGTTTTGATTCTGCTTTTTGCGGCACTGGCAGTAGTAACATTTACTGCACAGTCTGAGGCCCAAAAGGCAAAAACTATTGATGAACTCGCAAAGATGTACGACTCGTCATCCTGTAAAGAGTGTCATGTGAAGGAATACGAGGAATGGTCAAAATCTTTGCATGCTAAGTCTCTCGTAGGTACACCTCGCACAATGGCTACTATAAGAACTGCTATAACTGACGGTTTAATGAAAGAACAGAAATTTTCAGGGGTTAAAGATGTAAAGGACATCAAGGTTGTTCACCTGATGCAGTGTCTTAAGTGCCATCTGCCGCAGATAGAGGATGCCACTGACGATGTTGCACGGGAAATCGCACAGGCTGTTATAGATGGAGATACCGCTAAGCTTGGAAAGGTTAATATCAACTGCCTGATTTGCCATAACAAGAAGGCTATTGTACACAAGTGGCATGATGGAGAGCCACAAAAGAATGTTATTTACGGCAAGAAGGATGGACCGCATCCTCACGAAACTTTCACCTCGCACAAAAAGAGCCCCATTCTGCAAGAGTCTGTAATGTGCGGGCAGTGCCATGGAGTTGGACCAAACCTTGACCAGCCCAACCCTGCCCAGTGCGCAACACTATACGGAAGCTATCTGCATTCTTACATACCTGCAGGAGGTTCTCAGACCTGTCAGGGCTGCCATATGCATGAGTTCAAGAAGGGACACCATATGTCTTCATATAGGGACCCTGAGGTAGGAAAGCGCGCGGTGGATGTTGTTGTTGAGACGCCTGCTTATCAGTTCCTCCCAAGGCCAGGTGAGTGGGCTCCAACAACAATACTTACAGTCAAGCTTACAAATAAGGCAGGACATAGAATCCCTGACGGCTGACCATCGCCAAACAGGCTGGTCCTGGATGTGACCGCTAAGACAAAAGATGGTAGAGAGATATTCAGAGCACAAAAGATTTACATGCCACAGTCAACTGCCAGTCGTGGCGAGGACAAGATGGTTTATGGACCGTTCAGAAAGGTTGGAATTATTCGCGACACAAGCCTTCAGCCTTTACATACCAAGTAGAGACCTTTGAAATCTTTTTCCCGATGAAAGAGGTAGTGAAAGCTGAAAAGAAGGTCATGGAGTTAGAAACCAAAGAGATAATAATTGATGTCGAACTCTGGTATCTACCTGCTGGCGCCAAAGGCGAAGTAGGAAAAGACCAGTTCTTGTTCCATAAAACAACAAGGACAGTTGTCTTAAGGTAAAAACATTTAATTAAAAGCAATGCCCGTCCTGTGATACCGCAGGGCGGGCATTGTTCTCTAAATGTCATAAATCTATCAGTTCAAAACCACTGCTTTTTATTAAGGTATTCGCAACCCTTCCAAATTCCTCCAGGCTAAGCGTCTCTGGCCTTCTTGAAGGTTCGATACCTGCACTCGAAAGTACATCTTTTATCTCTTTAGAAAAAGACTTCAGAGAATTTGACAGAATTTTCCTCCTCTTGGAAAACGCTGTCTTTACCACCTCGAAAAAGAACTCTTCATCATAAACCTCAACCGATGGCTTTTCAAGTATTTCGATATGAAGCACTGCTGAGTCAACCCTTGGCACTGGCCTGAATGCGCCTTTTGGAATAATGAATTTAAGCCTCGCCTTTCCATAATACTGAAGCATTATGGAAAGCACTCCATATTCTTTTCCTCCAGGTTTTGCTACTATCCTTTCAGCAACCTCTTTCTGGACCGTGAGCGTCATAGACTTAAGGTTTTTCCTATGCTCAATCAGTCTGAATATAATTGGAGTTGTTATGTAATAGGGTATGTTGGCAACGACCTTGAATTCGCTGAGATTTTCATATTGAAATTTAAGCGCATCTCCATGAATAAGCTCAATGTTTTCATACCCTGCAAGTTGGCCTTTTAACTTCTCATAGAGCTCTTTATCGATCTCAATGGCTATTAACCTTTTTACCCTTTCTGCAAGCATCTTTGTGAGCCTGCCTGGCCCGGGCCCTATCTCAACAACAGTGTCCTCAGGAGTAATCTGAGCTATCTGGATAATCCTCCGTAATATATTGGGGTCGTATAGAAAGTTCTGGCCGAGGTATTTTTTTGCCACTGAAAGGTAATTCCTCCAATGGTTTTAGAGAGGGTTGTAAATCCCGCACCTCGTCCTGAAGGATAAGGCATTTTCAGAGGTTTCATTATTGCACCTCTGCATCCTCGCCGTGAACGGCGAGGCATTATGAGGTGCGGGGTAAATCCATTTATGGTTATCCTGAATCTCCAGGTCTAAAACTCCAATTATTTGCGTTCAGCAAGCATGTGCATGATCTGATCCAGTCTGGTATGAATCTGGTCTAATCTCGCATTGGTCTGGTCTATGCGGGCATTTAGGGATTTAAAGTCTTCTTTGTATTCGAGTCTCATCTGCCCAATCTCTTCCCTGTGTTCCTGCCTCATCTGGTCTAATCTTGTATGAATCTGGTCTATGCGGGCATTGGTAGATTTAATCTCTTCCTTAATCTCTTTTGTCCGTTCATCTACTACATCATAAATTAGTTCGAGGGTTACTTTTTTAACTATATGTTTTACTGTACCCTGCATAAAATTCTCCTTTTGATTGCATGTCTATAAATAACATAGACAGAGATCATCACGCTTTACCTTTCGTATGCTTTTTCTTCTCTCTCAGATCCTCCGCTATAGAGATTGCAAGAAATATCAACCCGATAAGTATGGTTCCTAATAGAATCACATAGAATACATCCATTTTATTGCCCCTCCTTCTCTGGTGGCATTGTGTAAAACCCAATCAAAATAATAATTGCTATAGCAACTAATGCGAAAATTCCCATTTTAAACGTCAAGCCTTCTGTAAAGAGCCGTCCAACAAATACAGCGGTTATCAAGTACTTTGCAACATCTACAAACATCTTGCCAATTTCTTTTCTTCTTTCTCTATGCTTCATGGTTTTAATTTAGCAAAAGAAAACCCTTATTTTTTAAAGCTTGATAGCAGTTGCAAATACCAGTGAAGTAAAAATGATACCAAAGACCATTGAAAGAGGATTAAACTTTTCTGAAAGAAATTGACCCACCACTAAAGCTGTAAATGAGTACTTACCAATGTCGTAAAATGCCTTTGCAAGATTTTCAAATTTCTTCATGATTATAAAATAGCAGAAAGGATATTATTTGTCAAAATAAAAAAGGCGTCCCCAATTCTCGGGACGCCTTTTTGAGATGCAGATGTTCAGCAATTAGAAGCTGAGTGTGATTCCGTGAACAGCCTGTGTAATGGTTTTGTTATTGGCTGATGATATATTTATCCCATTCTCTTCCCAGAATTTCTTAGGATCGAGCATACCTGCTGTGATGAAGTAGACGAGGTTTTTATCAATCCTGTAGGTAAGTTTCACATCAACTTCTGTTCCGATATTCTTTGACGAACCTGCTGTTAATGCCTTTGTCGCCTTGAGGATAAAGCCGTCAATAGAGGCTGACAGGTCTTTCACCGGGCTCCAGTCAAGGCCGAGCCTGTAGTATGTGGTGTTTGCTATGCCTGTTGCACGGCCTCTGCCATCAATATTCTGTCCCTGTGCTGTATTGCCTCTTGAGGCTGTTCTTGTTGTATACTCATAGATAAATGTATAGTGGACATCATTGCCCATTGTGGTCTGGAACTCCTTGATAGAGCTGCCAGATGTTGCATCGTCATCGCCGCTACCTCTTGCGAACTCAGCCCTTATGTTCACAGGGTTAACCTTGTAAGCAAGTCCTAACATTAAGCCGTTGCCTTTGTATTTCGAGCCTGTT
>DYHX01000006.1:0-35377 GCA_020723925.1 Nitrospira japonica | reverse complement strand
TTGTGTATGTGCCAAACTGAGTGTCAAACTCTGCCTTATAGGAAATGCCCGAGACCTTACCTGCTGCGTGGAGACCGAGGTTCTGAAATCTGTGGTCAGCTACAGTCTGATTATTCACATAGGCGTAGTTAACACCAATGGTGTTGTCCTTGTCAAGCTTGTACGTAACAAGGGCTACATAACCATCGACATCGTTACTATGCGCGGCGACTGGTCCTGAACCTTCAACAAATTTTGCTGTAATTAATCCGATATGGAGCTCCTTTGTTGGGTCCATAAGGAAGACTATTGCATCATCTCCGAACTTTGTGTGATCAAGGAACTGCTTTTCACCAAGCGCCAATGGCATATGGCCAACTTTAATGCCTGCAGGGATTCCAAGGAGTCCTGAACCCTTATGCTGAATCCATGCCTCGAGGATAGTTAAAGCAGTCCCAGCATCCCCCGCCTTTTGGTTAAGGCTGCCCCATGTGTATCCATCACTGGTTCTGGAACCTGCATTAGCAGTCTCAAGGTGAACAACACCCATTGTATTCTTGCTCACATCTGCCTGCAGTCTTAGCCTTACCCTTGCGTCATACCATGCCTGGGATGCACTGTCATAAGGTGTTGATTCACCTCTTCTTGTACCAGCTGAAAGGTTGTCTGCATACCAGCCCCTCATCCTCAATTCACCGCCCAGTGTTAACTGGGTTGTGCCCTTTGCCACTACTGCCTGAGTCTCTGAAGGAATCTCGGCATGGATGGCAAAGGCACTGGCTGCAAAGCCAAGAACAAACAACATGCCTAAAATTATTGCCAGATATTTTTTCACTTCCTAACCCTCCTTAATGGTTAGTTCAGTATTGTGTCCGCCAAAGGCGGATTTTACCTCAACAACTTGACAGGTTGTAACCTTTTGCGGCCCTGTCCAACCGCTATACACTGATCGCTATTTCCCGCATCACCTCCTTTTCGTTCTAAGCATCTGCCTTCTTCTTTCTTTTTATTTTTTGCGCATGAACCTCTGTATTGCCCCTGTGAGCAATAAGTTCATTATGAATCATATCTGTCTTTGCTTTCAGTTCAGCAACATCTTCTTTCAGCCCACTAACATCTTCTTTCAGCCCAGCAATATCTTTTTTTATATCCAACTGGGCGTCAACAACAAGATTAAGCCTGTGCTGAAAATCCTCGACGAGAATCCCCATATATCTCTTGATATCTTCTTTGAACTCCTCAGCGTCTTTTTTGGTGAAGTAGTCATTCATAATTGATTAGTCTCAGGCTCAATTTATAGCATTCCGGCTCTTTTTTGTCAAGAGCGATATTGTCAAAGTGCATAAATAAGTATAAGCAATAACCATGCCTTGCCTAACCCTTGAAATTTCAGGGGAAATTACAAGACACGCCCATACTTCCTGTGTCTATTCTGCAACAGGGTGTGGAATATATGAGCTACAGCACAGCAGGGCAGTAGACCAATTGACCAACAGTATTGTAAAATTCTCTATGTGGAGAATGAATTGCTTCGAATAGTCATTGCCCGACTTGATCGGGCAATCCAGAGAAAGGAACTGGATTCTCCGGTCAAGCCGGAGAATGACAACAAGGAGTTCACTGTAAGTTTGACTTTTACGCCCTGTGCTCTTGGCGCAGGGTTTTTAACAACAGGTAATAACCGGATAAAAAGGAATCCATATGCCAAAGCCATGGAAATATGATTTTGATATTGTCAGATACACGAGAGCCATTGAGCTTAACCCGGAAGATTTCAGGGCATATAAAGACAGGGGCAATGTATATTTCAGAAAAGGGCAATTTGAGCTTTCAATCGCTGACTACACAAAGGCCATAGATATAAACCCGGGATATTTCCTCGCTTATAACAACAGGGGGAATGTCTATCAGCAGACAGGACAGCATGAGCTCGCAATCGCTGACTACAACAAGGCAATAGAGTTAAATCCGAAAAACGGCATCCCCTATAACAACAGGGGGTTCACATTTCTTCTGGTGGGGAGACTGGGGGACGCTGAAAGGGACATCAGAAAGTCGCTTGAACTGAATCGGGACAATATCTATGCCCTGAACAGCATGGCTGAACTTTATGCTGCAAGGAACGATGAAACAGAGGCCTGCAAATGGCTAAGAATGGCAATAAAAAAAGGATACAATAACTGGAACTATATCAGGACATCAAAGACATATGACAATATCCGCAATTCTGAATGCTTCAATGCGATAATCTCAAAAAAAACGTAAACCGCGGCCCGGTCTAATTAGAGTCTGTTTATAAACTCGTACCTAAATTGAGTGATTCTTTAATGCAATTCAAGGACAGCCGAGACGGCTGTCCTACTTGTTGGGTGATTCAATTAGAGCAGTAGGACAGGCGTCTCGCCTGTCTAAAAGCATTCTTTAAAATATTCAAAGTCTATAAAAGATGAAAGTGAAGCTCTCCGAGCAAAGCTCGGAGCTTCCATGTAAGAAAAATTTTTTATTTAGATAGCTGACTTTCATCCGCGACTAAAAGTCGGGGCATTCAGTCAGCATTCATGTAACAAGTAACGAGTGACAAGTTAAAGACTTATGTTAAAATCCCATATGAAGACAATCCATAAGGCAATTTTAAAAGAATTAGCTTTCACCTTTTTTTTGAGCCTCATATCCCTCAATTTCATCCTCATGATGGAGAAGATTTTAAGGCTGAGCAGGCTTCTTTCAGGCGTTAGTGCATCGATATCTGACATGATGAAGATGATTGCGTATCTGCAGCCGCAGCTCATGATTCTAACGCTTCCGATGTCGCTGCTGCTATCAACTCTCCTCACCTATGGAAGGCTCAGTGTTGACAATGAGCTTGTGATACTTAAATCAAGCGGCATGTCTTTCAAGGGCATCTCATCGCCGGTGTTCATTGTTGGCCTGAGCTGTTTCTTTGCAGGCACACTTGTGAGCCTTTATTTTGGTCCTCTCAGCGCTGCAAAACTCAAGGAAGCAATCTCAGGCATAATTACGAGCAGGGCTCCGCTTGCCGTAGAAGAGGGAGTGTTCAATACGTCATTCAAGGATGTTGTCATCCTTGTCCGCGAGAAACCGACTATAGATAAAATGAGGGAGATATTTATATATGACGGGAGGAACAAGAAAGAGCCGAGGGTTCTTACAGCAAGAGAGGGCAGGATTTATGCTAACGGGGGATATAATCTCTCTCTTTATCTGAAAGATGGGCATATTCATCTCGCAAAAGAAAAAACTTCAACAGAGCTCTTCTTTGAAGGTTATAACCTCTCGCTGAGCCTTGCTGTGGAGCCTCTTTCGAGGAAGAACAGCGAGCTCACACCAATTGAACTCCTTCAGGAGGCAAAAAAGAAAGGGGACGACGGTGACGATAAAGAGAGGATGGCTATTTTTCTCGAGCTGCACAGAAGACTATCGCTTCCATCTGTGTGTCTGCTGCTTATGCTGCTCGGCCCTCCGCTGTCATTGTTGTCAGGTAAATCAGGACGCTTGGGAGGGCTTACGATAGGCCTTTCTGTTTTCACTGTATTTTACATATTGTTGATATACGGAGAAAACATGGCACGGTCAGGGAAGATACCGCATTATCTCGGTGCATGGAGTCCCACAATCATACTGGGACTATTTGCGTTGTGGGTGTTTCATAAAGAAAGTAACGAGTAACAAGTAAAAAATGCTAATAATACAGCGACATTACCTTAAAGAATTCTTCAAGCTCCTATCCCTGATAGGCACAGGGCTTGCTCTGATATTCAGTATCCTTGAACTCATCGATAAGATAGATGACTTCATGCCGAACAGGCCGTCTCTGAACAGCCTGCTGCTCTATGCCTCTTTCAACTTTCCCAAATACCTTCTTTACCTGCTGCCGATGGCACTCCTGCTTTGCAGTTTGTTTACCTTTAGCCAGGCAAACAGGAGAAAAGAGATAACAGCAATCAGGGCATCGGGTGGCCGCATAAAAAACCTTCTCATGCCTTTCCTGTTTGCAGGGCTATTCCTGAGCCTCTTCGGCTTTGTGCTCGGAGAGCTTATTATGCCTGACTTTTCAAAGAAGGCACGCGAGCTTAAAAACACAATCACAAAGAAAGAGAAAAAATTTGCATTCAAGGAAGACACCATGTGGCTGAGGGCAACAGGCGGCTCATTTGTGAAGATAGACCTGTATCTGCCCGAGAAAAAGGTTTCAAAGGGCATAAGCATATTCAGAATAGAAAACGGTTACCTCAAAGAAAGGATAGAGGCGGAAGAGGCGGAATGGGAAGAAGTCAGAAGTTCAAACTTAAAGGTTAAAAGTTCAGAAGGCATATGGAGGCTAAAAAAAGTAATTGTGTACGATATCGAGAGCGGAAAAATAAGCAGGCTCAGAGAGCTTGAATATCC
The DNA here is from genome assembly GCA_020723925.1 of Nitrospira japonica. GTDB lineage: Bacteria > Nitrospirota > Thermodesulfovibrionia > Thermodesulfovibrionales > DYHX01 > DYHX01. The sequence goes on along the minus strand of DYHX01000006.1, from coordinate 30,991 downwards.
ATACCTCGAATCGCCTGACATCTTTACAGAAGATATTCAAAAACCAGAAGAGATGGGTATAGGAGAGCTTTTAAGATATACAAAAAAACTGAAGGAGGCAGGCTTCAAAAATCAGAAGCTCATCGTTGATTTGAACTCAAAAATCTCCTATCCACTTATTAACTTTTTCATGGTCTTGCTCGGAATCTCTCTATCCATGAGAGAAAACAGAGGAGGCGGGCTGGTTACAGCCGCAATAGGGCTGTTTATAAGCCTCCTCTACTGGTTCAGTTATACGGTGACACTCTCGATGGGATATGCAGGGATAGTGCCACCGGTCATATCAACATGGCTTGTGCCGATAATTTTCGGGGGTGCAGCGGTCTATCTGTTCAGGAAGATACCGGAGTAAAAATGAAAAATGAAAATATCAAAATGCAAATTGCAAAATTATTTATTTTTCTTTGCCCGAAAAATAGACATACTACTGACTGTCATTGCGAGCAAAGCGAAGCAATCTCAAGGGATTGCTTCGCTTTGCTCGCAATGACAACTTTCTTTGGTCGTTCACTATAATAATCTGTCGATTATAAAAATACGAAAAGAGCAAGCGAACATGTTCGCTTGTCATGAGACAGCCTTTCCTATATCTATTTTTCGGTTTAATAATCGTTCAGAAAGATTATTTTTTTCAATTTGCACTTTTCAATTTGCACTTTTCGATTTTCATTTCACTTAATAATGGCATTCCTTCATAATCGCCACCCCTGCACTTGTCCCTATTCTTGTTGCCCCTGCCTTTATGAGATCTTTGACCTGATACAGTGTCTTTATCCCGCCTGCTGCTTTGATGCCAGCCTTGTCTCCCACGATACCCTTTATGAGTGCAACATCCTCTGCGGTTGCACCTCCGGGGCCAAATCCAGTTGATGTCTTTATGAACTCTGCGCCTGCCTCGATAGCAATTTCTGAAGCCCTTATCTTTTCATCTCTGCTCAGATAGCATGTCTCAATTATTATCTTGTGAACCATCCCTTTTGTTGCGGTGATTACATCAGACAGGTCTTTCTTCACAGCGCCCCAGTCTCCTGATCTGGCTGCACCGATGTTCACCACTATGTCAAGCTCATCAGCGCCAAGAAGTGCTGCCTCCATTGCCTCATAGACCTTGGCCTGCGTAAGGGTCATGCCGAGGGGGAAGCCTATAACTGTTGTAACCTTCACATCGCTTCCTGCAAGCATCCCTCTCGCTATATTGATGAAAAACGGATTAATGCATACAGAGAAGAACCCGCACTCTAATGCCTCATCACAGAGCCTTTTTATATCAGCCCCTGTTGCGTCTGGCCTGAGGAGGCTGTGGTCGATTAACTTTGCTATGTCGCCTGCCATGCCTCCTATAGTTATCGCTGGATTTGAGTTTTTATTCATATCCCCATAATGATGGTCCGCTGCCTTTTATATTCGTCACATACGCCCTGACCTCTTCCCTGTATGCCTTGTGCAGGAGTTTCGTAATGTTACCTGCTTTATAGCTGACCTCATCCACCTGTCGGACCGGCATGACCTCCATCGTTGTATTCGTGATGAAGACCTCAGAGGCTTTATAAATATCTTCTCTGGTAAACTCGCCCTCTTTCACCATCACACCGTCCCTTACAGCTATGTCAAGAACAATCCCCCTTGTGATGCCATCAAGGATTCCACATGAGGTTGATGGCGTGCATAGCAGGGGCGTATGGCCGCCATACGCCCCTGCATCTGATACAAAAAAGACATTGCTTATTGTGCCTTCTGTGAGGTGACCAGATACATTCAACATCAATGCCTCATAGGCACCCCTGTCCTTTGCCTCCATCTTTGCGAGGATGTTATTTAAGAAATTTAAAGATTTTATCTGTGGATTGATAGCCTTCTTCAGGTTTCTCCTCGTCTCTGCTATCGCTAACTTAATACCATTTTCATAGAAAGTCCTCGGATATTCCCTGAACTCCTCGGCAATAACTATAAATGTCGGTTCTTTGCAGAGTTCAGGGTCAAGCCCCACAGGCCCGTAGCCCCTTGAGAGTGTCAGTCTTACATACGCATCTTTCAGGGAATTTGCGTTAATGGTTTCGTATATGGCGACTTTAATAGAATCAAAATTTAATGGCAGATCTAGCCCTATCATTGATGCAGACCGGTAAAGCCTTGAGAGGTGTTCATCAAGCATGAACACAACGCCATCATATACCCTCATTGTCTCGAAGACTCCATCTCCGTAGAGAAAACCATGGTCGAATACAGAGACCTTTGCATCTGACGAAAGAACGAGTTTATTATTCAGATAGACGTGCATGGCTAAATTATACCTTTTCCAGAGATTTTTGACACTATTATGTACTCGTTCAATACATATGAGACAAGAGCCATTTAAAGCTGAAAGGCTGATAATCTTATATGTCATTCCCGCGAAGGCGGGAATCCAGTATTACCAATGATTCTCTGGATTCCTGCTTCCGCAGGAATGACGCATTATTTCAGAAGTTTGCTCAATAGTGCATCTTATTCGTCTCATATGTATCTGAACTTATTCATATTATCGCACTTCCAAAAACAGAGATAGGAAAAGGGGTCGCTGGATAATCTTGTCCGAAAAATAGACATAGACAACCCAAACGTCGGTAGGACAGGCGTCCCGCCTGTCCAGATTGGTTAATATGTTTAGACAGCCGAGACGGCTGTCCTACTGGTTTTGAGGATGCATTGATAATCCTATGTCTATTTTTCGGCTTGTCTTATTAATTTCAAATCATATATCATACACCTTATGGATTACAGGCTAACAGAAAAAGTAAAGGCAGCCGGTTGAGCAGGTAAGCTGGGTCCGTCGGACCTGGAGGATATTATCAGCTCCATAAAACAGACCCCTGACAAATCAGTCGTTATTGGGCCAGGGGATGATGCAGGGGTCTATCTGCTTGATGGAGAAGGGGCAATTGTGGAGACAGTTGATGTCATCACTCCGGTTGTTAATGACCCATTCACATTCGGCTTGATAAGTGCTGCAAACTCCCTGAGCGATGTCTATGCCATGGGAGGGAAACCGCTTACTGCCCTTGCCATAGTTGGCTTTTCATCTTGCGACTATGAACCGGCTGTTATAAAAGAGATATTAAGGGGAGCTATTGAGACCCTCGATAGGGCAGGCGCAATACTCATGGGCGGCCACAGCTTCGAGGACAGCGAATTGAAATTCGGCCTTTCTGTCACAGGCACTGTAGACATAAACAGGATATTGAGGACCACGGGCGCAACGCCAGGCGACGTGATCATCCTCACAAAGCCCATAGGCATAGGTGTTCTGACAACCTCCCTCAAAGGTGGGAAGCTCAAGGATGAAGATATGAAGGTTGCAGTTGAATGGATGCTGACGCTGAATGATAAGGCATCAGATGCTGCAGTAAATTCAGGCGCAACTTCAGCTACTGATGTTACAGGGTTTGGTCTGCTCGGACATGCATACAATATGGTCAGGGACTCATCCGTGGATTTCATAATCGACCAAAAGGCCATCCCTGTCCTTGAAAGGACGAGGGAGATGATAGCCTCTGGCATGGTCCCTGAAGGTGCATACAACAATCTCAAGTTCCTTGAAGGTAAGATAGAGTATCACGCCCACCTATCAGAAGAGGAGAGGCTGCTGCTCGCAGACCCGCAGACCTCTGGTGGGCTTTTAATAACCATGCAGCCGAATAAAATAGGCACCTTTGGCTCATACGGCATCCCCTTCTCAGTGATAGGCAGGGTCATGGAAGGAAGTGGAAAGATAAAGGTAGAAAAAGAAATAGGGACAGCGACCATTTTCTTGACACCAATAATGAAGACAGAATGAAGACAGGGACAGCAGTCGAATATGCGGTCAGAAGAACCAGAGAACACATCGAGAGGTTTACGGGTTTATACATGGCTGCAAAATCAGATAATATCAGCGAGAAGTGGTTATCCGAGATAGAGGAGAGGGACAGGATATTCCCTGAAATAGATTACCGGGTTTATTCCTCCCCTGAAAGAAGCTTATCAAAGGGATAAGTCTTAAGATATGATGAAAACTCATCCACTGCATGGGATGCGACAGCATTTTTCTGGAAGATAAGGGAAAAGTCCCTGAGCATCTTCTCCTCTTTAAAGCTTAACAGTTTCAGGCTTCCGTATCTGCTTTCTTTTTTTGCAGCCCACCTTGAGACGATAGAAACGCCCATGCCGATTTCGACCGCTTCCTTTATCGCCTCTGTGCTGCCGAGGACCATAGAAATCTTCATGTTCTGTGTTATCCCGTGCTTACTCAAGTACTTCTCTATCATCTGTCTCGTACCTGAGCCCTCTTCCCTCGATATAAAAGGTTCTTTTGTAATTTCGATAATGGATATGTTCTTCTTATCTGCCCATGGGTGAAGAGATGACACAATCAGGACAAGTTCATCCGAGATAAGCTTCTCTGCAGTCATCTTCTGCCTAGCCACATCACCCTCGACAAGGCCAAGGTCAATATTGCCAGCGTTCAGATACTCCACAACCCTCTTTGTATTACCGACGCGGAGATGCACTTTTATCTTTGGACGGGTCTTCCTGAAGTCTGCAATAACCCCTGGCAGGAGGTAATTTGCTATGGTTGTACTTGCACCAATGCTTATACTGCCTTTTACAAAGCCTGTTATCTCACCTATGTCTTTCTCAGCGGATGCGTAAAGGTTGAGTATCTCCTTTGCATACTTATAGAGTATCTCCCCTGCTGGTGTGAGCTTAACTGCGCTGCCTGACCTGTCAAAAAGCTTTGTCTCGTACATCTCCTCAATAGCCTGTATCTGAAGACTCACAGCAGGCTGTGTGAGATGGATTATCTCTGATGATCTGGAAAAGCTCCCTGTCTCTGCAACTGTGCAGAAAACTTTCAGTTTATGATCTTCAATTCCCATATTTTCATATTAGCATAAAGATATATATTTTTGGCTCATGGCGAATTTTTGCCAAGTGCTTTCCAGTTCCACTTTTCAATGCATTTTGGGGGTTATTGTAATTTGGTTATTGGTCATTGGGTCTTTAATCCAGAGCAGGTCATAAGCCGAGTTCTGTCTCCCGATTTATCAGGATGTGGTCATTCCTCTAAGTTCTGATGTTGCCATCAGAATCTTGCGGTCTAAACCCGTTCCGCTATCCAGATCCGCCTCAGGCGGACAGGATTCGAAGGGGCACTTCTCAGAGCGGAACCTATTCGACCTTACTCCAGGCGGGGTTTGCCAAGCTTTCCCGGTTGCCCGGGGAACTGGTGAGCTCTTACCTCACCTTTTCACCCTTTCCAGCCGAGGCTAACGCCTCGAAGTTAAAAATTACAAGTTACAAGTGAAAAGTAAAACTCCTCACTCCTCACTCTTAACTCCTCACTCCCGCCGTAGGCGGGCTGGCGGTCTCCCTTTCTGTGGCACTTTCCTTGGGGTCGCCCCCACTCCGTGTTACAGAGCGCCCTGCCCTGCGGAGCTCGGACTTTCCTCCATTGATACATCATATTGATGTGTCAATGGCAACCACCTGACCTGCTCTGGTCTTCACTACCCTCTTGTTTTCTTCTAACCCCAAAATAGACATAGGGCTATAAAGTGGTTAATACCAATATCTGAGGCAGGCATGGCAGGTGAAAAATTTTTAGTTCGACACCTTAAAACCCTACCTGTAAAGATAAACCATCTGTATCTCGAAAACCATTGATAAAACAATGAGATAAATATATCCATTTCTGATAATCTGTCGATTCTAAAAATTATGAACCCCGCACTACGGATGTAGTGCGGGGTGAACCCTGCCATGCCTGCCTTGTATCTCTATTTTTCGGGTTCTAATATAGCTCTTGTCAGTCATTCTTTTCTTCCCAGTATAATATCCTCCTGCACTGAGGACACTGGATTATCTCTTCATTCTTCTTTATCTCCACAAAAAGCTGGGGTGGTATGTTCATATTACAGCCTTGGCATATCTCATCCCTCACCTCTGCCACCGCAAGACCCTTCCCTGACTCAAGTATTATCATATACTGGTTGTATGTATCTCCATCAAGGGCCCCAACTATCCCTGCCCTCCCATGCTTCAGTTCACTCAATTCCTTCTCTGCCTCAGCAACTTCTTCATCAAGTTTCTTCCTGAAGGCCTCGATCTTTTCCTTTTCGCTCTTTACCTTTGCCTCCTCAGCCTTCATCTCAACAGAGGCCGCATCAAGCATCTCCATGACAGACAGGATCTCGTCTTCTATTGCATAACGCTCCTTCTCCACCGACTCTATCTCTTTAAGATGCGCCTGATATTCCTTGTTTGTCTTTATCTCTGATATACGGCTTTTTAATTTCTTTACCTTCTCGTTAATATCCTCGAGCTGCCTCTCTTTCTCCTTCCTCTTCTTCTCAAAGGACTCACACTTCTGTTTATGCTTGTCATAAAGGGATCGGGCATTCTTAAGTGGCTGTTCAACCTGTGACACCTTTGACGGCGTTATACCAATAATATTCCTCTTCTCAAGGATAGCTGAATCGATCTTCTGAAGCTCGATAAGGAGACTGAGATGTTCCTTCACGCACCCTCCAAAAGTGAAGTGACGAGTAATGAGTGACAAGTTAAAGACTTTCTAACTCGTAACTCGTTACTGTTTTTGGTGGGCCCACCAGGGCTCGAACCTGGGACCAACCGGTTATGAGCCGGTAGCTCTTCCAACTGAGCTATGGGCCCTATGAAGTAACGAGTAACGAGTGAAATGCTTTATCTTCTAACTCGTAACTCGTTACTATAAACTCGTTACTGTTTTCAAGTCAAGGGCTTTCGATGAAGATTCTGAGCCACCTGGACCTTGATGGGTGTTTTAGTTTTCGGATGGCCTTAACCTCTATCTGCCTTATCCTCTCTCTTGTGACATCAAACTCCTGCCCTACCTCCTCGAGGGTATGGGGTGTATTCTCGCCTACGCCGAACCTCTTTCTTAATATCTTTTCTTCTTTTGGGCTCAGGGTGCATAGCACCTTATCTATCTGCCTTTTCAGATCATCCTGTATCGTAACATCAAGTGGAGAAAGTGCAGCCTTGTCTTCGATGAAGTCCCTGAGATGGCTGTCCTCATCTTCTCCAACAGGCGTTTCAAGGGATATGGGTTCCTTTGATATTTTCAATATGCCCTTAATTTTTTCCACAGGCAGTCTCAATTTCTTGGCAATCTCCTCAGAGGCAGGCTCCCTTCCGAGTTCCTGGACAAGCTCTCTTGTCGCCTTTGTTATGCGGTTTATTGTCTCGACCATATGCACAGGTATCCTTATCGTCCTTGACTGGTCTGCGAGTGCCCTTGTTATTGCCTGCCTTATCCACCAGGTCGCATAAGTGCTGAATTTATAACCTCTCCTGTATTCAAATTTATCAACGGCTCTCATCAAGCCTATATTTCCCTCTTGTATCAGGTCTGATAAGCTAAGCCCCTTGCCTATATACCTTTTCGCTATGCTTATTACAAGCCTCAGGTTGGCCTCTATCAAGGCCCTCTTTGCATCAAGTATCTCCTTTTCGCCCTGCACAAGAACCCTGAGTGCTTTCTTCATTTCGGCGGATTTAATACCGAGTGAAAGTTCTCTCCTCTCCACCTCCCTCTTACAGTCCATATACTCCTTAAATAGTGCGTCTATCTCATTCATGACCGCGTTATTAACCTTCTTAGGGATACCTTTGTTTCCAGGCTTATCCGCATCAAGCCCGAGGGTCTTAAGCCTCTTCCTGATAGAAGCCATCTTCTTTTTCATCTCGTCTATCCTGAACATCAACTTCTTAAGCTCATCAGAAAAAGCAATAATTACACCCTCCTTTAATTTCAGCTCATTTATCTTTTTCAGTATCTGGTTTCTGTTGTCTTCAAGTAATTTTATTATCTTCTTATACGCTGAATCGTCTTCACCTGCAACTCTCCTGAGATACTCCCTTCTCTTTTGATGCAATCTCCTTATCCGCTCTGTTACATCAAAAAATCTCTTCCTTCCAACAATAAGGTCTTCCTCTGATTCTTCTTCCCCATTCTGTATTAGATCTGCAAGGGGGGCATCTCCTCTATCTACAAGCTCGCCGAGGGCAATCAGCTTCTTGAGTGTAAATGGAGTGGAAAAGATAACCCTCGCCACCTTTTCTCTGCCATTCTCAATCCTTTTTGCTATCTCGACCTCTCCCGCCTTTGTGAGCAGGGGCACGCAGCCCATCTCCTTGAGATATACCCTTATCGGCTCGTATTCTCCTTCTATAAACAGGTGACCTCTTTCTTCTTCCTTTTCTATGGGCTCTTCCTCCACCTCCTCCTTTAACCGGTCAATACCTTCCTCATCGTACTCCTCAAAATAGTCAAAATGTTCCTTCATCTTGTCCCCTTTATCAATCTCTGTCTTTCTAATAAAAGAGAATTCAAAAGTTTCAGGTCACCAGCGGTCTCAGCAATTCTTACCCTTTCATCAAATCTTCTCTGGATTATTTTTCTGATACAGTCATCTACATTCTTATCGACATTCTCTACATCAAACCCAGGATTAAGCGAAAGTCTTGTAATAAGCATTTTCTCATCGTTATCCGCAACACTCAGCATCAAATCTATGCTGACCTTATCGGCAATAGCCTTAATTTTTTGAAACAGGCCCTTGATGGTCTGGTCCTCGACTTCATCCACTGGTATCCTGTGAATTATTTCGCTGGCCCTGTCAGGGAAAGCGATGGCTGCGCTCAGCAAAAGAAGTTCTTCATTATATAATGAGCCCCTTCTATTAATCTTTCCACTGCGCTCATCAGATTTAGATATAGATATACCAGTGCCCTGTTTAAGCTTTTTCATTTCTTCGCGTATAACAGACTCGCGGACCCTTGCCATGTCTGACAGCTCCCTGACAAACTCATCCCTCAAGATTAAATCCTTTACATTAGAGATTATCCCTATGGCTTCCCTGACTATGTCGACCTTTTCTCCTCTTGATGTGTTAAAGAGAAAATCCACCATAGATTTTGCCTTTGTGAGCATTGTCCTGAAGGGCTGAGCACCGTTTTTTCTAAGGAAGCTGTCCGGGTCTTCGCCCTGGGGCAGCAGCAATACTTTTGCCCTGAAGCCGTGTTCAAAAAGTAGTGAGATTGACCGGTTTACTGCACCGATACCAGCCTCATCTCCATCAAAAACAAGAAGTGCCTTCTTTGTGAACCTGCCCAGTTTCTGCAAATGTCCGGCCGTCAATGCAGTGCCGAGGGGCGCAACTGCGTTCTTGAAACCATGCTGATGGCACATTATCACATCAAGGTAACCCTCTACAATAATCGCATGGTCCTTCTTCCTTATCTCATCCTTTGCGAGGTGTATTGCATAGAGGGTCTCACCTTTCTTGAACAAAGGGGTCTCCTGAGAGTTGAGATATTTTGGCTGGGCGTCATCCATAACCCTGCCTCCGAATGCGGTCACATCTCCATGTATGTTAAATATGGGAAATATTATCCGATTTCTGAAGATATCATGCGCCCCTTTTTCTCCATAGAAAACAAGGCCCGATTGCCCAATAAGAGAATCGTCAAACCCTCTATCCTTGAGATGTTTATGAAGGGAATGCCAGTCTTTAGTTGCGTATCCTAAAAAGAAACTGCTTACTGTGTTACCTGAAAGACCCCTGCCTGAGAGATAAGCTGCGGCTGTCTTTGACTTCTTCAGGTTCTCTACAAAGAGATTCAGTGCCTCTCTCTGGATATCCTGAAGCCTCTCTCTTTTTTCAGTTGCCTCGCTGTCAAGTCTGTACCCTGAAAGTTTTATTCCAGCCTGCTTTGCAAGCAGCTTAAGCGCCTCATGGAAAGAGAAGTTTTCATGCTTCATAACAAAGCCAACAACATCTCCACCTGTGCCGCAACCAAAACAATGGAATATCTGCTTGCCCGGGCTGACTATAAATGATGGGGTCTTCTCTGAGTGAAAGGGGCAGAGCCCTTTATAGTTCTGACCGGCCTTCTTAAGCTCTACGTAATCCCCTATTACTTCCACTATATCCAAGCGTGATTTTATATCTTCAAGAAGCCTGTCAGCCTTCATTTGTTCTCCCATAAAAGGGAATAAAGTCAGATTATTTTAACATGAAAGGCTGGCAAATTTTGTTAATGGAGCACTATAAAAATAGTGCTCCATTAATTAAGCCTGCTGATCCGTCTAAAACCTGAACACTCAAGTATCTCAAGGGATGTCCCCCTTGACAGCTCATCGAGAAGAAGGTTTAGCCCGAGATTGTCACTCGATATGTGCCCTGCAATCACAACGTTGAGGTGGTTTTTCTCTGCCTCTTTCCTATGATCCTCGCTCAGGTGCATTGCCACTATTGTATTTATGCCGCTTGATGTCAGGCTCTCGAATATCTCCTTGGCACCTTCTGTACCCCCTGTCATGTCAACAAAGATCTTCCCTGCCCTCCTCGATTTAGAACCGATGAGTATCTTAGGGCCTGCACCGTTATAACCCGCCTCCCTGTATTCGGGAATGCCTCTCAGGATATCCAGCACATCGGATACCTTATAGGGCTTTTTCTCATCGAAAAGCCTCTGCAGATATGTGGCAACCATATTATCTGCAGGGGTGTGGAGACACATGAATGCGATTCCAAGAAGCCTCGCAGCGTCGACTGCCCTTGTGTGGTTAACAGGCATCAGCTTTCGCTCAACCTCTTTTATCCGGCCCTCCATAAGATCCTCGGCTATGTTTATAGGGACACCAAACCTGTGGAGTATGTCTGACTGCATCTGCATAACAGAATAGAGATTTGCATATGCCCTTCCCTCTGGGTGGTGAGACAGGAGTAAGTCCACGACCCTTCCCTTTGACCTGAGACTGTCACATAGAAGCACCTCCCCGACCTCTATATCAATGCCGACAAGAATGCTCCTTATATCCTCTTCTCCTGTGCCATTCAGGACCCTTGAATCAGAATATGGATTCTGCTTTGACTCCTGGTCAAAGAACTCTTTCTCATCCTGCTTAAGGGTATCAAAATCTTTTTCCCTATACTCAAGCTCCTTTGAGACAGCCTCTTTACCCCTCGGGTCATTATCAATGCCTATAGATATTGCTCGTTTATAAAGCTCTATGAGTTTCATAAAAGATTGAAGATTCCCTGCAGCAAGCTGCAGGAAATCTTAATGCAAGGAATTATTATTTTTACATTCGCTCGCTGCCCCCGCAGCAAGCTGCGGGGAATACACTCGCTATCCATTTAATTCTTCAGACATTCCTGTAGTCTTACAAAATCCTAAGCACTAAATCCTCAACAATACCATTGGTCAATTAGCCTCTGGTTGTTAATAATTGATGACTATTCGACTTTTTTGGATTCCAGGAGTTCTTTCACCCTCTGGTTGACTGCCTTGCCATCAGCAGCGCCCTTCACCTTAGGCATAAGGATGCGCATAACCTTTCCCATATCCTGCGGGCCTTTGGCAGAGGATTCTTCTATCGCCTTGAGAATAATTCTGTCGAGGTCTTCAGCACTCAACTGTTCAGGCATATACGCATGGAGGATATTTAATTCCTGCCTCTCGCTTTCGGCAAGGTCGGCTCTTCCACCCCTGGTGAATTGCTCTATGGATTCCCGCCGCTGCTTCGACATGGTAGAAAGGACAGAGACTATTTCGTCGTCTGATAATTCCCCACCCTTCTCTATCTGCCTGTTCTTGATCGCAGCCTTTGCCATCCTCAGGACAGAGACCTTAAGCCTGTTAGATGATTTCATGGCTTCTTTCAGCTCGTCATCGAGTCTCTGCAGAAGGGACATCCTACCTCGCTACCATCTTTATTCGTTTGAGAGCCTTCTTGCGGGCAGCAAGAGCCTTTTTCTTCTTCTTGACGCTTGGCTTTTCGTAATGCTCCCTCTTCTTTATCTCCGAGAGTATCCCTTCCCTCTCACACTGCTTCTTAAACCTCTTAAGTGCATTCTCAAAGGAATCATTCTCGCGTACCCTAATAGAGGGCATCCATATACCCCTCCTCCCTATTTCTGAAGTGAAATACTTTACCAGTTAAGTAAACAGCGTGTCAAGATTGCAAAATAAAAACTCCTTGTGATAAAGTCCCATATGAATTTGATTTTTGATGCGGACAACACCCACAATTCAACGAACTCAAAAGGATATTCTGAATCAATAAGATGCTTTTTGAGGCATTAGTAAACAGCCTTGAGGCGGCCATTATCCTTTTCAACAAGAAGGCCGTAATCACATTTATAAACAAGACAGGGGAAGAGTTCGTTGGTAAGGGTTCGAAAGAGCTAATAGGGAGGAGATTCAAGGAGCTCTTCCCTGAAGAGAAAGTCGTATCAAGACTCATAAAAAAGACCATCTCTGAGGGACGTTCTTTCAGTGGAAGAGAGGTGGATATAAACATCGGGAGGACAGCTAATGTGGATTTCAACCTCTCACCATTCTTCCTTGATGGCGAAAATGAGGGCAGCCTCCTCTCCCTCAGAGAGAACATAGCCATAGCAGAGAGGGAGGATTACTCATTTGATTCCCTTGTTTACCTCCTCGGCTCAATAGCGCATGAAATTAAAAACCCGCTCGGCGGGATAAAGGGAGCGGCACAGCTCCTCAGAGATAAGGTTAAAGACAAGAACAGCACCGAATATATAAGTCTTATCGTCAGGGAAACAGACAGGCTCAACTCGGTCCTTCAGGACTATCTCACGATAAGCAGGAAACCTGTTTTACATCAGGTGAATATCCACGAGGTTATTGAGAAGGCTATTTCAATTATGAATATCCCGTTAAAAAATGGTAAGATACCTATTCATAGACTTTACGACCCCAGCCTGCCAAGGGTCTCAGGGGATGAGGGTAAGTTGCTTCAGGTATTTCTGAATATAATAAAAAATGCCATAGAGGCCATGCCAAGGGGTGGGAGACTGAGCATAACAACAAAACCCTCAAGCGAGTATGTAATGCAGAGGGGAAAGATAAGACGCTGGGCTGTCACATCGATAGAAGATACAGGTAAGGGGATCCCTCAGGACGAACTCCAGAAGATATTCCTTCCTTTCTATACGAAAAAGAAGAGAGGCACAGGCCTCGGCCTTGCCCTGTCAAAAAAGATAATAAAGGACCATAATGGGTTTATCAAAGTAGAGAGCCCACATCAGGCGAACAGAGGGACAACATTTCAAATATATATACCATTCGAGGAGTAATTATATGGCCTTTTAAATAGCCTAAAAGTTTTCTAACTTTTGTGAAGGCCACCGGAATTAGTTATGGAAAGAGAAGTCCTTATAATCGATGATGATGATAGCATAACATGGGTTGTAAAGAAGGCCCTTGAGCCTCTGGGCTACAGAGTGACGTCACGGCCGAGGCTCTCATCAGGGCTGAGGGCAATCAGGGAAGGCTCTCAGCTTGTGCTGCTTGACCTTGTCCTGCCAGATGGAAGCGGGCTTGATGCCCTGCGTGAGATAAAGTCATCCAATCCAGATGCCATGGTGATAATGATAACAGCACATGGAAGGATGGAGAACACCATTGCGGCGATGAAAGAGGGGGCATACGACTATATTGAGAAGCCATTCGACCTTGATGAACTCAATATCTCTGTAGAAAAGGCATTCAGGGACATGTCCATGAGGGAGGAGCTTCAGAAGCTGAAAAAAACAGCAGTAGAAACAGAGGCCCCACAAATAGTCGGCAGAAGCCAAAAGATGTTGAAGGTATTTAAGGAGATCGGCAGGGTTGCATCAAAGGACATCACAGTCCTGATATCAGGCGAAAGTGGAACTGGCAAGGAGCTCGTTGCAAGGGCAATCCACTACAACAGTCCACGCCAGATGGGGCCATTTGTTGCTATAAACTCTGCATCAATTCCAAAGGACCTCATCGAGGCAGAGCTCTTCGGATGGGAGAGAGGGGCATTCACCGGCGCCAAAGAAAAGCGCACAGGCAAGATTGAGTCAGCAAATGGTGGGACACTCTTCCTTGATGAGATATCCGAAATCGATCTGAACCTCCAGGCAAAACTCCTCAGGTTCTTGCAGAATAAGGAGTTCAGCCCTCTTGGAAGCAACAGGGTCATGAAGGCAGATGCGAGGATAATAGGCGCAACCAATAAAGACCTGAAAGATGCTGTTAGCAACGGGTTGTTCAGAGAGGACCTCTACTACAGATTCAATGTGATAGAGATCAAGCTTCCACCTTTGAGAGAGCACCGAGAAGATATCCTCCCCCTTGCAAAACATTTCCTGAAAGAGGCGCAGGAGAAATTCGAGACTGGACTGAAAGAGCTATCAAAAGAGGCAAAGGATTTTCTTGTGAAGTATGATTGGCCTGGCAATGTGAGGGAACTTGAGAATGCAATCAAAAGGGCCTGCGTGCTCTCAAATGGAACAATAATAGAGAAACGCGACCTGCTTCTTGAAGAGACAAGCTCATGCTCCATAAAAGAGTTCCTTGAGGACAAGCTGAAGGGGTATCTTAAGGAGATGACAAAGCTCGAAAACTGCAATCTCTATGACACCGTCATATCCGAGGTCGAAAAAGCACTGATAGCCATCGTCCTGAAGGAGACAAAAGGCAACCAGCTCAAGGCAGCAAAGACCCTTGGGATTAACAGAAACACGCTCAGGACAAAGATAAAAGGATACAGGATAAAATAGGTTTGGTTGATTTTATTCTGTCTGCTGTGATATAAATGGATAGCAAGCGTATTCCCAGCAGCTTGCTGCTGGGTTTAGCGAGCGAATATAAAAATAATAATTCCTTGCATTAAGATTACCTGTAGCTTGCTACAGGTAATCTTCAATATCAGGCTCCTTGCTCTCTTCTTTGGAGAGGGCTTTTCCGCTGAGGCGGATCCGACAGGGTCGGAAAAATCCATAAGGAGGTGTTTGAATGAACATCTACGAAAACATTGTAATCCTCGATGCTTCACTTGGAGATGAAGAGATCGAGACAGCCACAGGAAAGATAAAAGACCTCATAACAAACTCAGGTGGAGAGTTGCTCAAGGTCGACATCTGGGGCAGGAAAAAGCTCACCCATGAGATCAAAAGACAGAAGAAGGGTTTTTATATGCTCCTGCTGTTCAGAGCCCCTTCACCACTAATTAAAAAGCTTGAAGAATACTACAAGGTCTTTGATCCTGTGATAAAGAACATGATCATAAAACTTGGGAAAAAACAGGTGGAGGCACTCACAAAGGCTGAGAGTGCATCCGCATCTTCCGCCCCAGGCGGAGGAGCAGCAGAAAAGCGAGGGGTAAATGTATAACAAGGTAATATTAATAGGCAATCTAACAAAGGACCCTGAACTAAGATATACGCCACAGGGTACGCCTGTTGCCTCATTCAGGATAGCGGTAAATTCGAGGTACAAGCAGTCAGATGAGATTAAACAGGAGACCCTTTTCATCGATACTGTTGTATTCGGCAGGCAGGCAGACACATGCAGCCAGTATCTGAGCAAGGGAAGTTCTGTGCTTGTTGAGGGGAGACTGCAGGAGAGGAGATGGGAATCAGATGGGCAGCAGAGGAGCAAGTTTGAGGTTGTTGCCCAGTCAGTAAGATTCCTGTCAAAGAGATCCGCCCCAAGCGGGAGTGCACAGGAGTCTGATATCACGCCTCCTGAAGAGACAACAGACTTAGAACCATTTTAAACAAGACGTGAAAAGTGAGACGTCTGTGGAGTTAGGGAGTTGTGGAGTTAGGGAGTTGAACTCCTGAACTCTTGAACTCCTAAACTCTTGAAAGAGAAAGGAGACAGCATTGCAGCAGAGGAGATTTCAGAGAAGGAAGTTTTGCAGGTTCTGTGCAGAGAAGACAGAGTTTATAGACTATAAAGACCTCAAGACATTGAGGAACTACCTGACTGAGAGAGGGAAAATCCTCCCCAGGCGCATGACAGGCACATGTGCAAAACATCAAAGGGAGCTGAATGAGTCGATAAAGAGGGCACGTAATATCGCCCTCCTCTCTTTTGTGGAAAAATAGATATGAGGGTTCCAAGGACATGGGTTCCACTGATAGCAGAGAAGATTGTTGACAACCTCATTGCAAAAGAACTGATTGAGCCGAAGGTGACGGTTGAGAAACTCACAGCAGAGGCAGAGGAACTCATTATGGATGAGCTCATGGTAGAAGACAGGGTGAATGAAGAGGTGAGGGAGCTCCTCAAGAGGCACGGGTCAGAGATAGAACGAGGCAGGCTTGATTACAGAAGACTGTTCGAACTTACAAAGCAGAAGATTGTGAAAGAGAGGAACCTGATCCTGTGATGCTTTCTGAAGAAAAAGTGACACACCTCACCCATGTTCTCCTGAAAGGACTCATGGATAGAAACCTTGTGGAGCTCAAGGACGAAGAAGGCAAGATAAGGCGGGAGATAAAGCGCGCAATCGTCTCTGAATTGAAGATAGGCGAGGAGATAGACTCGGCTGTCAGGAAAAAACTCCAGTCTTTTTCGAGGAAGATAGTCGAGGGGAGCCCTGAGTGGGAAGTCATGTATAAAAAATTCTTCAAAGAAGATGAGGTAAGAAGAGGCAGGGGGGCGCACTCCTGAATATAGAATGGGTAAAATAGGCTATGGGGTCTTTCATCTCGTATGTCACAGAAGAGGAGATAAAGAGAGAGCGCACAAAGGCGCGCGAACTGAGGAAGTCGCAGTGGTGGAAGAGGAAATGCGCTGAAGGCTTATGCTATTTCTGCAAGAAGAAGGTCCCTCCAAAAGAGCTAACCATGGACCATATAGTCCCAATAATCCGAGGCGGCAAGTCATCAAAAGGAAACGTCGTCCCTGTATGCAAGGAATGCAATAATAAGAAGAAACATATGCTGCCTATAGAGTGGGAAGGGTACTTAGAAAGGCTCAAACAGGAAACAGAGGTTTAGTGTCAGGAGCAGGCTTTGTGCCGACCTGTCGGCATGAATGTTTCAATTTGAAATTCAGAGGATTGGTGCGAGAGGGGGGAGTTGAACCCCCACGGATTGCTCCACTGGATCCTAAGTCCAGCGCGTCTGCCAGTTCCGCCACTCTCGCTATTTTTAGTAACAAGTAACGACTTGAGCACGGCCGTATTGTCAAAACTTAACCACAGAGAAAAACTTCAGAACTTTAGAATCACTTGTCACCTGTCTTTTCATACCCATAAGGCAGGCCTTCTTCGTATAGCTTGTGCGGCAGTGCGCCCTCTTCCTCTGAGACCCTAACCTGCGGCGTAGACGCCTTATTCGACCTCGCTACTGTAACAAAATTCCCATCAGGATCGGTGACACCTATATCCACAACAAAATCACTCTCTGGCCGCCTAACATCTATATACCAGTTTCCAACCCTTTCATAGATGTTTATATCAAAAAAACTGTTGGCATTCTGTCCATTGAAATCAACCCCTGTCACATCATAGACCCTGAGGGCGAGATTCTCTCCAAGTCTTTTATGAGTATCCTTTCTCGCCTCCCAGTATGCAAAGAGCCTCTGAGGGTCAACAGTCATCAGTGTAATCCTGTCTTCTCCGTATTCAGCAGGCAGGCCGGTTGTTGGGACAGGTGGATATGCCTCTTCAAATCTCAGGATTTCAATCCTCTTTTCGACCTCTTCAGGTTTTTTTATCTTCTCTGCAGCCTTCCTTGCAGGTTTTTTTACGGCTATCTTCTCTGCTTTGGCTCTTTCTTCTCTACTTTCTTTGCAAGAACCTTCTTTGCTTTCTCTTCGACCTTCTTTGTTGTCTTTGTGACTTTCTTTTTGGTCTTTTCAGAAGGCTTCGCTGCCTTTCCTTTTATCCTGGTCTTCTTTGTTGTCTTTCTCTTTGCCCGGGTTTCTGGTTCCTCTTCTTTCTCTATCTTTGGAGCAGCCTTTTCTGCTGAAACCTTTTTCTCTTTGGCTTTTGCTACTCTCTTTCCTGTTTTCAGAATGGCATCTATAATATCGTCCTTCTTCCATCCGCGTTTGAGTGAAACACCAGAAATCTTTGCCATCGCCCTTAATTCGCTTATCTTCTTCCCCTTAAGCTCTTTCCTTTTCATAGCACCTCCCTGCGATATATTGGGTAATGCCAAAAGTTTTATAGGTAAAACCCTAAAACTCTTTGATTTTCAATATGTTGTTTCAAATTAGCTTGCCTCCCGGAGGTTTTTCGTTTTTCATATCAACTATCCCCTTTTTTCATAAAACTTTTGACATTACCCTATATTTTAGCAGAATCTTAAATATCTCCTTAATTTTAACCTGAATCCTGCATGATTACCTGAAATTTTGAATCCATGTCTGCATCTTTTGGGTTAATAGTCGGGATATCCTGGCAGATATCTTTAGATGGCTAGATTTCGACAAGCTCAATCGTAGAATCCTCAGCGCAACTAGGACGAGGCGGCTTTTGAGTTATATGCGATTACCCTATTCTTACCTTTTTTTTTCGCCTGATACATTGCCTCATCAGCCCTTTTGACAAGGTCTTCATCACTATTTGCATCATCACTGGAAGTAGCAACCCCGATGCTTATTGTTACACCACACATTATCTGCATGTTTTTTTCAGGCCTGCATGAATCAGCCACCTCTTTTCTGATCCTTTCTGCAAATATTACTGCAGTATCCTTATTTGTTTCTGGCAGTATAATGGCAAATTCCTCTCCACCATACCTTGCCACTATGTCAGTTGCCCGCACACTTCTTCTGAATATATCTGCCATCAGGGCAAGGATAAAATTACCATATACATGTCCATATAAATCATTATAGTTTTTGAAATTGTCTATATCTATTATTAAAAGTGATGTGCTGTGTTTATATCTTTGAGCCCTATATAGCTCATTAGACAGTGCATTGTTAAAATACCTGCGGTTGTAAATCTGTGTCAATTCATCTGTTATAGCCAGCTGCTCAACCTTTTCCAACAGCCGCATCTTTTCTATGGCAAGTGCTGCCTGCGTTGCCATCAGGTTCAGGATAGAAATCTCCTTTTCAGTAAATCCCCTTGGTATAAAATCATTCAAATATAGTATGCCAACAGTCTTGCCGGCATAATGAAGAGGTATGCCTGCAATTGATTTTACACCCTCCTCTATAAGAGACGGGTTTACAGAAAATATTGCTTCTTTTGTTATATCAGCAATTACAGTTGGTTTATTGCTGTCTATAACTATAGATGTTAATCCCTTTGGTTTTACAAGCCACATGGTAGATTCTGATATAAATTTTTGGCTAAAACCCTTTGCCAACACAAGTCTCATCATCCCGCTTTTTTCATCCATGATAACAACACTTCCAGCAGGGGTATTTACAAGTTCCATTGCACTTGTGAGTATAATGTCAAATATCTTCTGAGACCTTTCTACTGATGAGAGTTGTATCCCTATCCTGTAAAGGGCATCATGCTCCTTTATGCTTTGCTTTAATTCTTCTTCTCTTTTCTGCCTCTCATTTACAAACTGCCATAATAGCTTTGAACTCAGCCCCCCAAGGATTTCAACAGAGGAAGGAAGTGTTTTCCGAAGAAATACCAATACATCCTCTTTTCCTGTTACATTCACAACAACATTAAAATTATCTCTTTTTAATGTTTCTTTCAGGTCAGTGGATACAGGTATGCCAAGTTTTTTTGCCAGCGGTATTGCAGGGGCATCAGGGTTGATGTCCACAAGGCCAATTATATTTATCTCTCTGTCAGAGGCAAGCATAGGGAGCAGTTCTACGCAGCCTTTTCCACCACCAACTATTAACATGTTTGTCATTATCTTATCCCCCCAAACCTGTTAAAGTTTCTATCAAATAAAGGGACGTTTGGCGGCTTTGTTGATGAATGATAATGTTTAACCCAGTTTTTTGCAAGCTAAAAGATGTGTTTGTAAGCATCTAAAATTTAGGCATGAAAATGTTGCGTGATATCACGACAAATCAATGACTTAACATCATGCTAAAATTAATTTCACCTTTGTACCCATGCCCGGCGTGCTCTCTATTTCCATATCCCATCCATGGGCTTTTGTGAGGTGTTTAACAATTGCAAGTCCGAGGCCGGTGCCACCGAGCTCTCTTGAACGGGTATTATCTACCCGATAAAATCTCTCTCCGAGCCGTTGGATGTGTTTTTTGGGTATACCGATCCCTGTATCCTCTACGGAGATTTCGTAGAAATCTCCGAGTGACGAGTGATAAGTGATAAGTGACGAGTCAACGACTTCTGTTTCACTTTGAACCCTTCGGGCTTGAGCCCTCGAGGGCGAAGCCTTGAACCCTTCGGGCTGAGCCTCAGGGCGAAGCCTTGAACTCTGAACCTTTACTGTGACCCCTCCATTCTCTGTGAACTTTATGCCATTATCCACAAGATTGAGAAGTATCTGAACGAGTTTGTCTCTATCGGCGAGAATTTTGGGGGTATCTTCTGGAATGGATTTTTTAAGATACAGTCCCTTGTCGCGGGCCTTTTCTCTTAACGTCGTGAAGACAGTATCAATGACATTGCTTATGTCTGCAGGTTGCTTCTCTATGGTTATCCCTCCGAGCTCTATCTTTGAGAGGGTTAAGAGGTCATCCACAAGGCTGTTCAGCCGCTCGCTGTGGTTCTTAATCGTCTCTAAAAATTTAGTGGCATTCTCTTTGTCGTCTATCGCTCCCTCAAGCAATGTCTCTGCAAATCCCTTGATTGCGGTAATAGGAGTCTTTATCTCATGGGAGACATTGGCAACAAAGTCCTTTCTCATCTCCTCGAGTTGCTTGAGCCTTGTGATATTATGAAGGGCAAGGACTATCCCTGTCACCTCTTCCTGAAGCGAATAGACAGGCACTGCAGTTGTCATGAGATGAAGCTCCTTCGGGTAGGCCACCTCAATCTCATGGGAGACTGTTTTTTTATCTTCCCTCGCCCTGTTCATCACATCCTGAAGCTCTGCATTTCTCAGCACCTCCATAAAGGGCTTCCCTTCTATCTCTCCATCCATCGCAAGGAGTTTTTTAAATCCAGGGTTTGCAAGGACTATCACCCCCTCAGTGTCAACAAGCAGAAGGCCGTCAGACATGCTTCTCAAAATCGCCTCCGTCCTGTGTTTCTCTTCCTCATCCTCTTTCAGTTTATGCTTCAGTTCGGCGGCCATGATATTAAGGTTTTCGGCCAGATCATTTAGTTTGCCTCTTTCTCTTATAAATAGTCTTCTATCTAAATTTCCAGATGCGATAGACTTTGAAAATTCAACTATTTCATCGATGTCTCTTTTTATCTTCCGTGCACGGAAAAGGCATATAGAAAAAACTATAAACAGGGCTAAAACAAATAAGACAAAAGACATTCTATCTATTTCCCTCAAAGGAATAGCCAATGCCGCGCATGGTCTTGATATATTTAGGGTTGGCAGGGTCTTCTTCAATCTGGGCCCGCAATCTCCTTATGTGCACATCAACCGTCCTCGGCTCAACAAAAGCCTCATCACGCCAGACAGCATCAAGGAGCTGCTCACGACTGAAGACCTTTCCCTTCCTTTCAGCAAGATAAAGGAGGAGTTTGAACTCTGTTGCACTGAGTTTTATTGGGTGTCCTCTTTTAGTGACTTTATATGTCTCCCTGTCTATCTCAAGCTCATCTATCTTTATAATTTCCTGAGTAATAGATCTCTCAGCCGTCCTTCTTAAGACCGCCTTTACCCTTGCCACAAGCTCTCTCGGGCTGAAGGGCTTGGTCATATAGTCATCTGCCCCCATCTCGAGACCAAGGACTCTGTCGACCTCTTCTTCCTTTGCTGTGAGCATGATGATGGGAAAAGATGCTGTTTTCGGGTCGTTTCTCAGAATCCTGCAGATCTCCATCCCCTGAATTCCAGGGAGCATGAGGTCAAGGATGGCGAGGTCATAATTTCCCTTTTTAATCTTTGCCAGGGCTGCCTCACCATCAGAGGCTGAGTCCGCAAGGAAGCCTTCTTTTTTGAGGTTATATGAGACGAGGTCAACGAGGTCTGCCTCGTCGTCAACAACTAAAATGTTTATCGACCGATTCAATTTCTTATCGACTCTTTTATCCGATTTATTATCTCTGTTGTTGAAATCCCTCTGATATAGGGCAGGCTGTAAACCTCAGGCACTATATCCGACCCAACTATTTCTTCTTTTTCCCAGTCGCCTCCCTTGACAATGATGTCCGGTCGCAGGAATTTTATAAGCTCATACGGTGTGTCCTCATCGAACACTGTCACATAATCAACCATCTCAAGGGCTGCAACAACCTCTGCCCTTTGGGCCTCAGGGACAACAGGCCTGCATGGTTTTATCTTCGATACTGATCTGTCTGTGTTGAGTGCGACCACAAGGATGTCTCCAAGCCTCTTTGCCTCATTCAGATACCTCACATGCCCTATGTGCAGAATATCAAAACAGCCATTGGTAAAGACCACCTTCTTACCACCGGCCTTTACAGAATCTACCGCTTCCTTCAATTCATCCCAGTTAAGTATTCTACCCATATCAGTAACGAGTAACGAGTAACGAGTAACAAAAAATAAATAACCTGTCACTCGTCACTTGTCACTATCTTTAAAACCATCTCCCTTGCCTTCTCAAGTATACCTCTATCACCCTTGTAACTAACCTTGTTCAGTGCCTCATCCATGATAAACCAGGCAGCCTTATCAACCTCCCAGCTATGGTCGTCTGTGCTGCCACCTTCATATTCCATGAGATAGAAATGCACAGTCTTCCTGCACTTGGCGTTCTCTCCTCTTATATAGTACCAGTAAGATATATCACCTATTTTTTTTATAACCTTACCCCTCAGCCCTGTCTCTTCTGCCACTTCTCTCATTGCAGTTTCTTCAGGCGTTTCCCCCTTCTCAACAAGCCCTTTTGGAAGACACCAGACATCACCGCCCTTGACCGCCACCAGGGCGATTTCCACCATATCATTAGACCTTCTAAATATAACCCCGCCTGATGAGACCTGTGTCTTAAGAGATGCTGGCTTCATGGGATCGTTTTCCCTGTAACGACCCTCATGATGTCATTATAAAGCGCAAAGACCATTATCGTAATTATGATTGCAAGCCCTATCCTCTGTGCAACCATTATCACCTTATCACTCAGGGGTTTTCTCCTCACTGCTTCAACACTGAGGAACACAAGATGGCCGCCGTCAAGTATTGGTATCGGCAGAAGATTAAGGATACCGAGGTTTATACTTATTACCGCCATGAACGTGAAGAAACTTAATATGCCATATGCTGCCTGTTGCCCTGCCATCTGAAATATAAGGATTGGTCCACCGATGGTCTCTGCTGGGATAACCCTCTGTATGAGCTTTATGACAGAGACCACTGTAAGGACAGATATCTCCCATGTCTTCGTTATGCCTCTATACACTGCACCTGCAAAATCCTCTTTTTTCGTGAATGTATTTCCTGAAGGTTTTATGCCTATCAGTCCGACCTCCTTGTCTTCTCCAAAGAGGTCTTTCACCTTCCTTTTCTCTGGTGTAATCGATACACTGATTGCCTCACTGCCCCTCTTTATCTTAAAGCTGAGCGCCTTACCTGGGTTTTTGTGGATAACTGCTGTCATCTCATCCCACTGGTTTATAGAAGCACCATTAATCTCCATAATTCTATCGCCTTTCATAAGCCCTGCTATCTCAGCCGGGGAATGCTGACTAACCTCGCCAACCTCTGGAAGGAGGGCTGGCACGCCGGCAAAGAATATAAATACAAAGATAATTGCAGCAAAGAATACATTAAAAACTGGTCCAGCAAACACGATGAGAACCCTCTTCCATACAGGCTGATAGTTGTATGCCCTCTGCTTTTCCTCTTCTTTGAGCTCCTCCCCTAATTCTTCACCGAGCATCTTCACATAGCCTCCAAGGGGCACTGATGAAATAAGGTACTCTGTGTCTCTAAATTTTTTGCCAATAAGTTTTGGTCCAAAACCGAGCGAAAATTTCAGAACCCTCACTCCGAGCAGTTTAGCGAAAAGAAAGTGTCCGAGTTCGTGAACAAATATCAGTATCCCTAAAAGCACTATTGCTGAAATAAATGTCATTTTTATATCTCCTATCTCTAATTAACTTTTAACTAATAACTTCCCTTGCCTCTTCTCTTGCCCATCTATCAGCCTCTATGACTGAATCAAGCGCTGTTGCCTGCATGGTTTTATGGGAATGCATGGTTTTTTTAATTATAACAGGAATATCATTAAAACCTATTGCCCCGTCAAGAAATGCGCCAACTGCCACCTCGTTTGCAGCATTCAGGACAGCAGGCATTGTGCCTCCTTCTCTCAGGGCATCATATGCATAGGAGAGGCATGGGAAGCATTCCGTATCCGGTTTATAGAATGTGAGCTTCTCAATCCTCTCGAGGTCAAGACGGGGTATCGTGTCATCGAGCCTCTCTGGATATGACAGGGAATAGGCGATTGGACCTTTCATATCAGGTGTCGAGAGATGGGCTATGCAGCTCCTGTCATTGAACTCGACCATGGAATGCACTATACTCTGAGGGTGTATAAGCACATCAATCCTCTCGGGTGGAAGACCAAAAAGATAGTGGGCCTCAATGACCTCAAGCCCTTTATTCATCAGGGTTGCCGAGTCGATTGTTATCTTCCTGCCCATATTCCAGTTAGGGTGTTTGAGGGCATCCACAGGGGTGGCTCTGCTCAAGTCATCAACGCCCTTTCCGACAAATGGGCCCCCCGATGCTGTAAGCACTATCCTTCTGACTGATGCCCTGCTGTGGCCCTCTATACACTGAAAAATAGCGCTGTGTTCGCTGTCAACCGGGAGTACCATCACCCCTGATTTCATTGCCTCTTCCATCACTATCTTCCCTGCAATCACAAGGGTCTCCTTGTTTGCAAGCCCTATGGTCTTTCCTGCCCTTATAGCAGAAAGAGTTGGAAGAAGTCCTGCAAAACCAACGATGGCTGACAGGACAAAATCAGAACCCTCATAGGCTGCAGCATCTGCAATGCCATTCGGACCTGACAGTATCTGCGGGGGCATAGCATGCTGTGCCCCTACTCTTTTGCGCAGCTCCTGAGCAGCCACTTCATCAGCAACAGCCACAATCTCCGGCTTGAATATTTTTACCTGCTCCAACAGGAGTTCAAGATTGCTGCCTGCTGCAAGGGCAACAACATCAAATTTATCACTGTGATTTGAGATTACCTCAAGGGTGCTCCTTCCTATCGAGCCTGTTGAACCGAGGATTGTTATTCTTTTCAATCGAAGATAACCTCAATTTTAAGATTGTAAGTGGTTATTTTTCGTCACTGAATTATTCCAAATGCTATCGAAACCCAGTAAAGCATTGGGCCTGCAAAGAGCACGCCATCAAGCTTATCCAGCATCCCCCCATGCCCAGGGATTATGTGGCCTGAGTCCTTGACCTTAGTATCCCGCTTAAACATTGATTCCACAAGGTCGCCTATCACCGCAACAATTCCTATGATTATACCAATTATGGCCGCCTTAGCTAAGGGCATCGAATGGATAAATGCAGCATTCAGGACAACTGCCGCTACAGCCCCACCCACTATCGAACCGACTCCACCTGCAACCGTCTTGTTAGGGCTCACCTCTTTATATAATTTTCTCTTACCGATGCCCTTGCCGATGTAATATGCAAAACTGTCAGAGGTCCACACACAGCCATACAGGAATATTATCCACTCAGACCCCTGTTCCCTGAGGTGCATTTGATAACCAAGCATCCCTGGTATGTATATCAGGGCAACTGCTACAGGGGCGATGTCATGAAGGGATGAGGATGGGTCGCGCTTCAGAAGGAGCCTCATGCTAGCAATTAATAGGAATGAAAAAACAAAGAAATCAGCAAAGAGATTCCTTGATATATATGTTATGGATATTATCGCTATCCCCAGGACTATGCCTGAATACTTTAGCAGACCCCTGACATTATACATCGAGTAAAACTCAGCTTGTGCAATAATAGAGACAATCATAAGAAGCAGGAGAAAATACTCTGCGGGAAGCTTCATGATGTATAGGTAGAAGAGTGGCAGGAGGATTACTGCAACGACCAGTCTCATGAGGTGCATATCAGGTTCTTGACCCCGCAGGAAGCGCACCGAATCTCCTCTCCCTCATCTGGTAGTCGCGGAGTGCAATTAAAAACTCCTCTTTTGTAAAATCAGGCCAGAGTGTATCTGTAAAATAAAACTCCGAATACGCACCCTGCCACAGGAGAAAATTACTTATACGCCTTTCGCCGCTCGTCCTTATTATAAGGTCCAGAGATGGAAGGCCTGACGTGTCAAGAAGGGAATTAAAGGAATCCTCAGTAATATCATCAGGCTTTATACCAGATAAGATTGCCTTTTTCACTGCCCTGATAATCTCGTTTCTTCCACCATAGCTCAGGGCAGCAACAAGGGTCATGCCATTATTGCCTGAGGTCTTCTCCTCTGTTTCCCTGATAAGTGATTGTATGTTTTCAGGCAGCCTCCATGTCTCCCCTATCGTCCTGAAAACTATTCCCTTTTCCATAAACTCACTGAACTCTTTCCTCAGATATGCCTCGAGAAGCCTCATCAGGGTTCTGACTTCATTCTGAGGTCTCTGCCAGTTTTCAAGAGAGAATGCGTAAAGTGTGAGCGTCTTCACACCAATTTCCATGGCAGCCTCTATTATCTCCCTTAACCTCTCTGTGCCTCTCCTGTGTCCCTCGATCCTCGGAAGACCGCGCATCTCTGCCCATCTTCCGTTGCCGTCCATTATTATTCCAACATGATTTGGAATCCTGTCGTGTAATAACAAAGTTGCCTCCTATATCGTTAATCCAAAAAATGCAATTAGAATAATGCAGATGTTGTGAAAAAATTTATTTTTCGATACCTTGCTCGCCCTTAATCTGATGGTTAAAGGAATATTTTTATTCATATGCCCTTTCAAGATAATCTCAATAATTCATCGAGTTAAATAAATTTTTGAGCAATGTCTGCATTATTTGGGTTAAAAGAATCCAAAATTCGAAATTATTAATTCAAAATTGTGGTGCACATCAATTTTTAATTTTGCATTTTTGATTTTAAATTGTAATGCTACCTCCCTTTGAGTGAGTATATGTAAAGCACACTGCCGAGAGGATTCTCTCCCTTGAGGATATTCTTTGGTTTTATGCCAAACGGCGGCCTGCTGAGCACAATAAGTCTGTCACCTGCGAGTGCATAATCAAGAATCCCACCATTGATATTGTCTATAAGGGTTCCTTCCTCCATTGAAAGACCTGTCCACCAGAGGTTTTTGATTTGCGAGCTCTTGTAGCCTATGCCCCTTGCCATCCCGACAATCGGAATCCTCTTCACAATAAGTGCCTCCCTGTTTCTCAGGAAGAGCCTGTCTTTTATAGCCCATTCTCCCCTTTCGACCATCACGGTTGGTGCTGTCCTCTTGAATGTCGTAATGAACCCTCCATAATCCTCCTTGCTCCTCCATATCTTAATGCCCCTGTCATCGTAGAGGTTGAGGTAACCAGTATCATCATATGCAAGAATAGATCTCCCACCCCCAGGCTCGCCGATATAGACATAATCGTATATATTCACACCCTTCGGGAGTTTTACATTGCTTCCCTTCTTATATTCGCCGTTCCAGACAATGTTGAACACATCGCCAATAAACCCTTGCCCGGGGTCATATTCCTGTGCGATGAGCTCGTTACCGATGCGCCTCAGGAAGAACTTCCCCTTCCAGAGCAGAGAAAATTCAGGGCCCTTGAGTTCATAGATATATGAAACCACATCACCGTCTTTCATAGAGGTGACTATAACCTCGTCCCTGCCGTTCCCATTCAGGTCTATTGTGTCCAGCCAGAGGTGGTCATCTGTTGCTGAGCCTTTTATCTCTACCCCGCCTAATGAGGGCTGGAGGTCAACCCCTGGCACATACACACGCACATCCTTGCCCGTGCTCATGAGCAGTTCCTGCTTCCCATCGCCATCAAGATCTCCTGTGGCAATGAACCTCACACCAAATGGGAGGTCAAAGTAGAGCCATACATCGCCTTTCTGAGGGCTGAAGAATTCTTCGCCAAATTTCAGTTCCTTTACAAAAGCCACAGCAACATTTATCTCATCCTCAGCAAATTTCATAGAGTCATCAACCCAGAAGAGCCTCTGCTTCAGTAATGTATCTTTCCCTGACTCATTTGCAGAGAGAATGAGCACAGCATCAGCATTCAGCCGTTTTGCCTCAGCAATGATTCTTGCATCATCATCTGTCTCCATGGCTGTGTCAACAAGCTCAAACCTGCCAGTCTCCTTCAGACTTCTGTAATATGAATCCGACAGGTACCAGTCAACACCTTTGCCCTGATAGAAAAGCATCCTTACCTTTGTCTCTGATATCCTTACTTTATCGCCTTCTCTGACATCACCCTTAAGGATAACAAGGGCTGATGTATCAGGGCCGACCTCTCTGACCTCAGCTCGCCCAACATGGGTCTCAACCCTGCCGAGCGGCTCTTTTGTAACCGGATGGATAAAAGGGGCGCCCTCCCTGAAGACAGTAACCCTCATGCCGGGTTTTATATGGGATTTAGTGCCGAGGTCAATAGTGGCTATTTTGCCATTTATCGATGTGATCTTGCCTTTCAGCGGTGTAAAATACGATAGGGCATTGTCCCTCAGCTTGTTAATAGCGGTATCGTCGGCATATGATATGTTAGCTAAAAGTAACAAACAAATAACGAGTAACAAATAACGAGTAACTATTTTCACCTTTTATCCTCCCCGAATTTCATAGTAAACCCTAATCTTTTATTGCCATTATTGCCACTAAAATCAAGCTTTTCCATAAAAAGAAACGCTGTCCCTTGATAAAGCCTCTCGACTCCTTGCTCTGACAGGGAAATGGTCTCCACAGGATAGTGCCACAGTTCAATATTCTCATCAAAGGAAAATGTCATCCTGAGGTTAAGAAACTCATCTTTTATCGAGAAACTATTTACATCACGGTGCACACTGCTGTCCTTAATAAGCATGCTCTTATCGCTGACATCTAAAGAGGCATATGGCGAGCCGATGAGAGAAATATTGAACTCCACTGCAAATATTCCAGAGTATTTGCCTTCGAGGAGATAATCAACCCTTATCCCAGACTTCTTTAATATTACAGATTTCTCAAGCTTTAATCCTACACCTGAAACAAGCCCCTCCCTTGAGAGCTTGACACCATGGGCGCCTTTCCTGTGTATAACCTCAATCGAATAGCGTCCTCCTATAAAATCACCCATCTCCTCATACTCTGACCTTACCAGATCATCGAGCCTGACTCCGTAATCAAAGAAATGGTCTATCAGGGATGCCCTCCTGTAGCTGTCATATACGAGATAATCTCCAAGCCCGGCCTCCTTGACAGTGAGCCTTTTATGAATAGTCTTTGTCTCACCATGGTTGTGAGATGTTGCCTCTGATATCTTTGAATGATATGCCTCGGGTCTGCGCGTGAGTGTATCCAGCAAATTGACCTGCTTCTTTTTAAGAGAAAGCTCCCGGAGACCTCCGCTCTCCTCTGTGAAAAATGCAGTCATATCTCCCTTGCTTATACAGACGTCTCTGAAGCCATCGCAGTCAAGGTCACCTTCCTCTATGAAGACCTTCTTATCCAGAATCTCCTCTGCTATTGACTCTGCCCTGAGGAGGTGCCTGTAGAGGGAAGACCTGAGGTGTGGCAGGTAAAGACCTCCGAATATTCCATGCCAATACGCATCATTGCACTGACCGCTCCAGAGCTCGTGTAATAATAAGTTCGGAGTTCGGAGTTCGGAGTTCGGAGTTTTTTCTGATTTTTTAACCTTGAACTTTTGAACTCTTGAACTCTTGAACTTTTGAACTGCTTTATGTACTTTTCTGCTTATCATCAACATGCGCTTGTGGATGTGGTTCGCCTCGGGGTACTTTGCAAGGAAGAACCTCCACATTCCACCTCTCAGCAGGCCTTTTGCCCTTTCGCCCACTATCTTCTGCATCTCATTTGATATATATTCATACTCAAGGGCTCTTTCTGGAGGCAGCGCCCACTCGCCCATTTCTCTATAAGCCGCTGTCGGCAAATATGCAGTGCCTATGGGATAAAATCTCTCCTGATATTCGCTGAAGGTTGTTGTCCCTATCCAGTCAGAGTTTTCCTCAAGGGCTGATAAAAATCTATCAAGCCACCCATCTTCATGGCAGTGTTTGTACGTCTCAGGCCAGACCCCGAACTTCTCGCCATCATCTGCCATCGTGAGAAGAGGGTATCCACCCCGCATAAAGGTCTCCCTGAAATAGGAGATTATCTCATCAACATTCCTGAACGGTATGTAATATCTCAGTCTTTCGTTTCCTGGAAAGACCTTTATCGAATGTCCATCTTCCTCTGTTATGTAATATCCGAGAAGGTCTCCATCCTCAAGTCCTGAGAGCTTGAAATGGTAATCATCCACAGATAGATACTCAATCCCTGCCTTCGATATAAACTCTGGCATGTGGGGTTCCCAGACCCTCTCTGCAAGCCACATGCCTTTAGGTGCATAGCCGAACCTGTCCTTTATATATCCGGTCATTTCCTTTATCTGCATGTCCCTGTCTTTTTCAGGCAGCACCGGGAGTATGGGCTCGTAAAAACCACCTGACAGCAGTTCAGCCCTTCCATCCCTCAGAAGTGCCCTTATCATATCAATCGCCTCAGGATGCCTCTTCTCAATCCATAAAAGAAGGTTTCCTGAATAATGAAGGACAACCTTCAGTGACGGATGTCTCAAAAGGCTCTCAAGAAAAGGCAGATATGCCTTCTGATATGACTCCTCGAATACGTGGTCAAAGTTTCCTACAGGCTGATGATTATGGATTGCAAGAATAAGATAGAGCTTCGACATTGCTTTATATTTTTGCAGATTATTGAAAAATTGTAAACAATCAAATGTAGCCTTAAAATAGATATAGGAAAGGCTGTCTCAGGACAAGCGAACATGTTCGCTTGCTCTTTTCGTATTTTTATAATCGACAGATAATT
>DYHX01000051.1 GCA_020723925.1 Nitrospira japonica | reverse complement strand
GAATAGGACATTTCTACTTTGGCATTTTAGGACATTATCATTTTGGTGTTACACTAACAGTTTTTGGTTGTTGACTAAACCCTGCTGTTTCTGTTAGGGTATTAAAACTTTTTCAGGAGTTATTCATGGTTTATAAAAAACCCACGAAGAGCACACAGAAAACTGTAAGAACAAAGATGGTTAAACCACTGAAGTCTGTTAGGCCGGCAAAAAAGACTATGAAGGTTGAGACAAAGGCGATAAAAAACACCAAAGTTTCTACAAAAACAAAGACTGCCGAAAAACTAAAATCACCAAAAAAACTTTCCCTGAGGGAAAAGAAGATTCAGGATATAAAGAAAAACCTCTTAAAGCAGAAAGAGGCACTCCTTGCAGAGGCATGGGCAGCCCTCAACTCCCTGCCGGGCCAGACCATATTCCCTGACCTCAGCGACCAGGCAAGCGCAGAGACAGACAGGAGCTTCATGTTGAAGCTCAGGGGTAGAGAACAGAAGCTTCTCAAGAAGATTGAAGAGGCGATTGACAGGATAGAGAACGGAACTTTCGGAATATGCGACGCCTGTGGACAGGAGATTGATATAAGGAGACTTGAGGCAAGACCTGTCACAACAATGTGCATAGAGTGCAAGACACAGCAGGAAGAGGAAGAGAAGTTAAGAGAGACATAGGCTTACGTTCTAATCTTCAAACCGAATTTATCTCTCATAGTATCTCCAAGCAAATTGAAGCACAGTGAAGTAACTGCTATAGCCAGCCCAGGGAAAAGAACCATCCATGGCTCAGAAGCAATATATGCCCTGTTCATGCTAACCATCGAG
This sequence comes from Nitrospira japonica, assembly GCA_020723925.1. GTDB lineage: Bacteria > Nitrospirota > Thermodesulfovibrionia > Thermodesulfovibrionales > DYHX01 > DYHX01. The sequence continues at coordinate 12,771 of DYHX01000051.1, read as the reverse complement.
CCCCAGCTTGGAGTTGGAGGCTGTGCTCCAAGGCCAAGAAAACTCAATGAGGCCTCTGTGAGGATATAACCTCCAAGCTTGATACCCATCATAACAAGGCTGATGGGAAAACACTGTGGCATAAGGTGAGCAAAAAGAATTCTGCTATCGCCGCAGCCTATTGCCTTTGCAGCCTCTATAAATGGCGCCTCTTTCAATGTAAGCACGTATCCTCTGATTAATCTTGCAAAAGACGCCCAACCTACTGATGCGATGGCTATCATAACAGTGTATATACCTGGAGGAAGGATTATAGAAACACCTATTGCAAGAAGAAGAGACGGAAATGCAAGGATGAGGTCAACAAATGCCATTATAATGGTATCGAACTTTCTACCGAAATAGCCCGCACAAAGACCCATGATGAGTCCTATTCCCATTGACAGAGATGCAGCGATTATTGCAACGCTGATGGATATCCTGCCACCATACAGCACCCGCGAGAGAATATCCCTTCCCTTGTTGTCTGTACCGAATGGGTGCTTGAAACTTGGCGGTTCCTTGATGCTGTCAAGGTTGATCTTTTCAGGGTCATAAGGTGAGATAAGAGGTGATAGTATCGACAGTGAAAATATTGTGGCTATTAAAACAGCAGATAGCTTACCTGTCAGAGTCATGAAGTCTAACCCTCGGGTCAATATAGTGATAGACGATGTCCATCACAAGATTAATCAGAACAAATACAACAGTGCCCACCATTATGCAACCCATAATTACAGGATAGTCTCTTTTTATTATCCCCTCCATGGTAAATCTTCCGATGCCGTCCCACCCGAAGATTGTCTCTGTGAGGACTGCGCCGTTAAGATAGCTCCCAAAATCAAGCCCTATTACTGTCACAAGAGGGATCAGTGCGTTCTTGAAAACATGAACAAAATTGATCTTCATAACAGGTAAGCCTTTCGCCCTTGCGGTGTTTATAAAAGGCATATCGAATATTTCTATAACAGATGTTCTTGTAACCCTCGCAAGGGTCGCAATTGCTGGAAGGGAAAGGGTTAAGGCAGGCATGACAAGAAACCTGAGGTCTCCTGTGCCTGAAGGCGGAAAGAGTTTGAGTTTAAGGCTGAGCAGAAGCATGATGAGGAGACCACTCCAGAATACAGGCAGGCTGAGCCCTGTGATGGATAAAGATGAGATCAATCTGTCAATGTATGTATTTCTCTTATACGCTGAAATAAAACCAAGCAGCAAACCTATTGGAACCGCAATTAATATTGCCCCAAGGGCAAGCTTAATTGTATTGGGGAATTTGATGACAATATCATCAAAGACCTTCCTGTTTGTATAATAAGACCTCCCCAGTTCTCCCTTGAGAAGCAGTCTTAGATAGCCTGCATACTGGACAATTATGTTCTTGTCAGACCCGAGTTCTTTTCTAATCTTTTCTATAACCTCAGGCTGTGCCCTCTCTCCTACAAGGCTCAATGCAGGGTCTCCTGGGAGGGCATTGGTGAGGGAGAAAGTGAGGAGGGTAATGCCAAGGAGTAATGGGATTAACAACAGCAACCGTTTAAACACATATATCTTCAAAATCCTATCTCCATTCCCTTGTCCATGCTATAAATGGGATGAATCTTGTAGTTCTTTATCCACGGCTGCCTTAATGTAAAGTCTGTCCTGTGCCAGAAGAAGACCCATGGGGCGTCATCAACTATCACCTTCTCTACCTTCTCATAATACATATCCCTCTCCTTTATGGTGCGTGCATGTTGACCGGCCTCTATAAGAGAATCCACCTCAGGGTTACTATATCTTGCCCTGTTTCCACCTGCTCCAAGATTTGATGAATGAAAGAGCGGAAAAAGAAAATTCTCAGGATCAGGATAGTCAGCCCACCAGCTCAGCCAGAACATATCAGGCTCTCCTTTATTTATCGCCTCTTTGTAAGCACTCCATTCAAGTTGTTTAAGTTTTACTTTAATCCCTATTTCCCTGAGATATGCCTGAATTACTTCTGCTATATCAACCACTTCCTGGTCGGCAGTTATGTAGAAATCAACCTCAAAACCATCAGAAAATCCTGCTGTCTTGATTAATTCTCTTGCCTTCTCAGGGTCATATCTATATGAAGGAGGTGACGGCCACTTTCTTAATACATCTGGCAGAGGACCTGCAGCGATTCTCCCCCTCCCCTCATAAACAGTCCTCAGCATTTTTTCTCTGTCAATGGCATAATTCATCGCCCTTCTTAGAAGGATGTTATTAAAAGGTTTCTTTGAGCAATTAAGGCCAAGATAGTATGTGTTTATTCCCCTGAGTGAAGCTATCAATTGATTCCATTCTGGGTCCTTTTTGAAGCGGGAAAAGGCAGAGGCCGGGATGGTTATTATATCAAGATTCCCAAGCTCAAATTCTGTTATTGTTGTCAAGTCCTCAGGGATAATCCTATAAATCATTCCTTTGAGTTTTGGAGTGCCTCCAAAATAATCTTTTCTTGCATCAAGCACAAGTTCCCTGTTCGGCAGCCACTGCTTTAACACAAAAGGACCTGTGCCAACTGGGTGACTGGAGAAATCTGCTCCCCACCTCTTGCACTCTTCTTCTGGAACCACGTATGCAGCGATCATGGTAAGCAGGTTCAGAAAAGGAGAGAAGGGCTCATTGAGGCGAATTTCAAGGGTGTAGTCATCAATTACTTTTATGCCTGACACATCGGGTGCTGTGCCGTTCATGAATTCCCTCGCACCTGCTATCTTTTCCAGAACCCAGGTGTTGGGTGAACGGGTCTTCGGGTCTAATATCCTTTTAAACGAATACTTGAAGTCATATGCCTTAACCTCTCGATTATTCGAGAATTTTACGCCATGCTTCAGTTCAAATCTATATGTGAGCCCATCTTTTGAAATCTCCCATTTTGATGCTATATCAGGAGCAATGCTCAAATCCTCTCTTAATTTGACAAGGCCATTGAAGAGCTTGGCTGAGATAAACCCCCCTGTGACATCCACAACAAGCGCAGGGTCAAGGGTTGTGGGATTTGTATTGAGCCTGTAATAGACATAGCCATCAAGACGGTTGCTTGAAGAACAGGAAGTAAAAATGAGTAACAAGTAGCAGGTAACGATAAAGCTCAGGAAATGGTGAAACGATGAAACGGTGAATCGGAGATGTTTTTTCCCCCGTATCACCGTGTCCCCCCTTCTCCGTTTCTCACAAATGCTCGTGTTGTAACACTTCCTTACACTGTCATTCGCACCCCAAAAAGTCTACGACTTTTTGGGGACCCCGCCGCGAGGGACAAAGTCCCGACGCAATCAAAAGACGAGATTCTTCGCTTCGCTCGGAATGACAGTATAGTAAAGTTATTTACAAGACAGCACACTAGAACCTCAAAAATGCGCCAATGCTTCCTGCATCTGAGAGTTTTTTATTGTCAGATATAACCTCTATTAAAGCACCCTGTTCTACTGCCCTCTGGGCAGCAAGGTCAACAAGATAACCGACTTCTTCCATTTCGCCGCCACAGTAGGGGCAAGGGGACACCTTCTGTTTTGTAAGATACCTGCAATTCTTACAGGCATAACCAGAATCTTTGAAGTCCTTTATAAATACAAGTTTCATCACCCTTCCCTCCTGAAGTGCATTCAGAACATCCTCTAATCCTATAACCGCATTTTCTCTCTTCATTGCCCTCGCGAGGACCTCTTCGACCGTGACATCTTCCTTTTTCTTCTCATATGCCTGAAGTATCGGTTCAGCCCTCTTCAAGACTTCATCGCTCTTCAAAAACATCTCTGCATGGAATGTCCCAATTATCCTATCTGTAACAGTATGAGGAAGAAGTCCTTTGACCATTGACACAGCCTCGTCAGAGCCTCCAACAAGGAGTCTCCCGATATACTCACCTGAAAGAAATCCTTCAAATTTTTTAACAACATCCTTTAAGTGCACCCCAACGTGATAGTCGATATGCCTCGCATAATGGTTCTGGGAAAGGGCAAACCAGCCACCTTTCTTATGCTTCCCCGGGATATCAGATGTGTGAACCTCTCCATATTCTACTATCCCGCCGAGGTGTATTGTGAAAATGCGCGCAGACTCTTTGTCCACAAGGAGTATTGCGTATCTCTGATAATTATCAAGTATGTCAAGAAGTGGTTTTGTATATGGGGTTTTATCAACAATAAGTTCATTCTTTACAGGGACTGCAAAATGGTATTCTTTCCAGAATGAGTTTTCAGAGGAGCTGAGGATTGCAAGACCCTTCTTAAACTCCCTCTTGTTGCCGAGGACATAGGCATCGATCTTTTCAAGGTCGTCCTTGACCTTCTTGAATACAGCTCTATCAATGCCTTCAGTGGTATTCTTGAGCATATTCTTGAAATGTATGATGTAATCACCCTTTGTGTTTGTTATCGGGCTTACGTTCAGATAAAGACTCACAAAATATGTCTCATCGCCTTGCATCTTAGCAATCTCTTTAAGCTCTTCACGATTAAGCATTTGTTCCTCCCTCTATCCTCCTGAATATTTCAAAAACTGAAATGAATAGGGCCATCACCAAAGGCCCCATTATAAACCCTATAAACCCGAAAAGTTTTATTCCACCAAGGACACTGAAGAATATCAAGAGCGTTGGCATCTTTGTCCTGCCGCTTATTATTATAGGCTTCAGTACGTTATCAACCATGCTTATTACAAAGACCCCGTAGAGGAGAAGTCCTACCCCCTTCATGTAACTGCCCTGTATCAGAAGAAATCCGGCTGCAGGACCCCATATGGAGAAGGTGCCGAGAAGCGGAAGAAAAGACATGATGGACATCGCAGTTCCCCACAGCACAGGTGACTTCAGGTCAAAGAAATAAAATGCCATGCCACCGAGAACCCCCTGGATTAGGGCAACTACTACTCCTCCATAGACAGTCGAAATGACCATGTCCTTCACCTGTGATGCAAGCCTGTTCTTCTGTTCTTCTGCGAATGGCATGTAATCCCTTATCTTAGAAAGAAAGTCAGGCCCATCCTTGAGCAAAAAGTATATCGATAAAGCCATAAACATAAAATCAATCATGACATAGACAATGTTCACAAAGCCTGCTGAAAGCCTGGTTATAAGACCCTTCCCTATCTTCTTAATGTTTTCAACTATCATGTCACCTGTGGCCACATCCTCCATCCCGAGATAAGATTGGATTTTTTCCAGTATCCCGGCAATCTTTGGGTTTGCGAGAATATTTTTAATAGAATCAAGGGCTCCTGTGTCCATACTAACAGCCACTTCCCTTATCTCACTAATAAGGACAAAGCCCAGAGAGGCGAAAGGCCCTATTATTATCAAGAGTATCAATAAAAGCGTAATCAGGGATGCAATGGGTTTAATCTTGATATGCCTGAGCAGGAAGGCATAAACAGGATAGAATACTATAGAAAATACAACTGCCCATGCAATAGGCGTCAGAAATGGACTAAGAATCTTATATGTCAAAAATCCAAGCAGAACTAATATAAATATTGATGAAAATGTATAGAACTTACCTGTTCCCAATGGATGCCTCCACAAAAGACCTGAAGATTTCCTGTGATAACCTGTTATCCACCAAACGTTCAGGATGCCACTGCACGCCTAAGAGAAAGGGATAATCCTCCATGCATATGGCCTCTATCACGTTGTCTGGAGAAAATGCAACGGCCTTCAGACCTCGTCCGAGAGTCTTTATTGCTTGATGATGACTGCTGTTCACAGAGAATCTCTCTAATGGTTTTAATCTCAAGTAGTGACGGAGCTGCGACTCACCCACGCAATCTTCGATCACAATAATATGATAATCCTTCCTGTGATTTATTGCCACAGGCAGATAGGAATCTAAATCCTGATAAAGACTTCCCCCAAGTGCCACATTTATGAGCTGCATCCCGTAGCATATGCCAAGCACAGGTCGTCTCAGTTTAACCATCTCATTCAGAGTTGATATTTCAAAATCAGTTCTATCCCTATTTACAATCTTCATCATCTCGTATTCCATGCCTTCATTGTAATATGAAGGGTCAACATCATCGCCTCCAGGGATAAGAAGCCCATCAATTCTCTCTGCATAGGATGCTGGATTCCCTGAAGGAGGGATTAATGCCGGAATACCGCCTGCCTTTATTATTGCATCTGAATAGTGATGCCTGAGTCTCAGATATTCGCCATCTATATCTACTGTTATGCCGATTATTGGATTTCTGTTGACTGCTGACTGCTTTATCTGCCCCACTTCAGTATCCTGCCTGACTTTCTGCCTGTAATCTCACCTTCCATTACAGCTAATAAACCGTTCACTATCACATAATGAATCCCTTCCGGCTTTAAGAATGGTTCATCAAAAGTTGCTCTATCAATTACCTTATCAGGGTCAAAAATAACTATATCAGCAAAGGCATCCTCTCTTATTAAGCCCCTGTATACTATACCAAACGTCTTTGCTGGAAGCATGGTTATCTTATGAATCGCCTCGCTCATTGTCATGAGTCCTTCATCTCTCACGTATCTTCCGAGGAATCGAGGAAAGCTTCCAAATCCCCTCGGATGCGGCTTCCCTTTATGAGTCTGGCCGCCTGTGCAACGTGCAGAGCTGTCTGAGCCTATCATTGTATAGGGCAAAGAAAGGAACCTCTTCAGATTGTCCTCGTTCATCGAAAAAAATATAGCTCCAACCCTCAGCCTCTCCTCTATCAGGACTCTGAAGAGTAAATCTATGGGCTCCACCCCTTCGTGCTTCGCTATAGCGGCCATGCTCTTGCCTTCCATCCATTTGTTCTTGAGAGAAGGCACTGATGATATACTGACCCTTTCCCAGTAACCTTTATCAGGATGCTCGCGTAATATTTCTTTTTTTATCTTTTCTTGAACCCTTAAACTATTTAACCTTTTCAACTCTTCTTCTATGCCTCCTGCATATGACCATGAAGGCAGCATTGCATCAAGGTCTGTGCTTGCTGCTGTATATGGATAGCGGTCGCATGTGACATCTATTCCCCTTTGCCGGGCTTTCTCTATCAAAGATATTGCAGAATCTATCTTGTGCCAGTTTTCCTCACCGCTTGTTTTTATATGCGATATATGAACCCTTACCCTCGCCTCTTCCCCTATCTTTATCGCCTCCTCTATTGATTCGAGGAGTCCCTTCCCCTCGCTCCTTATGTGGGAGGTGTAAATACTTAATCCCCCTTTGTTAAAGGGGGGATGGGGGGATTTGAAAGTGGGGGGTAAGGGGGGATTTTTATGGGATTGAGATAAAACCTTAGAAAGTTCGATAATCTCTTCTGTATCTGAATATACGCCTGGCGGATAAATCAGGCCTGTTGAAAGCCCTAATGCACCTCCTCTTAGCGCCTCCCTCAACAAGGCGCACATCTTCTCTATATCCTGCCCACCTATCTTCCTGTCCTCATAGCCTATAACCGATGCCCTTATGTTTCCATGTCCTGTTAGGGTCGCAAAATTAATAGCAATCCTTTTCTTAGCGAGGATACCAAAATATTCATCAAGGGTAGACCATCTCTCAGATATTCCGAGTTCTCTGAGATCTTCTTCTCTGTGTTCAAATGCCTCTCCATAGAGTGGTGTGGCAGAAAGGCCGCAGTTACCATTGATCTCTGTTGTCACACCTTGGAGTATTTTCCCCTCTGCACGTGGATCAGCAACCAGCGTGAACTCCGAATGTGAATGCGTATCTATAAAACCAGGGGAGACAGCAAGGCCGTGTGCGTCAATAATCTTATCAGCCTTTACATCCCGAAGACCATCAATAAATCCGATTCTGTCTCCAACTATACCGACATCAGCCTTTAGAGGTTCTGAGCCAGTTCCATCATAAACCATTCCACCTTTAATCAATATATCAACCCTTTCTTTCATCTGCCTCCTCAAAGAATACCTCAGGCGACTGCATACTTTCTATAAACAATGGCATAAGAAATGATGCGATTATTCTTACACGCCCCCAGAAACCTTTTACATTTCCATTCTTTATATATTCCCTGTAGAGATTAGACACGTGGTCTTTTAGTTTAGGGAAGCATCTGAGGGTCAGTCCCATTGTCGAGAAAAAATCTTTCACAGGTATTTTGAACCTTTCCAATGGTCTTAAAATATTACCCATTGCACCAATTAACACATCAAGTGGTGTATTTGCAGTGAATATCTTTGCCCCTGCTATCATGAAAAACACCCGCATAGTTCTGATTGATGCAATATAAAGCCCTTCCTCTGTGATTATAACCGGTCCCAGGCTGTAAAGGATTTTTCCGTGCTGAAAGAGGATGTTGCTCAAAAAGGTGAATAAAAGGAAAAGACATATTGGTATCAGACCTCTTTTTAAGTGTTTGGATGGAATCCTCAGAAGGATGACAAATATAGCTGCAAATATAAAGAGATATACAGCTACGCTTTTTATAAGAAAAAGGCAGCCTATAAAGATGATATATGAAATAATTTTCAGTTGTGGTGACAACGATTACCTTAGTTTTGCAACCTTATGACTCACAGGCAGAGAGTTCACATAAGTATTGATACCTTTTGAGAGTGCCTTTGCTATCTGCAACCTGTATGATTCCTTTGCAAGCATATTTTCCTCTTCAGGGTTGCTTATGAAAGATACCTCGACAAGGACAGATGGCATTGTTGCGCCAACAAGGACATAAAACAGCGCCTGCTTCACACCAAGGTCAGTGACCCTTTTATAACTCTCTTTGATATTGGAGACAAGGGAGTCCTGAACATAATGGGCAAGCTTAATGGATTCATCCCTCTTGTTTTCCCTTTCAAGCGAGGCAAGTATCATCCCGAGTTCTGTATGTGCCTCTTTCATCTTCTTCACTGAAATGGCATTCTCTCTTGCCGCAACCCTTATCGCCTCGGCATCATTTGTCCAGTTCAGAAGATACGTCTCAATCCCCTTCGCCGCTTTTCTCGGGCTGGCATTGGCATGAATTGACACAAAAAGGTCTGCCCTCTTACTGTTTGCGATTGCGGTTCTCTCTTCAAGCGGTATGAAGATATCAGTATCCCTTGTCAATATAGTTTCGATAGAAAATTCTTTCTCAAGGATGCCCTTCATTTTAAGTGCAATGTCAAGGACAACATCCTTTTCGCACAGTCCGTTAAGGCCAATTGCGCCAGGGTCGTGACCTCCATGTCCGGGGTCAAGGACAACACGTTTTATTGTGTATAAATTTTCATGGTGCTTGCCAGATTTTTCAGGAAACCCATATATGTCTATAACAAGTCTTGATGGGTCGTCGAGAACGAAGGTTCTGTAATCCTTTATCTCTTCAAGATCAAGGACAACGCGCACTGTGTCAGCAGTAAACTGTCCTGCACGGACCATCTTTAATATGCCATCTCCTACAGGGAGACTTGTCTGGATCGCCTTTGTTATCCTGCTGTTCTTGAGATCGAAATACAGCCGCTCAGGGCTCGATAGGCGGTTCTTTGTAAAATCAACAGGTCCTGATATGTCAACAACAACTCTTGTATACCCAGGGGAGGACCAATAACGTAAACCTTTTACCTCTACTATTTCTTCAGCATTCGTTATGCCGAAAAATAGACATAGAGCCACAAAAAATAGCAAAACCAATAAGCGATATAGGAAAGGCTGGTGAAAAATTTTTATGCGACACCTCACAGTAAAACCTCTTGAGGCGTAAACGGATAAACCCTTAATCTCTGAGGCACTTACGATTGCCATATTAATAATCTGTCGATTATAAAAATTATGAGACAGCCTTTCCTATATCTATTTTAAGGGTTATGTTCTGAACAGAAAACAGAATAAGGGATGAGATGAAAGGAATGAGCAAAAATTTTAGCTTACCTTTGGAATTCACTGGCCAATCTCCAGCCTCCATCCCCTAAAACCTCAAACTAAACAGCCTGGACAGCGGTAATCTCTGGTATTTCCCTCTTGATGTTGGCCTCGACCCAGTTCTTCAGCGTCAACGTCGACATCGGACACGTGCCGCATGCACCCTTAAGTTTCACATACACAATATTGTCTTTTATATCCACAAGCTCTATGTCTCCGCCCTCCGACTGAAGGCCGACTCTTATCTTTTTAAGAACCTCTTCAACTTTTTCTCTTAACATGAACCCTCCCTATATTTTTATCTCAATCATATAAGAAATATATCGATTATTCAAGAGAGGATCTTTTGGCTCATGACGAATTTTTGTCAAGTGCTCTCCAATTCCAATTCCCAATAACCAAACTCAGCATCCCTTCCCAAATGGACATATTGGATACCTGCATTCCTTGCAATTCAAGCATAAGCCACCATGTCCGAGTTCTGCGAGTTCTTTTCTGCCAATCCTTTCACCTGCAAGGATTCTTGGAAGTATCAAGTCAAAAATTGTTATCTTGTGATACATACCACAGGCAGGGATGCCGAGGATTGGAATTGGTGACGCGGTGACGCGGTGACACGGTGAGTGTTCAAAATCTCCGTGTCTCCGTATCTCCGTGTCTCCGTGTCTCTGCGAAGAAAGGTACGCTACTAAAAACATTGCCCCTGGAAGCACAGCAGAACCATAGGTTAAATCTGTTGCCCCGATATTCCTTATAGCAAACCTTGTTACATCATCAGGGTCAACAGACATCCCGCCTGTTGTTATGAGAAGGTCTGCACCTGACTGGATAAGCTCCCTCATCCTTGCCTCAATATAAGAGACATCATCCGGGGCATAATATGTGGCGACTATTTCACCGCCGAGGTCAATTATCTTCTTTGTTATCAAAGGTGCAAAGGCATCCTTTATCCTGCCGTGATACACCTCATTGCCTGTAATTACAAGCCCTACCTTTGGCTTTACCATCTCTTTAACAGATAAAACCCCACCTGCATCTTTTGCTATTTTTACAGCATCCTCAACAACTGACCGCCTTATCAGAAGTGGAATTGCCCTTGTGCCACCTATTATCTGGCCTTCCTTTACAACCGTGTTTGAATGAATTGTGGCGCATATAACTTCACCAAACATATTGAATGCCTTTAACGCGTCAGCATTTATCTTTAAGAGCCCATCTCTTGCAGCTAAAAAGTTTATCTTACCCTCAACAGGCTCACTGCCAATCTTTACGCCATCACCACAAAGGGCATCTGCAAGGGCATAAGCAGCCTCATTTTCATGCATATCATCCTGCCCTATTTCGAGCACATACAGATGCTCTTTCCCAAGTCGCTGGAGATGGCTAATATCAGCTTCATTCACAACATGCCCTTTCTTAAATGCCCTGCCCTTGAACTCTCCCTTTCTTATCTCTGTGATATCGTGGGCAAGGACCATCCCTACAGCATCCTTCACAGGAATAGTCTTAAACAGCATCCCTGAGCCTGAATCGTCCCTTACTGAATCACACATAAGGCCTCCTTACTTCCCAAATATCTTCTCGAACCTTTTGTCTAAAAGCTTCTCTATACCTTTCTCCAATCGCTCATACTTTTTAAGTAATTCCATTGCCTGGGGGGTAAGGCTTGCACCTCCTCCATCTTTCCCCCCTACCCTTCTGACAACAAGACTTTTATTTAACCGCTCCTCCATCGCCTTGATGTAGCTCCACGCCCGACGGTAGGATATTCCTAATTCACGTGCTGCCCTGTTTATTGAGCCATACTGCTTGATTGCATTAAGGAGAAGCCATCGGCCCTTACTGAATACAGGCTCTCCATCAAGCTCTATCCAAATTTTAGATTTAATTTCCATCTCTCAGAAGTTCGGCTATGCTATCTCGATATTACGGAAATGCATAGCGTTTGTCAATAATTATTTCCAAATCCAGTAATAAGGTTGCTGCACGGGAATTCTTTCTTCAATTCGACCTCGCCATTTTCTGTATATATGCGCAGGCTATCTGATTCTATATAAATTGACACGTTCCTTCCGTTCTCCCCTAATGCCCTTACTATGCCCTTCAAGATATTTCCTATATAAGACTGGGTAAACTCATTCAGCGGCACGCTCGCGTCATTTACGAGGAGTTGTGTCTTCAATGGCGTAATATCCTCCATACGCGCAAAGCCTGCAAAGAGTTCTTCCGTTAATGTTCATCTCCCTCATGTCTTGAACATGCTCACCGCATTTATCACATCTCACCCTCCTGAGAGGTCTTCCAGGCATATCCTCAGGGTTAAGTTTTACAAAAACTTCTCCCCATTCAAAAAGCTCACCGTCAGACATTATCTTGTATGCCTCAAGTTGTGCCTTATATCTGTCTGTTATATCCGGGAAATAATCCTTTGCCTTTTCCCTTGCATCTTCTCTTGCAATCACCCTCACAGCCTTCCCTGTCTTGAGATTCACATAGGTCGCCGCCATCTTTCCATAGTCCACGAACTTCAAAGTCCTGTGTCCGAGGCTGCATCCAGTAACAGATTGCACAGCGTCTGTCGCGCACCTGTCAATCTCAACAAAAACAATCAGACTCTTTCTATCCTTGCCCTTTGGGTCTTCAATGCCAATTTCTCTAAGTCCGAGCATGGACATCTTTACACCAAGAACCTGCCCTGGACATAGATGGCCATGCGTCCTGACTGATTCTTCAATGAGCTGCTCGAACTCTGTTTTATCATTAACCTTCATGTTAATCAATTTTACAAATTATGTCTGAATAACACAATCGAAATCATGGCATTATAATCCCCTGCTCTAAATTTCTGTAACACCAAAATGATAATGTCCTAAAATACCAAAATAGAAATGTCCTATTCAGGTAATGCTAATCTGTCCAAATACAGAGGAGGACATGA
>DYHX01000050.1 GCA_020723925.1 Nitrospira japonica | reverse complement strand
ACCCATATCTAACCATTACCTATTTTTGCCTTGACACCTTTATAGGATGTCTTTCATTGTTATTCGTTAATCGTTGAAAACTAATAACTGAATTTTCTCACCTCCTTCACAAAAGTATTCTCTTATATCTCTCATAGAAATACATTATGATGCATAAATATACTGGCAAGATTGATGCCATGCAGAAAAATCAGGCATTTCTATGGGTTATTTTATATTTTGCTGAATTTATGTTCCCATGAGGGAACTTAGAAGGAACGTAATGTTACTATAAGGGAACTTGCTTAATGAAAAAGGTTAAGGGTTTGAGGTCTGGCTTAATCTTCTAACTCAGAAACAGACAATCCGTATCCCTTGAGTTTCCTCCAGAGCACCTTCCTGCTGATGCCGAGTCTCCTTGCAGTCTCTTTCTTTCTGCCGCTGGTCTCTTCACGGGTATTAGTAATCAACTTCTTCTCAAAGGCCTTCACGCTCTCTGTCAAAGAAAGGTCATCGCAAGGTGATGTCATGATGTCATGGTCTCCTTTGGTCCCTCTTATCTCAAGTGGCAAGCAGCAAGGCTCTATTCTCTGGCCCTTACAGAGTGTTACAGCCATCTCTATGGCGTGTTCAAGTTCTCTGGCATTGCCCGGATAATCATAGGCTGCCAGTCTATCCATGGCTGCAGGTGTAATGACGAGGTTGGTCTTTCCTGTCTTTCTGCAGAATATCTTCAGAAAATGTTCGACAAGCATGGGTATGTCTTCCTTCCTTTCCCGCAAAGGGGGTAAGGTGATAGGCAGAACATTTAATCTATAGTAAAGGTCTTCCCTGAACCTTCCAGCCTTTATCTCTTCTTTCAGGTTTCTCCTGGTTGCATAAAGAGTTCTTACATCAACAGTGATTGCTTCGTTCCCGCCCACCCTTTCAAATGTATGGTCCTCAAGAACCCGTAAAAGCTTTGCCTGTAGAGTAAGTGGCATGTCCCCTATCTCATCAAAAAAGATTGTACCTCCGTGTGCCATCTCAAACTTCCCTTTTCTCCTGTGAATGGCACCTGTAAATGCCCCCTTCTCGTGGCCGAAAAGTTCTGACTCAAGCAGAGTCTCGGGAATGGCTGCACAGTTTATTTTGAGAAATGGTTTGTCTCTCCTTGGGCTTAGATTATGGATAGCATTTGCCACCAATTCCTTGCCTGTCCCGCTCTCACCATATATCATTACTGATGAATCTGTCTTTGCAACAACCTCGATTGTCTCAAAGATTGTCTGCATGGCTGGACTTATGCCGACTATGTGCTGGAAATGTTTCCTTTCCCCTATCTCCTCTTTAAGTCTGATATTCTCAAGCTCAATACCCCTGTATCTAAGGAATCTCTCCACGACAATGAGGAGTTCGTCAGTGGTGAATGGCTTTGAGAGGTAGTCAAAGGCACCCTCTTTCATTGCCTGAACAGCAGTTTTCACCTCTGCAAAGGCAGTGATAACTATAACACCCGTCTCAGGTGAGATATTTTTTGTCGATTTCAATATCTCAATCCCATTCGAGTTTGGGAGCCTTAGGTCTGTTATCACTATGTCGAAACTCTCTCCTTCAAAGAGTCTTATCCCCTCGGCCCCGTTTTCAGCAGTCTTGACCTTATAGCCCTTTGTTGTAAGGGAGTGGGCGAGACCAAGACGCATAGAGGGTTCGTCTTCGATTACAAGTATCTTTATCTTATCCATATGTCCCTTGGCTTTTGAAAATTTATTAATCAATTTCTGTGCCATCTACTCAAACAAATTTCAAATTCATAACGCTTATTTTTGAGATTCCGAAACAAGTTCGGAATGACATACTCTCTGTCATGCTGAACTCGTTTCAGCATCTCTTATCTTCCATCGGCAATTTAATCCTGAATATTGTCCCAACACCCTGCATGCTCTCTGCTTCGATTATGCCACCGTGCTGCTCTACTATACCTTTGCTTACGGAAAGACCAAGCCCTGTCCCCTCTCCTACACCCTTTGTTGTAAAGAAGGGATCAAAAATATTAGGCATTATATCAGGAGGTATGCCTGCTCCTGTATCTTCAAATGAGACCACACATAATCCATTATCCTTCGCTGTCCTGATGGTGAGTGTCCCACCTCCATCCATAGCCTGCAGGGCATTTATCATGATATTCACAAAGACCTGAGCCATCTTGTTTTCGTCAATCAATATCTCTGGAATATCCTCTGAGAGCTCACTGACAATTTTAATGTTCTTTTTTGATGCAGGGTAATTAAGTAAAACTAAGAGTTGGTTTATGAGGCTATTGAGGTTTGCAGGCGCCTTCTCTGTAACGGTCATCTTTGAGAAATCAAGGAGCTGTTCAACTATACCTTTTATCTTCTGGAGTCCATCATTAATTGCCAGGATGAGTTTTTCCCTTGTCAGGCTGTCCACCTGAGTCTCCATCAGATTTTTAAAACAGAGGGTAATCCCGCCAAGTGGATTATTTATCTCATGAGCTACCCCTGAGGCAAGTCGGCCTATAGATACCATCTTCTCTGTCTGGGCTAAGACTTCTATGGTCTTTTTACGTTCCTTATCCGCATCCCTGAGCCTCTGGAGCATCCAGAGGAAGCTATTCTGAAGCTTGCCAAGCTCATCCTTCCTGTCTTTAAGCCCGATGTATTGCTGTTCGAGGTCACCATGGGTCTTTATGCCGTCCATTATCCTCGAAAGGCTTATTACGGGCTTTGAAAGTACCCCTGCACCGACACTTATAATAACAAGAGAAATCATTGAAAACAGAATGGCGAGAACAGTGATTTCTTTCTTTAGAGCATCTATAGATTTCTGCACCTCTTTTGTGGAAAGCCCGATCCTTAGACCGCCCCACCTTTTGGTACTTATATTCAAGGGTGCCGCTATATTGATGATCGGCTCGTTCTGGAAACTTCCATCAGTAATTGTCGTCTCGAGGGTTAAAATAGTCCTTAGAGTGGCCTCATCGCTGCATAGTTTTCCGTATTCAGCAATATCGCTATGGGCAATGATCCACCCGCTGTTGTCAACAACCGCCACATACCTTACCCTCTTATCCCGTTCCATAAAGTTCATTATGAAGTAGTCAAGGTAGTCGATAAGGTCCTGTTTATCCATTATCCCGAGCTCATTATAGACCATAACATTTGTCAGCATAAGCCTGCTTATTTCTGAGAGGACACTCCCTTGATTGATTAAATCCTGTCTATACAGGTTCTCTTCTCTTGAAAGGATGATAAAGCCCCCGGCTACAGTAAAGATCAGGATACATACGGATGCCACAAGGATGAACTTTCCCTGGAGGCTGAATATCCATCTTTTTAGTTTCTCAAACATAAAGCCTTATTATGGTATTTTTATGCCCTTCTTACCCATGTAGTTTATCATCTCCCGGATGGTATCATAATCTGAGTCTGCTGCCTCGACAAAACCATATCTGAACTCCTCATCCCATCGTTCCATCATCTTGCGGTGCTCGGGATTGTTATAATCCAAAGATAGAATAGCATTTTTTATGGATTCTATAAGCCTTGGAGACGTATCAGCCCGCACTACTATAGGCAGCCCGGGTATTGGACCTGTAACATCTACAACCTTCAACCCTCTGTTTTTGAACCTGTTTGCAACAGAATCTATAACAGCCCCTGCTTCAAAATTTCCTCTCAGGACTTCCCTCGCAACAGAGTCGTGATATTTAAGGTTTTCATATCGTGCAAGGTCCTTAAGTGTTATGCCATTAGAATATAAATGATAAAGCGGTGCGAGGTTCCCTGCTGTTGAAAGTTTTGAGGCAAATGCAACAGATTTGCCTTTAAGGTCTGAAAGTTTATTGATCTCTTTATTTGTATCTCTCGTAATGATTACGCTCCTGTAAAAGGGCTTTCCATCTGTATCGAGAGGTTTAAGGATAGGAATCACACCAAATTCCTTTTTTGCTTCTATATATGTAACACCACCGAGCAATGCAACCTGAACCTTGTTAGTTTTAAGGAAGTTTATTATATCCCTGTAGTCCTGACTGAGTTTCAGTTCAAACTTATACGGGGTATTTTTTGATAAGTAGTCCATAAGGGGCTGGTATCTCTGATACATCACAATAGGATGGTAAAGGGTTATGGCGCTGAAATATACTGTCTCAGCAGGTTCAGCCACGGTTGAAAAGGATAGCAGACAGCAAACAGTAAACAGCAAACATATCACTACAAATACTCTCTTAGCCTTCCCTGCGGAATGCTGTTTACTGCAATCAAAACTCATATCTTAATTGTAAGTAAATGTTATCATTTTTGTCCAACTGCCCGAACTGGCTCCACCTCTCACCTCCTCCGTAGATATTCCCTCCGACTGCAGCCCACACATGGTCAGAGAAGTTGTATTTAATTTCTGGATTTAGCATATAGTCCCCATCTGATGGGCTCCAGAAAGAGAAGAGAGAAAGCCTCAAGTTTTGATGCATCAGGAACTGCGTCAGTCTCACAGTGGCAAGCTG
Source organism: Nitrospira japonica (assembly GCA_020723925.1). Classification (GTDB taxonomy): domain Bacteria; phylum Nitrospirota; class Thermodesulfovibrionia; order Thermodesulfovibrionales; family DYHX01; genus DYHX01. The sequence continues at coordinate 9,279 of DYHX01000050.1, read as the reverse complement.
TCCGAGTTTTCTGTCTTTTGGGAATCCTGCCGGTTGAGCTTTTTTATATTCTGAATAGTCATGCATGTATTCCATATAATACTGAAACCCGATTGTGAAGTCTTCCCATAATTGTCTCTGATAGCCGATGAGAAACCTTGCCTGGGAGTTGGGCACTGTATAATCAGTACCAGCACGGTCTTGTCTTGAATCATAATATCCTGTCTCAAGGCTCAGGACACCTTCCAATGCCCTTCCCTGAAGGCTTGCTCCATAAACAGAGAGTTTTGGGTAATGGAGGGTAATCTTTGTCGTGTTATTGAGGTCATCAGGTATTAAATACGGCTTGCGGAAAAAGCCGCGGTAGAAATATACGGATGCATCAAAGCCTGCTATGTCCCTGTAAATTCTCAAGGCGAGTTCGGTGTTTTTGAAATTTGATGCGGGGTCTTTTTCCTCCCTGTTTGTGACATTCGGCATTGGGTCGAACATATGGAACCTTCTGGCATCCGGGTAGTTGTTGGGTTCAAAGAATGGTACTGCAATAAATTCAAATGAGGCAAATACTGGATAGAGACCGACCTTTACTCCATCGACTCCCTTCTTCAAATATTCCATCGGCCTTCCTGAGAAAAATGCCTCGTAGTCCTTTGGGAATACATCGTTTATAAATATCAGGTCTCCAAGTCCCCATGTGATGACCTGCCTGCCAATTCTTAAATCCCATTTTTTAGCTGTGTAGTCTATATAACCTTCCCTTAATTCTACATCTCCCTTTTCATCAATGTGGTCAAAGAATGCATCGGTCTTTATAAATAATCTGAACGGCTCTTTTGCTGCATCAAGCTTTAATTGAAATCTTTCCTCTGCCCATTTGAAATCTCCGCCGTCAGGATTTGATGAGGCGGTATCAAAAGAATAGTTTCCCTGAAGGAACCCGTGGAGAGAAATATCTAAAGCAAAAGAATTGCTTGACAGCATCAGGAATATCGCTATAATATGAGCTATGGCGCCGCAGGCAGAAGAAAAGAAAGAAGAGATTCTGTACAGAGCAGACCCGTTAACCTTTATTTTCCGGGAATTAGATTTAATGCGCGCTGAAATTCGGGAGTTCAAATCGGACACAAAGGAAGAGTTTGCTAATGTTAATAAGCGCTTTGACGAGACCAACAAACGCATTGACGCTTTCATGCTCGATGTCAATAACCGCTTCGATAATATCAACAAACGCTTTGATGACGTTAACAAACGCTTTGATGACGTTAACAAACGCTTTGATAGGTTATATGTCATTGTGATCCTAAATCTTATCGGCATAATTTCTTTCCTCATAAAAGGTTTCTTCTTTTAAGATTTCCTTGCTTGAATGCATACAAACCCAGTTCCTTCTATAAATTTATTATATGCTGTTTCAGCATAAGGCTTTTCAGAGGGCGGTTGTAAAAGCGCTGACGAATAAGCCTCGACTTTCACGCCTGACTGTTCTATCATCTTAACGACTTCATCTTTACTGTAAAACCGTGCATATTTATATATGTGATGTCCCTCAGCCTTCTTTCTCAGATAAAGCTTACCCCATGGGCTTTCTCTGTTGATTATACCAACTATCAGCCCTCCACCCTTCTTTAGCACCCTCTTTGCCTCGGACAATACCCTCTTAGGGTTCTCCACAAAACAGAGTGTGAAAAGCAGGAACACTGCCCCGAAGTATCCGTTTTTAAACGGCAGACTTTCTCCTTTTGCCTTTCTCACATTTATACCACGCCTCTTTGCTATCTCTAATACCTTAGAGGAGGGGTCTATGCCAAAATCAATTCCCAGTTCCTTTGCAAACCTCCCTGTCCCAACGCCAACTTCAAGAAAAGGTTTCTCAAGGTCTTTCATAAGGAGCCTCACTGCCTCAACCTCCATCTGAAAAAGCACCTTGCCTTCTAAGCTATCAAACCACTTATCATAATCCTCTGCATATTGATCAAAAGCCTCTGTTACATCTTTCATTTTCACCCTCCCCTTCCTCACCTTCCGTCGAGGGAAGGGAATAGCTAATTTTGGATGCTCTGTAGCTTGTTCCAGAGTCCCTAATGACTCCCCTCCCCCTTGACGGGGGAGGGTTAGGGTGGGGGTGATAGATATCTCACTCAATCCACTTCTTTGGAGGCAACCTCAGGAAACGCTCTGAAAATAGGCTGTCCTCAATGCCGATATTGTAATCGGATTTTAAATAAGTAACTTCTGTCCTGTGTCCGCTCTGGAGGTTTTTCATTGTCCTCTTTGTGACAGTAGGGAATCCCTTTACATCCTTTACTTCGTCTGCAGTAAAGACTTTATAAAGTTCGCCTCTCCTGTCATAATATTCTTCCTTCACAGGTAGAAAGTTGGCCTTATCAATCCATGATAGTTTGTAACTGTAATCCACATCTGCTGCTTTTGGGGTGCTCTTTATCACATAACAGTCCTTTGCTCCAAGTTTTTCTTCTTTCACTATTGAATGCGTATCATCTACAATGTCCCTTCCTGACACCTCTTCATAGGTGAAATCAGAGCCGACAAAGCTTGATGTTTTATCCTGCGCAGCAATTCTCCTTACCATGTTAATTGCAGGCACAAAGAGCCATCTGTCGTCGTCTTTCACAGGATACTTATACACCATGAATGTCATATCTTTTACATCTGCAGGCTGAAAGAAATAGATGAATAATTTCTGGTCACCGCCTGGCTCACCGTAATTCTTTCTCAACATTGTCATCTCTCTTATTCGTTCTTTCCCTTCTTTACTTATAAGTTTCATCCCCACCCTTGCCTTAAAATCCTTGCCAGGATACAAAAAAGCTGCCTGTGATTTCTTCATCACATCTTCTGCACTCAGTGCAAATACCTCAAAGGGCAGAAGCATTACAAGTAAAACTATTAAATACCATGCCATCTTAAACCTCCTTAATTTTGCATTTTTACCTGAAAACCCCTTTACCCCTCACCCTAACCCTCTCCCACAAGGGGAGAGGGAACTATTATTGCCCCTCCCTTGACGGGAGGGGATTAAGGGGAGGGTGGGATTTATTCCTTCTTATCTATCCCCATTGCCCTGAGAATTGGCATCATCGGACACCAATTGGTAAAGGCTGACTGCAACAGATTCAGCCCCATAATTGCGGTCAGTATAAGCCATTTCGGAGAATGCACTTGCGCCAATCCCAGGCTTACCAATGCTACAACTCCTGCTATTCCTCTAAGCCATCTCTCTAACATCTTATGCCTCCAGTCAGTTTTTAAGGTTTACACTAACAACCTGCAGCCCTGAATCCCTTTATATCTCTGATTACTTTTTTAAGAGGGACGTTCAGTCTTTCTGCTATCTTATCCCAGTCCATGCCTGCCTTTTTCAATTCTGTTATTTCCGCTTCGGTTTTGCCTGAATTTTTCATGAGGACCACTACCACAAGGGCCTCACCTGGCTTGTATGCCTTAACCGCTCCTTTTATTGATTCTTCACTGACAGCATAACCGAAGTAATCTATGAGTCTTTCCTCAAACTTGGTTACTTTTTCTGGTGTTGATTGGGCTTCGTTAACTATTCTTATCAGTCTCTCCAGATCTTCAAGTTCGCTATTTGCAAAAGAGAGTGCAGGAAGTAAGATCACAATTGTCATTGCAAGGGCTAAGACTTTTCCCATGCTGTTTTTGCTGGATCTCATACATCTCCTCCCTTAAACAGCCAGCCTTTCAATAGCGTTATCAGTGCCGGCAGATATACTATTGTCATTATTGCACTAAGCATCATCATGCCTACTATGAATGCGCCAACTGTGATGTAGGGCGTCAGCGGAGCAAAGAGCATCACGGAAAATGCTGATGCAAAGAGCACAGCGTTCCTCATTATCCCCTTGCCTGGCCTTGCAGCAGTCCACAATAAAGAGTCAGTCAGTCGAGAGTCGATAGTCAAGGGTCCTGGATATTTTATCTGTGACTCCTGACTCCCGACTCCTGACTCTTGACCCTCGACTAACCTTTGTTTAAACCTGCTTATAAAGTGAATCGCAAAGTCAACAGCCATGCCGAGGGAAAGGCAGCTTAGCACAGAGATTGGCATGTCAAAGTCTTTGCCTATAAAGCCCACGACTCCGTATATGAGCAGTATTGTGAAAAGAAGGGGGATATATCCAACTATTGCCCATTTTATAGACCGGAAGTTAAAAGCGAGGATAACAAAGACGACTATCATGGCGATTATAAAGCCCCTCAACATATCCCAGAGAACCGCATCATTCCATACGAGGTTGAAGTAGGCAATCCCTGCTGGCTTAAATTCCATTGGTGTCGGATTGGCCATCTTGTATTCCTCGACCGCCTTTATGACATCCCTCATTCCCTGTGCATCCCATGTCTTGAGCTGGATCCAGATGTTTGCCTTCTTAAATGGATAGTCAACAACATTGTCAAGGTCGCTTGGTTTAGCAGACATTGAAAATAAGAAGATATATTGGCCTATCATCTCCTTTGTTTCAGGAACAACATCGTATTTTGGGTCATCGTTGTGGAGAACACGGTTTATCCTTTTCACATAATCCACAACAGAGCTTGTCTTTCCAACAACAGGGAGTTTTTCAAGATGTCTCTGAATGCCTTCTATATAACGCATCGCCTCAGGTGTCTTTATGAAATCATCTTCTCTGGATATTGCTACAACATAGCCGAGGGATGTGCCACCGAGGGCCTGGTTCATGACCCTGTCAGCAATGCGTATCTCGCTATTTTTCTTGAACCACTCGACCATGTTGTTGTTGACCACGATCTTTGTTGTCCCGATAACTGCAACCACAAGAAGTATGAGCCCGACAAAGACAGTAGCCTTTGGCTTGTGTGCACCGAGACTGCTTAGATTTTTTAATAATTGTGCGGTTCTGCTTAATCCGATATCCTCCCTCTCTGATGCCTTTTCTATCTTTTCCTCTTTTACGAAAGTGAGGATTGCAGGGATAAAGCTGAAACTAAGAAGCCTCAGAGCAACTGTTCCAAATGCAAGCCCAAAGCCAAAGACCTTGACTGGAATTATGTGCATGAACATAAGCACAGCAAAGCCTGCTGCTGTGGCAAGGGCAGTGTATCGGACAGGGCGACCCACTGCCAGCATTGTCTCGATGATTGCAGCCTTTTTGTCCTTCCTTTCTTTATACCTGAAATAAAACTCATTGAATATGTGAATGCTGTCTGTTGCTATGGCCATGAGAAACACTGGACTCATAGAACTCATTATATGAATAGGGAAGCCCAATCCTATTAAGAGCCCCATGCTCCAGATAATACTTATCATGGCTACCATCATCATAGAAATAGCAAGTGAAAGATTTCTGAACATGAGGTAAATGGCAATGAACATTATCATGCCTGCAATGGGGGAGAAGATGCCCATCAATTTGAACATCTCAGCGCCAAATGTATCCCTTGCAACAGGGTCGCCTGCTACATAGTATTTCTCATCACCTTTTTCTTTCTTTACTATTTCTCTTATCCTGTCTGCTATCTCTTTGCCATTGGCGCCTTTTTCGAGGGGTATATAGATGGCAGTTGTCTTTCCATCCTTCGAGATGATGCGGTTCAGAAAAAGCGGGTTGTCAAAGAGGTCTTTCTTAAACGCCTTCAGTTCTACTTCATTCTTAGGAATATCGGTCATGAGTGGGGCTACCCTTAAAGTCCCTTTCTCCGCCGTTACATTGGTAATCGTGGGAAAGCCGTTCACATCCCGCGAAGCGACCCCCTTTATCTTCATGATTTCGTCGGTTATGTTTTTGATCTTACTTAGAGTATTCGCGTTAACAATGCCTCTTTCATTTTTAATCCCCACCACAATCATGTCTTCATACAGCGCAAATGTCTTATCCACCTCATCATTCCATACCCTTACATCCGAGGTTGCCGGAAGCATGTTCTTGGGATTAGTATCGGTCTTCATTTTTGGGAACTGGGTCATAAACGCAATGGCAAAAATAACGGCCAGCGCCACAATCAACTTGGGATGTCTGACGGAAAATTCAACGAGAGAAAATCTTTTCATCTCAACTCCTCCTAAAAATTACGGCAAATTGCTCAATCCGTATTTCATCTTCCAGAGAAAGTACCTCTCAAATGCTGCCTTAAGCCATTTATAGTGGATGCCGCCTTTAAGCACGGATTCCTGTCTCGGAGGAAGAACCGGGATCGCCTTCATATAGGCGGCGGTGTTGCCCATGTCCATAAGGCAGATAACAGACAATTCCTCCGGTGTCGGTAACGGCTCGTTCTTGATTTCCGATGTAATCGTTGCCGCCGCAGTCTTTGCCATTGTTACGGTCATAAACCCTGTTTTCGGCACTCCTGTGGGCACAGGGGTCGGCTCCGGCGGCGCAATTGCCATTGTAACGCCGACAGCAAAAATATTCGGATATTTAACATGTCTATAATTTTTATCGACAGGTATAAACCCCCTCGGATTTCCGAGAGGCGCAACGGCAGGAACACCCCTAAACGGAGGCGCTATCATCGCCAATTTAAAAGGAAGCTTTGTCCCATCCTTCAGCCTTATTTCACCCGGTGTTACTTCTTCTATAGCCTGATTTACGATTGGCTTTATATCCCTTTCGGCGAATTCGTCCTCAAAAAATCGTTTTGATTTGCCGAGGCCGCCGACGCCCATGTGGCCGAGATAAGGTTCTGAAGTGAGATAGAGTATGGGCGTTTTATGACGCATCTTCCTCTTTCTCAGTTCCGCATCCATCTCAAAGGCGAGTTCGTAAGAAGGGCCGAAACAGCTCACTCCCTGAGCAGAACCGAGAACTATGGGGCCCGGCTCTGCGAGGATTTTCTTCCATGAGAGATTGGTCTTCACAGCATGATCGAGAGTAAAGGTGCAGTCCGTATAGCCTTTTTCAGTCCCGAGGCCTGGTATCTCATCAAATGAAAGATAGGGGCCGGTTGAAATCACGAGATAATCATACGGTATTTCTCTATTAGCTGTAAGAACCCTGGATGCATCAGGGTCAACCTGTTTTGCAGCTTCGTGGATGAAATCTATTCCCTTAGGCTTAAGAATTTCACCGACCTTGAGTGTGATATCCTCTGGTTTTCTCCAGCCCATTATCAGCCATGGCAGCGAGCAGGAACACAAACCTGCCGTCCTCGCTGACAACACTAATCTCTACGCCCTTGCCGAGCATCCTCCTGAGTTCAAGGGCTGCTGTAAGCCCTCCAAAGGAACCGCCTAAAACAACAATCTTCTTCATCGTCCTCCTTGCTGTTTGTTGTTTTCTCAGAAAATACCGATAACCTTGTCCTCGTTAGCCATTAAATCCACAAGGCCATCGTAGTCGATTGTTTTTATCCCTTTTTCTATGTCTTCTCCCCTTATTCCTCTGAGTCTCACATCCTCATCAAGGATGTATGCACTTCCACAGAAGCCTTCAAGCCTCTCCCTCTGTCCAAAATAGACACCATTCTGTACAAAGCAGAGGTCGGCTGCCATGTCTCTTGCAAGCTTGACACCACGTTTGCCGTCTGATGTACCCGGAGAATTCTTAACGATTACAAGCATCTTAGCCTCCATTCTTTAAGTGAATAGTCGTTAGTGAATAGTATTTAGTACGAAAACTATCCACTATTCACTGTTCACTATTCACTATTCGCTAAAAAATCATCGTTGTCTTTGCTTCTTTTATGAGTTCTGCTATCTCTGCTCCATTCACTATTTTCACACCATCGACAATATCTGCTGTTTCCATATCTTGCTCTCTGACTGAAAGTTTATCCGCGTAGACCTCAACACCCATGTCAATAGAGTCTTTCAGTGCTGACTCAAGGTTTGTGTATCCGGTGCCTGAATCGTCCTGCCCTTTTTTTGCAAGAAGAACTCCACTGTCAACTAAAATCAGATCGATACTCAGTTCATCAGCCACACCGCCCATTGCATGTCTGACAGCTTCTGCAGCATTGATGTCACCGTAAGGCGACCGTCTAAGAATCATTGCAATTGTTCCCATAAAACCTCCTGTTAAAAAGTTGAATGTTGCATGTTGAACGTTTTTAACATTAAACTTTTCAACCTTCAACCTTTAAACTATTCTCTATGCCCCCAAATTTAACCATACATCCGTCTCTCCCATAGTCTTAAAAAGACCCTTAAGGGATCCCACCTCTGTTCCCTCCAGATAATCATCCTTCGCTGCACGGCGAAAGTTCAAACAGCCGCCTCAGAGATAGACTCTTAAACCCTTCTGAATGAGTTCTGAGAATCTTTCTTCGGCATTAGGTATTCCCTTTGCCTTCTGACCTTTCAAAAAACAATACACCCCATCACCTGATGCAATGAGATTCACCACATGTCCTTTGTTCAACACAGACTCAGCGATCTTTATGGTGGTCAGTGTGTTCTCGTAAGAATAAGGTGATGTGGACAGAAATAGTGTAAATGTCTTTGTCATATTACCTCCTCTTTTCTCCCGGATATTTACCCTTCTTTGTTAAAGGACAACATGCAGGAGCCGGCAACTCCTCCATGTAGTCTTTCTTCAGAGTCGATAAAATGTCAGGAATTATGGGGTCCCTGAGAAAATAGCATCTGAGCCTTCCGTCCATGTAGTAGTCAATCACCCCATATTGCCTGAGAAGGGAGAGGTGTTGCGATACGTTCGGCTGACTTATGTCGAGGAAATCTTCAAAGTCACTGACACATTTCACACCCTTTGTAAGCTCTTCGAGGATTTTAATCCTTACTGGATGGGCTATTACCCTCAGAAGCTCAACTCTCTTCCTCAGTGCCCGCATATTCCAACCCTCCTTTCTCAGTAGATTATATGCAAGTATAAGAATATTTGCATATATTTGTCAAATTTTTTAGCCCTTTGCCACCATCCCGAAAAGTTTGCTTCTCTCTTTCATATGCTCGGTAAGAACCTCACGCATCAGAATGCAGGCCTGGATCACCTTTGGATTCGCAACTCTGTAATATATGTTAAGACCCTCCCTCCTCGACCTGAGGATACCTACATGTCTCATAACAGCGAGGTGCTGGGACACATTTGCCTTTGGAACGCCGAGTATATCTACAAGCTCGCTCACAGTTTTTTCGCTATCTTTTAGTGCATCGAGAATTTCGAGCCTTTTGGGACTTGCAAGTGTCTTGCAAATCTCAGACTGCATCTCGAATAATGTCTTGTCCCGTTTCATTGTTTCATATATTATTCTTTTTAGTGAATAAAGGTCAAGCCCTCGACCGAAAAATGTCAAGCCAAAATAGAAATGTCCTATTTTCACCAAAATAGAAATGTCCGGTTA
>DYHX01000049.1:11029-13993 GCA_020723925.1 Nitrospira japonica | reverse complement strand
TCGATTCTAAAAATTATGAACCCTGCCATGCCTGCCTTCTATGTCTATTTTTCGGTTTTGAACCATCCTTATCATAGACCTAAATTGAGCGATTCTTTGATTATAAATCACTCTTTGACAGGCGAGACGCCTGTCCTACTGTTTGACGACATCACCCATAGGGTAGGACAGCCGTCTCGGCTGTCATGGTTTTATATAATAAATCGCTCAACTTGGGATAGAAAAACTGGAAGGACAACATCTACTTTGCCATCGTAGAGCCAGAGGAACCAGGCAATATCGGCTGGGGTGCTCGTTGCCTATGAGTTAATTTCTTTATGCTGCTTTTTTAATAGCTCTCTCAAACTGAAGTGCCTTCTTTGGGCAGGCAGCCACACAGGTTGAGCATTTGATACAGTCATTGTCACCCATTATGCCCTGCCCTTTGTATCGATATGGTTTTAACTGCATCGGGCAGACCTTTGAGCACACCCTGCAGTCAACGCACTGTTCTTTGATATTGAGAGGATACTTGCCCTCAGACAGATAATTGCTCAATGTGCCTATAGGGCAGATATGGCACCAGATACGCTGCTGGTAGATGATGCCAATCAAGATACCGACTGACGTTGTAATGGTTAGCAGCTTTACCATTGCCAGACCAATTCCATTTATATCACCCCATGAAAGGTAAATCTGCGAGCCCAAAACACTCAAAAGCATAATAAGCATGAAGATGCGGAAACCTTTCTTTCGAAAAAAGACAGGTATCTCCTTTTTAGCACTGACCTTTTGCAGAAAAAGGTCATAGAAACTTCCCCTTGGGCACATCCAGTCACACCATGCCCTTCCTTTATAAAATGCAATTGCAATAGCTCCAACCATACAGGCTAAAAGGAAAAATCCGAGCTCTGGGAAGAACCAGCCGCCGATTACTACAAGTGGGAGCCCAATCCATGTATATGTCTGAAGCTTAGTCCTCTTCTTTTTAAATTCTGTCAGCATCTTTTTGCCTCCTTCTATTCTTTTGCTTTCTCTTTCTCTCCATATAAGCAAGGAACGTCTTCATGTCACACTTTCCTGTCTTCCTCTGAAACTCATAACACTCCTCGAGTGACCTCATGTCCTTTAATAAAAACTTATCGCCTTTAAGCAGGCTTTTCAACAACGCAACAACTGCCTCATGCCCCACAGGAGGTTTCTCCTTGAGTTTGTAAAAGACGAGCTTCCCCTCACGCCTCTCACCAAGGAAACCAGCGCTACTGAGCAGCGACAGGTTCCTTGAAACAAGCGGTTGTGATATTCCGAGGACCCCCATGAGCTGACATACACACAACTCCTTCTCTGTCAGGAGCATCAGTATCCTCATCCTTGACTCATCAGAAAGCAGCTTGAATAATTTTACTGTTTCTTTCATATGAATATATTTATATATGTTTATTTGAATTTTTGTCAAGAAAAATTTTCCTTTATATCTATTTTCAGGTAAAATTAAGGCAATGAAAATTTTTGAGCTTAAAGTCTCGGGGGAAAAATTCGGCAGGCGAATTGACACATTCCTGTCTGAAAAAACAGGGCTTACCCGCTCACAAATCCAGAAACTCATAGAAAAAGGCAACGTCCTTGTAAATGGCAGCAGGGTAAAACAGAACTACAAAATAAAGCATGGAGATACAATCGCTTTATCCTTGCCTGAAGAAAAACATGCAGGACTTATTCCAGAGCCGATTCCTATCGAGATACTTTACAAAGATGAACAGCTTGCAGTAGTGAATAAACCAGCAGGAATGGTAGTTTATCCTGCTGCAGGCCATAACAGAGGAACTTTGATGAATGCCCTTCTGTATCACTGCAAAAAGCTTGCGACAATCGGTGGCCCTTTAAGGCCAGGGGTAGTGCACAGGCTGGATAAAGACACATCTGGTGTCATGGTCGTCGCCCTTGATGATGCGGCTTACTATAATCTCGTTGAACAATTCAAACACAGGACGATAAACAGGAAATATATCGCCCTCGTCTATGGAAACCTCAAAGAAGACAAAGGGGAGATTGCACTTCAGATTGGTCGGTCTGAGTCTGACAGGAAAAAGATGTCCACAAAGGTCAAAAGGGGCAAAGAGGCGGTCACAGGGTGGAATGTGATAGAAAGATTTGGCAATGCAACATTGATTGAGGCAAGGCTTGGCACAGGCAGGACGCATCAGATAAGAGTCCATTTTGCATCTATAGGACATCCTGTGCTTGGTGACAGAACCTACGGCAAAAAGACAGAGCTTGAGATTAACAGAAAGAAAAAGATTTCATTTCCGAGGCAGATGCTCCATGCTGGGTTGCTCGGCTTTACTCATCCAATGACAGGAGAGTATATAGAATTCTCAAGCCCTATTCCATCTGACATGGCCCTCGCCCTATCTGAACTCCACGGCCTCTTTCCTCGATACCCTCGGTGGAGGATAAGGAACCCTTGACGGATAACCAACAGGCACAATTGCAACCGGCCTCAGATTATGCGGCATATTTAATACCTCGAAAACCTCCTCTTCCCGAAATGCCCCAACCCAGACACTGCCCAGACCATTCTCATAGGCAACAAGCATCATTCCCATGATGCTCACTGCAACATCCTGAATTGAGTAGAGATTAACACCGCGATCTCCATAACGATTTCTGATATTGCTGTCAGCGCATCCCACTATCACAACAGGTGCCTCAGCAATGAAGTTCTGACTCAAGGCTGCAGCAGCAATCTTCCTTTTGAGCTTTGCGTCCTTTATAAAATAGAACTTCCTTGACTGAAGATTCCCTGCACTCGGAGCCCATATCAGGGCATCAATTAATTTATCAATAATATCTTGAGGAATTTCTTTCTCCTGGAAATTCCTGATGCTCCTCCTCTCCCTGACCGCCTTCAGAACTTCCATAGCCCACCTCCTACTAAAGCTTAAGAAGCGTCAATCCTGAAACTGGATCAAACTCCCTTACAGC
>DYHX01000049.1:0-11019 GCA_020723925.1 Nitrospira japonica | reverse complement strand
TTATTCCCTCTATCTCAATAATCACAGCCTCAAGCACCATGAAGGTTTCTGATTTTTCCCTCAGGCATCCAACCTTGACCATATCCTTCTTGCCGAATGCTCCATGGAAATGGACCTTTGGCTCATCACCCTGATAGAAGATGGTACCAAGGCCGACAACCTCATGACTTTCTCCAAGCTCCCTCCAGACAGGAGTTGGTGGAAGTTCTTCCTTCTCCGGGCCAACAACAATCCTTCCATCTCGCATACCGCCGATCAGATAAAATACTGCAGCCCTTATGTTTTCCTCTTTAGCAACGTTCACAAGATTCCCAAGCACATCCTCCCTGTCCTCAAACCTTGCAACGACTATTCTCCCTGGCTCTCCAATCTGGTATTTCATCACACCTCCACAAAATCAAAAAAAATAATCTCAATGCCGTAGACAGGCACAAATAAAAAGATGAAATGGTAGGCGATGGTGGTTTCGAACCACCGACCTCTGCCGTGTGAAGGCAGCGCTCTCCCGCTGAGCTAATCGCCCTTTTACATCCATGTCTGTATCTTTTGGGTTAAGTTCTTCCGACACAGAAATATTTAAACCCGAGATTCTTCATCTTCTCTGGCTCATATATATTTCTTAAATCAAAGAAATATGGCTGTTTCAGTAGTTTCTTGATACGCTCCATCTCAAGGTTCCTGAACTGGTTCCACTCTGTAACAATCACAACTGCATCAGCACCCTCTACTGCGTCATAGGAATCTTTGCAATAGATGATGCCCTGGAATATCGTCTTTGCACCATCCATTGCCACAGGGTCGTATGCTCGGACCTTTGCCTTCTCTTTCAGGAGGTTTTCGATAATATATAGGGATGGGGCATCTCTCAGGTCATCAGTGTTTGGCTTAAAAGAGAGTCCAAGGATCGCAAAAGTCTTGCCTTTAAGCTCTCCCATTGCATTGTTGATCTTATCAATCATAAATTTCCTCTGCCTCTCATTAGCCTTCACTGCTGCATCAACAATGCCAATCTCAGCGCCGTGTTCCTCTGCGATCTTCAGAAGGGCCTTTGTATCCTTTGGAAAGCATGAGCCACCAAAGCCGGGCCCTGCATGTAAAAACTTTGAGCCTATCCTCTGGTCAAGCCCCATACCCCTGGCCACCGTATTCACATCAGCCCCAACCTTTTCACAGAGGTTTGCAATTTCGTTTATGAATGAAATCTTTGTGGCCAGAAAAGAGTTTGATGCATATTTTATAAGCTCTGCTGTCTCTATATTAGTTATCACAAATGGTGTCTCGATGAGATAAAGTGGTTTGTAAAGATCTTTCATTATCGCAACAGCCTGCTGGCTTCTTGCGCCTATTATAACCCTGTTTGGCCTCATGAAGTCTTCTATTGCAGCGCCCTCCCTGAGAAACTCAGGGTTCGAGACAATATCAAAGTCAACCTGCTCTTTAAGGTTCTTTGAGACGATCTCCCTTATCCTTTCACCAGTCCCTACAGGCACAGTGCTTTTTGTGACAATAACCTTATAGCCATTCACATGTTTGGCTATTTCCCTGGCAACTTCATCCACATATTTCATATCAGCAGAACCATCGCCCCTTGGAGGCGTTCCAACAGCAATAAATGTCACGAGGGTGGAATCAACCGCATCTCCAATATTTGTACTAAAGTTCAATCTGCCCTGTTTTATATTCCGCTGCACAAGCTCATCAATCCCTGGCTCATAGAAGGGAATGATACCCTTCTTCAATGACTTTATCTTCTTCTCATCTTTGTCAACACATGTAACAAATACACCAAATTCCGAAAAACATGCACCCGTGACAAGGCCAACATAACCTGTGCCGATTATTCCGATATGCATCTCGCCTCCCAGACCCTTACATATTTAAGAAATGTATAATAACTATAAAGCATTGCAAGTATCAATCCATGCATGCCGTCCCTGAAGCCCTGCCTCAGAAAGAACATCTTCATGAAGGTAAAGAATGGCCTCAGTATCAGCGTGAAGACGCCCGGTTTGAAACCATCCTTTATGAGCTCTCTGGCTGCGAGGGCGGAGTAGATATCCATCCTTTTAAGATAATCACCGATTGAATTATATGTGTAATGCTCTATCGGACTCTTGAGATATCCGGTCCCGCCCCTGACAATCACTTTCTCGTGCACCTCGCGCTCTTCCACAAAGGCCGAATCTTTACGAAATAATCTTAATGTGTAATCAGGCCACCAGCCCCCGTGTCTTATCCACTTCCCGAGAAAAAAATTCTTTCTCGGCATATGAAAACCAGCATATCTACTGTCTTTTATAGCAGCAGGGATCTCTTTCTTAAGAGAATCTGTCAGTCTTTCATCAGCATCGAGAATAAGCACCCACGGGCCACCTGCCATATCAATCGCCATCTGCTTCTGCCTTGCATAGCCCTGCCACTCTTTCTGGAATACCTTATCGGTATATCTCCTGCAAATCTCAAGAGTTTTGTCAGTGCTGAACGAGTCGACAACAACTATCTCTGCAGTGTCTTTTACGCTCTCAAGGGCCTCCATAATATTCATCTCTTCATTCTTTGTGACAACAACGACAGAGATAGGTATCAATAGCTTCCCCCAACAAGCGTTGCAGTCACCAAGCCAACAGCAATCTTTGTCTGCATCTTAACTGGTATGCGTTTTTCATCATCTGTAAGCCAGATCAGTATATCCCCTTTTCTGCTGAATATGCCTTCAGACTTCATGAGAGGCTTCACAACGATTGTATCGAATGTTCCTGATGGGAGTTCAAGTCTCTCCTTTCTAAGCACCTGTATTTCCACATTCCATACTTTCTTGCTGTCAAAGACGTCTATGAATACCGACCTCCCCACTTCCAAATTGAATGTCCTCAGGTAATAGAAGCTTGACAGAGGATCAAAGATAATTGGGGGGACATCGAAGTCTCTCCTTTCATTATCGAGGTGATTTATATAGGTTGCCTTTCCATCGACATGGTTGAATATTATCTCTTTGTCCCTTCTGTGTCTGCCCTCCCTTATCTTAAGCCTGTAATGCACTGGCTGTCCTACAAATGGCGGAGAATTCTTTTTTATCATGGTACTTTCCGTACGGTCATCAACCTTATAAAATATAGAAATCCATTTTGCTGACCAGGCCCTCGATATAATGCTCAGCTTTTCACCATTTTCTAATATTTCAAGGGATGCCTCGCCTGCCTTTACGCCTGTCCATGTAAGATCATAGACGAGTTTTTCAGGAATGTTAAAAGAGGCAGCATGGGAAGTGGCCGCAAAAAATGTAAAATTAAAAATTAAAAATGCAAAATTAAGGAGATATTTTAAATTTTGAATCGTAATCTTGAATTGTTCTTTCTGCATATTGAATCTCTTCCCCTGAAACTCTTATATTTGTTATATTAAACCATGATTGTCATTCCTGCAATAGATTTAAAGGATGGAAAATGCGTCAGACTTCTTCAGGGGAGAAAAGACGCAGTCACAACCTATTCGGATGACCCTGCATCAACAGCAAGGCTGTGGGAGTCATGCGGTGCAAAATTGCTCCATGTGGTTGATCTCGATGGTGCATTCACAGGAAATCAAAAAAACCTTGAAGCTGTAATAAAAATCAGGGAGGCTGTGACGATTGACATTGAGGTTGGAGGTGGGATAAGGGATATAAAAAGGACCAACAGTCTTATCGATATTGGTATTAACAGGGTTATACTCGGTACAGTTGCTGTTGAAAAACCCTCGCTTGTAAAAGAAGCATGTGATAAATACCCTGGCAAAATTCTTATAGGCATAGACGCTAAAGACGGAAAAGTCGCAGTAAAAGGATGGGTAGAAGTTACAACACTCGATGCAAAAGAGCTTGCAAAAGAGGCAGAGGAAAAAGGGGCCGCCGGTATAATCTATACAGACATCTCAAGAGATGGGATGCTAACAGGGCCGAATATCAAGGCAGTAGAGGAGATGGTTAAGGCTGTAGGTATCCCCGTGATAGCCTCTGGTGGTGTTTCTTCCATCGAGGATATTAAGAACCTTATGAACATAAAAGGGCTCTGGGGTGTGATAACTGGAAAGGCGATATATTCAGGGATGCTTGACCTTAAAGAGGCAATCAAAATCGTAATGGGTAATACGTGATGAGCAATGAGAAAGACCGTAATGAGTTATCCGTAATGAGTGATAAGTATAAAGCAAATATTTCTTCAACTCATAACGCATCGCGCATCACGGATTACGGATTTTAAGATGCTTGCAAAGAGAATAATTCCTTGCCTTGATGTAAAGAATGGACGGGTCGTGAAGGGTGTAAGTTTTGTTAATCTGCGAGATGCAGGTGACCCTGTCGAGAATGCAAAGTTCTATGACAAGCAGGGTGCGGATGAACTCGTATTCCTCGATATAACTGCATCCCATGAAAAGAGAAATATAATCATTGACGTTGTGATGAGGACCGCAGAGGAGGTCTTTATGCCTCTTACTGTAGGCGGAGGGATAAAGACCATGGATGATATAAGAGAGCTTCTCAAGGCAGGCTGCGATAAAGTATCAATCAACACTGCTGCAGTGAATAACCCTGAGTTTATAAGACAGGCTGCTGAAAGGTTTGGAAGTCAATGCATAGTGGTCGCAATTGATGCAAAGAGAGTCCATGACTCAAGATTTGAGACTCGGAGCCCAGAAGAGCTGCCTGATTGGTTGATGTCATCAAAGGAACTTTCTGTTAGATTGGTCGTTGACCCGTCACTCGTCACTCTGAGCCTGTCGAAGAGTCACTCGTCATGGGAGGTTTATACCCACGGTGGCAGGAATCCCAAAGGAATCGATGCTGTAAAATGGGCAGGATATATGGAAGAACTGGGTGCAGGAGAAGTTCTTCTTACAAGTATGGACAGGGATGGAACAAAGGACGGATATGATCTGGAACTTACAAGGGCTGTTTCAGAGGCTGTATCAATCCCTGTGATTGCATCAGGCGGCGCAGGGAATCTTGAGCACTTATATCAGGCACTTGTGGACGGTAAGGCAGATGCAGCACTTGCAGCATCCATATTCCACTACAGGGAATATACAATAAGAGAGGCAAAGGAGTATCTGAAATCTAAAGGCGTGCCTGTAAGGCTTTAATGTGGCCAGTTGCAGGTGGTAAGTAATAAGTAGTTAAGGATTTGTTTTTCCTCTCTATCCTGTAGTTTTCAAGCAGGTCATTGTTCGCTGGTTGAACCTTCAACCTGAATGAACTATCTCCCTTAGAGACAGTTACCTCAACCAGAGGAAGATATTTGGCATCAGAGTATCTTGCACACATAGAGGCTGCAACTTCTATAGCTTCAGATGTAACTTCACCTGTTAATATAGTTACAGGGCTTCCATAACCTTCCGCCCTCAAGAGATAATCACCAGGGCCAGAGAGGGATTCTATTTTTTCGTTCTCAACCTTATCCCTGCCAATAATAATCTTACACCCTGCAGAGAGCCTGAAATGCCTGCCTGTCCTCAGAAGGGCTATATCTTTCATATCCAACCCTGGATTATGTTCCAGCAGCTCTTTCAGCCTGTATGAATAAATCGGATCTGTAAGAAGGCACCCCCCAGCAGGTGCTGGGTAATCTGCAAGCCCCAGTTCTTTTGCAAGGGCCATCTGAGGCTTTCTCGATCGGCCTCTGAAATCGTATAACATGTTTCTATCAACAAGCCCTTCTCTTTCAGGAACTGTTATCTTTAATAGCCTTGCACTCAATGGCCTTAACACATAACCCTCGACCCCTGCCTCCATGTCTATGAGAGGGAATGTATCCTTTCTCTGGCTCATCGGCCTCTGGCCGAGTACTTCACCAGTCACTATAAAATCAGCACCAATCATACCCATCAATTCCTTTGCCTCTCTAAGCATAAGTATCCTGCAGTCTACGCACGGGTTCATGTTCTTCCCATGGCCATATTTCGGATTCTTTACAATTTCGATGAACTTATCAGATAGATGAGATAATTTAACCTCAAAGCCAAACCTCTCAGCGACAGAGAAAGGGTCTTTTGAGCATGATGATTTATCAGTTATATCGCAGCCGAAATGCGTGAGGAATGTTATTGCAGTAACATCTATCCCCTGCCTCAGCATCGCAAGAATTGCAAGGGTGCTGTCAAGCCCACCTGAATATAATGCTATTGCCTTTGCCATAATATCAGCCTATTAGTCGGTAGTCGATAGTCTAAAGACCGAAACTATAATTTTGACTTTTGACTTTTGATTTGCGTATTTTCCTTTAAGGACTGCATAATCTTTGCAGGCGTTGCCACGGCAGTGCCGACCTCGCCAACCACTATGCCTGCTGCATGGTTTGCAATAACTGCTGCCTCCTCCATTGTTGCACCAGAGGCATATGCAATTGTAAAAGCTGCAATTACTGTATCTCCAGCTCCAGTCACATCGTATACCTTCCTTGCAACCGTCGGTATATGAACAACACTCCCCTTCTCAAATAAACTCATGCCTTCTTCTCCCCTTGTCATCAGGACCGCCCTGCATGAAAGCCTGCTCATAAGGTTCCTGCCAGCCTTCAGGAGGGATTTCTCATCCTTTATCTCGACCCCAGAACCCTGAGCCGCCTCCATGAGATTGGGTGTTATCAGCGATACGCCCTTATAGCAGTGGAAGTGTCCGACCTTTGGGTCAACAGCAACAAACTTGTTCTTTGGCTTTGATATCTTGAGCACCTCTCTTATAAGCTCTGACGATACGACACCTTTCTTGTAGTCAGAGATTATGACTCCATCATGCTCATGGATCGCATCCCCTATGTACCCCAGAAGTCCCTTGAGTGTCTTTCCGCCAACCTTATCCTTGTCTTCCCGGTCAAACCTGACAACCTGCTGGTTATGGGCTATCACCCTCGTTTTGATCGTCGTCGGTCTTGAGTCTTCAAAAATGCCGCAATTAACCCCTTTCTCCTCGAGAAGCTCTCTTAACACATCTCCTGCCCTGTCCCTGCCTATAACTCCGACAATAGTTGCGCGGCCTCCGAGAGCAATAATATTGTTTGCCACATTTGTGGCTCCACCAAGAAAAAAATTCTCATCCGTGACCTCGACCACTGGCACAGGCGCCTCGGGAGATATCCTGCTGACCTTTCCCCATATATAGCGGTCAAGGATAAGGTCACCGATGATGAGTATCCTTCTATTTTTAAAATCCTTCAAAATATCTGTAAGGTTCATAAAAGTGAAGCTTTCCGAGCAAAGCTCGGAGCTTCCATGTAAGGAAAATTTTTATTAATATAGTCGGCTTTCATCTCCGACTAAAAGTCGGAACATTCAGCCGACATCCATGTAAAAATAACCCACCAGTGCCTAAAAAATCAATCAATTACATCCTCAGTCTTGCCCCCATCTTTATCGCCTCTATCATGCTCGATGGGTTGGCGATGCCTTTCCATGCAATATCATAGGCTGTGCCGTGGTCAGGAGATGTGCGAATAATCGGCAGGCCGACTGTGACATTCACTCCTTCATCAAAGGCGATCATCTTCAGGGGTATCAATCCCTGGTCGTGGTACATCGAGACTATGATGTCGATCTCGCCCTTATATGCCTTATGAAAAACTATATCAGGCGGGTATGGTCCACTAACAGATATTCCTTCTTTTTGGGCCATATCTACTGCAGGGATTATCTCTTTTAGCTCCTCATCTCCAAATATTCCTGCCTCGCCTGCATGTGGATTAAGACCAGCAACTGCAATCTTCGGGTTTTCAATACCCATCATATTGCACGCCTGTTTTGCAAGGCGGATTGTTTTCATGACACTCTCTTTTTTTATCAATTCAGGGACATTCTTCAATGCTGTATGGATTGTAACAAGGATAACCCTCAATGGCCCCCCAACAAGCATCATCGCATACTCCTTTGTATTCGTTAGTTCTGCAATCATCTCAGTATGCCCTGACCACGAAAATCCAGCCATCTTTAATGCCTCTTTTGATATAGGGGCTGTAACAATTCCATTAACCTGGTTATTCATAGCAAGCTCAACAGCCTTCTTGATATAACCAACACAAGCTCTGCCCCCTTCTACTGTTGGTCTTCCTTTCTCAAATTCTTCTATCTTACCAATATCAATAAGCTCAATAAATCCGACAGATGGATCAGATTCTTCTGGTCTCTTTATTATCCTTATTTCTACTGGTAGACCGAGTAGCCTCAATGCCTCTTCCAACACAACCCTGTCACAAATGACTACAGGGGTGCAGTAATCCCTTATCTCAGCGCAATAAAGCGATTTGACGATTATCTCAGGACCAATCCCTCCAGGGTCTCCCAGGGTTATGGCAAGTTTCTTTCGCATACGCAGATTATACATGATTCACGATTATCCTGTGTCATGTATCGTGAATCATTTGAAACAAGCCTTTACTTTTCGGCCTTATTTTAATAACATACTGCAGTTAAGCGAGTTTGTTGACACCCCTCACCCTTCGAGGGGGAGGGCAAAGAAGGGAATCGAATACTATAAATTCAAGAAATTTAGACATGAAGGAAGTCATTATCAACAAGATTAAGAATTATCTCTATTTAAGGGATGAAGTGGTTGTTGGCTATATCTTTGGCTCTTATTCTGCCGCGAAAGTCAGACCTAAGAGCGATATTGACATTGCAGTGCTCTTGAAGGACGACATTGACAGAGAAGACTATGGGCGCATAAAACTCAGCATTATCAATGATCTAGTAGAACTTCTCTCTTTTAACAGGATTGATGTAGTCATTCTGAATGTTGCATCTCCCCTACTCTCACACGAGGTCATTAAGAAAGGCGTATTAATTTTTTCGAAGGATGAAGCAAAGCGTATACAACATATAACAAAGGCCACAATGCATTATCTTGATACTATATATCTCAGGAGGGTGCAGGACAGAATCCTCCATGAAAAGATAAGGAGTGGGAATTTTGGTTATTTCAAGGGAAGTCATAAATACTCGATTGAAAAGGTTAGAAAAGGCACTCGAGATACTCCAGCAGTCAAGTGAGGTTTCTCTTGAGGAATTGGTCGGTAACGATGTACTTTTGAGCGCGGTAGAAAGGAATTTCCAGGTTGCAATAGAGTGCCTTATAGATATCGGGAATCATATAATTGCAGAAAAGGGATTTGAAACTCCTGAGGACAACGAGGACGTCATAAGGATACTTGGAGATGAGGGAGTAATCCCATCCGCCTTTGTAAAAAGGATTAAGGGTATAGCAGGTTTCAGGAATATCCTTGTCCACGAATACACAGGTATCGATTACGGATTGCTCTATAATTATCTTAGATATCGCCTCAATGATTTTAGAGAATTTGCCATACATATAAGTTCATATCTTGAAAAGGAACGCCATATATGAAAACCATCCTTGTCACAGGCTGTGCTGGTTTTATTGGCTGGAAGGTTGCCGGACAGCTCCTTGATAGGGGTTTCTCTGTAGCAGGCATGGACAATATGAATGACTACTATGACCCTCAGTTGAAGGAATGGCGGCTGAGCAGTATTGCAGGGAAGGCGAATTTTAAATTCTATAGATCAGATATCTCCGAATACGAAAAGGTTAAAGAGGTTTTCTCTTCAAACAAGATAGATGCGGTTATTAACCTTGCAGCAAGGGCAGGTGTGAGGGCATCTGTAGAAAACCCATGGGTTTATCTCGACACAAATGTCAAAGGAACATTGAACCTCCTTGAATGCTGCAAGGATTATGGGGTCAAGAAGTTTGTCCTTGCATCAACGTCAAGCCTCTATGGCCTAAATGAGATGCCCTTTAAGGAATCAGACAACACCGACCATCCCCTTGCCCCATACTCTGCTACCAAGAAAGGGGCAGAGGCATTGTGTTACAGCTATCATTATCTCTATGGCACTGATATAAGTATCCCAAGATATTTCACTGTCTATGGCCCTGCTGGCAGGCCTGACATGAGCATATTCAAGTTTATTAAAAATATCGACAATGGCATACCAATCCCTGTCTTTGGAGATGGCAAGCAGAAGAGGGACTTCACATATATAGATGATATAGCAGAGGGGACTTTAAAATGCCTCCAACCTTTCGGCTACGAAATCTTCAACCTCGGCAATGACAACCCTGTTGAACTTAGGCACGTCATAAACCTCATAGAGGAAAACCTTGGCAAGAGGGCAGAGATAGAATGGCTGCCAATGCATCCAGCAGATGTGCCTGCAACATGGGCTGATATCGAGAAGTCAAAAAACAGGCTTGGCTGGTCACCAAAGGTCTCTATTGAAGAGGGAATTCAGAAAACAGTTAAATGGTATTTCGAGAACAAGGATATGGTGAGCTGGTTAAAGACTTCTGACTGATGCAAATCTTCTAATCAGAAATTCTTCTCATTATTCTGGTTTATGGTAAACTCATCTCCTGCCACCCTTGTGCCAACTTTGCCTTTTGCTTTTGCTGTAAAGGCGGTTGTGCGATTTGCGGCGACTGTATAAGCTATCTCGTAATCAAAGAGCAGATTGGCAGGCGGGCCTGGTTTAAATCCTGGAAGGTAACTCTGAATGCTTGTATCACCTACTTTATAGTATATAGTTCCACTTGCTGTGGCATCAGCACGGGCATACTCCCCATTCTCAGCATAATACTGCTCCTCAAGGAGCCTCAATGCCTCGAGATTTGCAAATGCCTCTGCCCTTGCAGCACGCTTCTGCTGGCCGACATAGGATGGGATTGCAATAGCTGCAAGGATACCGATAATGGCAACTACTATTAAAAGTTCAACTAATGTAATTCCCCTTTTATCCATTTTCTGCCTCCTTCAAAAAACTCATTTCCTTAAAATAGGCATAGAGTTATAAACTGGGCAGTAGCAATATCTGAGGCAGGCATGGCAGGTGAAAAATTTTTAGTTCGACACCTTGAAATCCTACCTGTAAAGATAAACCATATGCATCTCAAAAACCATTGATAAAACAATGAGATAAATATATCCATTTCTGATAATCTGTCGATTCTAAAAATTATGAATCCTGCCATGCCTGCCT
>DYHX01000048.1:2755-14065 GCA_020723925.1 Nitrospira japonica | reverse complement strand
ATTTTTATAATCGACAGATAATTAATATGGCAATCGTAAGTGCCTTACAGATTAAGGGTTTATTCGTTTACGCCTCAAGAGGTTTTACTGTGAGGTGTCGTATAAAACCTAAATTGAGCGATTTTTTAATCATAAATCACTCTTTGACAGGCGAGACGGCTGTCCTACCGAGGTTTGGAGTGTCTATGTCTATTTTTCGGTTTGGCATTAAGCTTGCATGTAAATCTGGCATGTATAAAGGAATCTATATAGCGCTCTCAGGGGCAACTTTAAAGCAAAACCAGATTGATGTTATCTCCCAGAATCTAGCCAACACAAATACGCTTGGATACAAGAAAGACAAAATCTCTTTTAAAGACTACCTTATACCCCAGCGGGGTGGTATCCTCAAGAGCCCTGATGGAAGGACAATGAGCGATATTTCTGCTGTTATGACAGATTTTTCGAATGGGAACCTCACAAGAACAGGAAATCCCCTTGATATAGCCCTTGAGGGGAGTGGTTTTATAAGTCTTGAAGGTGGTCGATATACGAGAAGGGGTGACCTCAGGAGGGACAAGGATGGTTACCTTGTAACACAGAATGGGCTTAAAGTCCTTGGCAACAACGGCCCGATACAGATACCCAATGGCAGGGTGGAGATAAGTTTTTCTGGCGATGTATCTGTAGATGGTAGCCAAATTGATACATTGAAGATAGTCGATTTCCCGAATCTAAATTCTCTAATAAAATCGGGTGAAGAGCTTTTTTCAACAGATCAAAAGGGTGTCCGATCAAAAGCCACGGTAAAACAGGGCTATCTCGAAACATCCAATGTCGATGTGGTCAAGGAGATGGCACGGATGATAACCACTCTAAGGGAATTTGAGGCGTACCAGAAGGTAATACAGGCTTTTGATGAGGCGACAGCAAAGGTCACAAACGAGATGGGAAGGATATAAAGGCAGTGAATAGTGAATAGTGAACAGTGAATAGTGAACAGTGAACAGTGAATAGTGAACAGTCTTTCACTAACGACTAACTACTAAGATTAGGAGGTTCAGATGATTAGGTCATTGTTTATAGCAGCAACTGGCATGGAAGCGCAGAAGCTGAACATCGATGTAATATCAAATAACCTTGCAAACGTAAACACTGCGGGCTACAAAAAGAGCAGGGCTGATTTTCAGGAGTTATTATATCAGGACTTGAAAACACCTGGTGCAACATCGGCAGAAGGCGCACAGATACCATCAGGCATTCAGGTAGGTCTTGGTGTGAGGCCTGTTGCTGTGCAGAAGGTATTCCTGCAGGGAGATTTCGCCCATACTGGGAATAACCTTGACCTTGTAATTGAAGGAGATGGATTCTTCCAGATACTTAAACCAGATGGTGAGATAGCATATAGCCGCTCAGGCGCATTCAAGCTCGATAGCGAAGGACGCATCGTAAATTCTGACGGTTATTCGCTTGAGCCTTCCATAACAATACCAGCAAATACATTAAGTATAACAGTTGGCTCTGATGGAAAGGTTACGGTGCTTCAGGCAGGCAGTAACAAGCCTACAGAGATAGGACAGATAGAGCTCGCAAGGTTTATCAACCCTGGAGGACTCAAGGCTCTTGGTAAGAACCTCTTTGCGCCAACTGGCTCTTCAGGTGAGGCCACAACCGCTAACCCGGGAAGTGATGGGCTCGGCACTATCGCTCAGGGGTTTATCGAACTGAGCAATGTGAATATAGTCGAGGAGATGGTCAATATGATTGTAAGCCAGAGGGCATACGAGATTAATTCAAAGGCAGTGCAGGCATCAGACGATATGCTTCATATTGCCAATAATCTGAGGAGATGATGATAGAACCCAGAACACAGAACCCAGCTAATCGCTCAATGCTCAACGTTCAACGTTCAACGAAAGACTCCGAACTCCAAACTAAAAGGCCTCTTACTCGTTACTCGTTACTCGGTGCTTACTTCTTACTTCTTACTTCATCCTTAGCAATGGGAGTATCGTGGAATTTAGGCGATCTGCTCAAAGCATATCTAAGAGACAACTATCCATGGGCAGAGATAGAAGTAAACGATGTAAGGTGGAGTGGAAGCCTCCCTAAAGAACCACCTGAGAGGATACTCCTCGACAGAGGGCCTATTGGGAAGGCAGTTTTCTCCCTTGAGTTCAGAACTGGTGAAAGAATAGCTGTTAATGCAAATGTAAAGGCAATGGACTGGGTCCTGATCTCCAGAAACTCCTTCAAGAATGGACATGTTCTTCAGAAAGATGATGTTTATCTTTCTCTCATGGATGTGACAAGAATGCCGAGAAATGTGGTCACAAACTTAGAGGCTGCTATTGGCAAGACCCTCACGAGGTCTATCCCTGCCAATATGCCAGTAGTCGAAGGCTCGGTAGGTGATGCCCCATCAGTAAAGAAAGGGCAGCGAGTGACCCTGCTGTTTGAGTCATCTGGATTTAAAATCACAACTGCTGGTGAGACAAAGGAGAATGGCTACGTGGGGAGGCAGATAAAGGTAGTGAACCTTGCCTCAAAAAAAGAGGTGAGGGGAATCCTCCTCGATGGAAAAACTGTAAAGGTGGAGTTCTGAGATGAAAAGTCTTGTCACTTGCCACTTGTCACTCGTCGCTGTTTTTTTACTTTCTGCCTGTGCAACAACAGGCGATGTGCCGCATGGGATGCCCCAGCAATACATCTATAAAGAGGCAAAGGTAGAGTCGCCAACATTAGGTTCGCTGTGGAGGGATTCAGCCGGGCTCTTCGAGGACAGGAAGGCAAGGGGACTAAATGACCTTGTGACCATAAAGATTGTTGAGAGCGCATCCGCATCAAAAAAGGCTGAGACAGCAGCAGGCAGGGATTCATCCCTCGATGCAGGAATAGACACACTGATTGGTATGCCCCTCAACTTCAACCTCAATAATTTCTTTGGCAGGGGTAATACAATAACTCCAAAGGTTAAGGGCTCTATGAAAGATGATTTCTCTGGCAAAGGCGCGACAACCAGGGAGGGAAGTTTTATAGCATCTATAACTGCTAAGGTTGTTGATGTTCTGCCCAATGGCAATTTTGTTATAGAGTCGCGAAAAGAGATTACTGTGAACAAGGAAAAGCAAATTCTGGTATTAAGGGGAATTATAAGACCCGATGACATAGGAAGTGATAATACTATCCTGAGCACATATGTAGCGGATGCCCAGATGTTCTTTACAGGGGATGGTGTGATTCAGGACAAACAGAGTCCTGGCTGGCTCGTGAGGATCATGGACAAGATATGGCCATTCTAACTAAAGACACTAACAAGTTACGAGTTACGAGTTGCGAGTTTAAAAATAAAGTCATTTCACTCGTTACTCGTTACTTGTTGCTCGTTACTTTACTTATCACTTATCACTTATCACTTATCACTGTCGTTCATGCTGAGCGTATCAAGGACATTGCAAGCATTGAGGGAGTGCGTGAGAACCAGCTTATCGGATACGGCCTTGTTGTTGGCCTGAATGGAACAGGGGACAAGGGGCTTTCTACAATGCAGGGCATAGCAAATATGCTTGGAAGGATGGGGTTAACTACAAACCCGAATGACATAAAAGCGAAAAACGCTGCAGCCGTTATGGTTACAGCAATTCTGCCTCCTTTCCCGAAACCAGGAATTAAAATTGATGCACTTGTCTCAGCAATAGGAGACGCAAAGAATCTCCAAGGCGGCACACTTCTTCTCGCCCCTCTTAAAGGCCCTGATGGCAAGGTGTATGGCCTTGCTCAGGGGCCTATCTCAATCGGTGGATTTACTGGTGGTGGAGGAGGCACAACAGTCCAGAAGAATCATCCCACAGCAGGAAGAATACCCAATGGGGTCATCATTGAAAGAGGGCTGCAGGTTAATATGGGCAAGGGAAACGATATAAATATATTACTCAACACGCCTGACTTCACAACAGCTTCCGAGGTCTCAAAGACAATCAATCAGGGCCTGAAAGGTAATTATGCATTTGCAGTAGACCCTTCAGTGATCAGGCTCAGGATACCGGCAGAATACAGTCATAGGGTGGTCGAGCTTGTGACATTGGTTGAAGGTTTAGAGGTCTCTGTGGATGTTTTAGCTAAGGTAATAATCAATGAAAGAACAGGCACAGTAGTCATGGGAGAAAAGGTCAAAATATCCCCTGTAGCGATTTCCCATGGAAGCCTAACAATAGAGGTTAAGACTGAATATCAGGTATCCCAGCCTTTCCCATTTGCTCCGCAGAAGGCTGAGACGGTTGTTGTGCCGCAGGAGAAGGTTGATGTGAAGGAGCAGAAGGCATCTCTTGTTGAGGTCTCAGGTGTTACCCTCGGTGAGGTCATAAGAGCCCTTAATGCTCTTGGTGTAACTCCGAGAGACCTTATAGCAATACTTCAGGCCCTGAAAGCAGCAGGAGCCCTTAAGGCAGAGCTGGAAATAATATGATTGATAGAAGCAGCAGAGCCGTAGCCGCAGGCTTCAGCCTGCGAAACACAGAACTCCAAACTCAAAACCCCGAACTCCGAACCCTGCCCGGCGTCCGGCAGGGGGGTCCAAACTCCGAACTGAAAGCGGTTGCTAAGGAGATGGAGGCGATGTTTGTCTATCAGATGCTGAAGGCGATGAGAGAGACGACAAACAGTGGATTTTTTGGAAAGGGACTTGGCAATGAAACGTACACAAGTCTCTTTGATATGGAACTTGCAAGGCTCTTTGCAGAGAGGGGACTTGGTCTTCAGGATATGTTGCTTAAGGAACTTAACAGAGGAGTTGAGGAGTCAGAAGTCATAGGTGAGAAGTCAAATCCCCCCACGCCCCCCCTCTCGACTTTCGACCCTCGACCATCTTCATTGCCTGTTGATGGCACAATTAGTTCTCCCTTTGGCATGAGGCAGGACCCCTTCACAGGTGAGGAGAAGTTTCACCATGGCATTGATATTGCGGCGCCCCAGGGAAGGGAAATATTTCCCGTGAAGAACGGCAAGGCCATATTCAGTGGCTACCTGCCACGTTATGGGAATACCGTGATTATAGAGCACGAGGACGGTTTTATAAGTAAATACGCCCACAATATGGTGAACCTTGTGAGCGCTGGGGAGGATGTAGGACCAGACCATGTTATTGCCCTTGTCGGCAGCACAGGAAGGGCAACAGGCCCTCACCTTCATTTTGAGGTAAAATACAAAGGGGAGAATATTGACCCCATGAGTGGTAAACTATGGGCAAGGAAATAGTTAATAGTCAAGGGAATTACAAGTTAAAGTATTTTATAAAAAATGCCGATAAAAAATTAAATCTTAAAATAGGAGGTGGGGAATGAAGATTTATGGCAACAAGCCGCCTGAGAACCAGGATATATACCTTAAAGCACAGAAGGTGGGTAAGAACGATGTCCTGTCAGAGAAAAGCGAGACCGAAAAGACCAGGGTGTCTGATAAGGTAAATCTCTCTGGGAAGGCAAAGGAAATAGCCGAACTAAAGAATGAAATAAACCAGCTTCCTGACATAAGGAACGATAAGGTTCAAGCAACAAAGAAGGCAATTGCAGAAGGCACATATAAGGTGGATTCTCTTAAGGTTGCTGGAAAGATAATAGATGAATTGATATGACATCTGTTGAGGCTATTACAAACATCCTTAATGAGCAGGTGAACAGCTACAAGATGCTCCTTGATCTTTTGCAGAGAGAGAGAGCCTGCCTTCTTGATTTTAATGCAGAAGGTGTTGAAGAACTCTCAAAAGAAAAGGATACGCTTGTATTGAGGCTCAGACTTCTTGAGGAAGAAAGGATAAGGCTCATGAGGAAGTTTTCTGATGAAACTATACATGCAACAAGTTGCACAAAGGACGATGAAAATAATCCCCCTTTAGTAAAGGGGGGCGAAGAGGGATTTGAAAAGGTATCTTCGAATAAAAGAGGATTTGTTGGTGATATGAGCCTCCAGAGGCTGTGGGAGCTCACAGGTGACAATACATTTCAGGATATGCGTTCAAAACTCATCTCATTGCTCCAGAGCATCGAAGAGCTGAATGAATTCAACAGGCTCTTAATTGAACGTTCTCTGGGCTATATAAAAAGCACTGCAAACTTTTTCGGGTCTTTTGGTTTGAGTTGTAACCCAAAGGGTAAGGGCGCCCTCCTTTCCAGGGAGACGTAGATGTCCCTTTTTGGCCTATTCGATATAGGTAAATCAGCCATCTTTGCCAGCCGGGCAGCACTTGATGTCACAGGCCATAACATAGCAAATGTGAATACGCCTGGGTTCAGCCGTCAGGAGGCTATCCTCGAGATAGCAACGCCTGTGGCTGTAGGAAACGGCTATCTCGGAAGGGGTGTAATTGTTTCTAACGTCAAGAGGCATTATGACAGGTTCATACAGGCACAGCTCCTATCCCAGAGGCAGAGCTATGGAAGGTCCCTTGCCCTGAGTGGTGGCCTCGGCCAGGTAGAGCAGGTCTTTAATGAGGCAAGGGGAATAGGCTTGTCAGGCCCGCTGAATGATTACTTCAATGCATGGCAGGAGGTTGCAAACAATCCGGAGGGGCAACCACAGAGAACTGTGCTCCTGCAAAAGGGGAATGCCCTTGTCCAGATAGCAAAGAGGA
Organism: Nitrospira japonica; assembly: GCA_020723925.1. GTDB lineage: Bacteria > Nitrospirota > Thermodesulfovibrionia > Thermodesulfovibrionales > DYHX01 > DYHX01. The sequence continues at coordinate 7,461 of DYHX01000048.1, read as the reverse complement.
TGGAACGCGGGCTTGAAGATATATTGAGAAGAACGAATGAAGAGATTAACGATACTATAGATAGGGCAAACTCCCTCGCATCAGAAATAGCAGCCCTTAATGGGAGGATAGCACAGGTAGAGGGAGGAGACACTAATAAAGCAAACGACCTCAGGGATGGGAGGGAAAGGCTACTCGGCGACCTTGGCGAGCTCATAGAGGTTAATTCTTTCGAGGGTTCAAATGGCAGAATAACTGTTATTGTAGGCCAGAAAAACCTTGTTGATGGAGAAAAAGTTATTCCTCTTGAAAGGGTTTCGGATGCTGAAGGAAATATAGCCGTTTATATAGATGGCGTGAATGTCGGACAGGATCTTGAAAAAGGCAGGATAGCAGGACTTCTTGCACTCAGAGGTGATATAGAGTCCACACCGCTTAAAGGTCTTAGAAAACTCATCTCCTCTGTAACAAAAGAGGTTAACCTTCTTCACAGGGCTGGATATGGCCTCGATGGTTCAACCGGCCTTGACTTTTTTTCTCCGATAAATATTGCATACAAGGATTACTCACCCCAGGGATATATCACGTCAGCCACCGTGTCAAACCTCTCAAGCCTCACCCTGGATGAATACGATATAAGGTTCGATACTGCCACCACATATGAGGTCTATAATCGCAACACAGGGGCACTTGTTACATCAGGTGCCTACACTCCTGGTGGCAACATAGACTTTGATGGCATAAGAGTGGTGGTTAATGGAACGCCTGGTGCTGGTGATAGTTTCTTCATAACTCCTTTGCAGGATGCGATTGAAAACTTTGGTGTAACGATTACGGATATCCAGAAGGTGGCGGCATCAGCAACAGCCACAGGGCTGCCCGGGGACAATAACAATGCCCTACAGTTTGTGCGCCTTTCTCAGAATGCTGTTATTTCTAATAATACATTTGCAAACTACTACAGGTCTCTTGTCACATCTGTGGGCTCGATGAACAGGGCTGCGACAGACAGCCTTACATTTGAAGACAGGCTTCTTTCTGATATACAGAGAAGAAGAGATGCTGTATCGAGTGTCTCTCTGGATGAGGAGGCGGCTAATCTGATAAGGTTCCAGCGCGCCTTTGAGGCAGGGGCAAGGCTGATAAAGGTTACAGACGAATTACTGGAGACATTGATTAATCTATGAGGGTTACACCATTCATCATATTTAATCGCCTGACAGGGTCTTTTCAGAAGAACCTTAAGGACCTTCTTGACATACACAATAAACTATCCACGGGAAAGAAATTCGACAAACCGTCTGATGATGTTATCGGCATCTCAAAGGCAATGGATTACAGGCTGAGCATTAATGCAAATGAACAGTACAGAAAGAATATTGATGAGGCCACTTCGTATCTTGGTTTTACAGAGGGGATAATGGAATCTGTTACAGAAACCCTGACAAGGGCAAAGGAGCTTGCCGTTAGAGGGGCTACAGGCACAGAGAGCGCCGAGTCACGGGCATCCATTGCAAGAGAGGTGGTCAATCTTAAAGACCAGTTGCTAAGTCTTGCAAACAGCAAACTGAGGGACAGATATGTCTTCTCAGGGTTTAGAACTAACACTGCAGCATTCAATGCATCCGGGACATATCAGGGTGACACAGGAATAATGAATGTAATGATAGATAGGGATGCAACAATAGCAATCAATGTACCCGGAAGCACTGCATTCAGTTATGGAGGGGGCACATTTTTCAATGTCCTTGACAATCTTCGCACCGCCCTTGAAAACAACGATGTGGCAGGGATCCAGGCGTCTCTCACACCTCTTGATGGTTCCATAGACCAGGTTTTGAATGTTCGGGCAGACCTCGGCGCAAGATTAAACTATCTCGATGGTCAAAGCAACAGACTTGAGGATAGCAATTTCGCATTGAAGGGTATTTTATCAAATGTCGAGGACACAGATATAGCAGAGGCGCTTGGGGAGCTTTCAAAGACAGAGGCTGCTTTGCAGGCATTGAGGGATTCATCAGCGAGGATAATATCGCAGTCGCTGCTGGATTTTTTGAGATAAGTCAAAATTGACGGACTCGTAAAAAGTCGTCATTCCTGCGAAAGCAGGAATCCAGAGATCGTGTAACTAATTGAAAAGACTGGATTCCCGTTTTCACGGGAATGACAAAAATGTGCTTTTTCTGACTTTTTACGAAGCCATCAAAATTAGCAGTTAGTGTAAGACTAACCGCTAAACGCTATCAGCTAATCGCTATAAATGGGAGGCAGGATGCTGGTATTGACAAGGAGGTCAGAAGAGGCTGTAAGGGTTGGAGAGGATATAAAGATAACTGTAGTGGAGATAAAGGGTAACCATGTGAGGTTAGGCATAGAGGCCCCGGCCGCGGTCCCTATCTACAGGGAGGAGATATATGAAAAGGTAAAGGCGGAAAATCGCCTCTCATCGGGTATCTCCATGGATGCATTCGGGAAGATAAAGGAGGTTCTCATAAAGAAATGATAAGTTTTGAGACATCACGTTTTGGGAGTCTTGAAATAGAAGAGGATAAGATAATAAACTTCCCGAACGGACTCCTCGGGTTCCCGGAGATTAAACGATATATCCTGATGGATTATAAAGACACCCAGCTTAAATGGCTTCAGGCAGTGGACGCCCCTGATATTGCATTTATTGTGATGGAGCCGACGATCCTGTCTCCTGACTATTCAATAAAGCTTGACGCTGCTGCGAGGCAGTGCCTTCAACTCGAAAATGATAACGACCTTGCTGTGCTTGTGATTATAAGGGTTGAGGGCGAGAAGGTGATAGCCAACTTTCAGGGGCCAATACTCCTGAATGCCAGCCTTATGAGGGGTGTGCAGTGCGTCCTCGAGAGGATTTAGTTAAAACTCAAAAATCTCTGGAAGTCTCACCTCGAGATCAACAAAGGACGGCGACTTAAGGATAGAATCCTTTGAATAGCTCCTTTCAAGAATAAATGCCCTTTCCTTAAGGAAATATATTTCAACGGTCCTTTCTCCTGGATCAACAATCCAGTATTCCTTCACTCCGAATTTGGCATAGAGTTTCTTCTTTTTAACCATATCCATGTAGGCGCTATTTTCGGATAGTATCTCTATAACAAGATCAGGAGCACCCTGGATGTTCTTCTCACCGATGATATCAAGACGTTCTTTAGAGATGAATAAGATATCAGGTTGAAGAACGTTCTCCGCGTCAAGGTAAACATCGCAGGGGGCATGGAAGACCTTTCCGAGTCCCTTCTCCCTGACAAATCTTTCTATCGCGTATTCGATATTCTTTGAAACCCATTGATGATAAGGCACAGGTGATGGTGTCATAATGAGCTCTCCCTCTATTAATTCGTATCTCTTATCTTCAGGTGTTTTGAGATAATCCTGGTAGGTAAACTTTTTTTTCTCAATAGCTAACGCTCCCATTCGTAACCCCCAGAAAAAAATTTAAGACTTAAATACCTCTATGGAAATTTTACCAAAGTGATGCTGGTAATGCAAGCAGACTTCGAGGAATTCTTTTGATTAAAGTTTTTCAAAAATCTTCCGATAAGAATACTGAGAGTTGAAAAAGGTGATGGCCTGAAAGGAGGGGAATAAAATATGTCAGGCATCTTGCCTGTCACAGTGAGGCCTAATCCTGAAGACGCGAGACGTGAGGTAGCTGCAGGCATCCTGAGCCTGTCGAAGGAGCCTGCGAAGTCGGCTCCCCCCAAAAAATCGCAAGATTTTTTGGGAGTGATAGCGATTAACAAAAAAGGCACGGAAGCCTAAAAAAATTCAAGGAGGAAGAAAATGGCATTAGTAATCAACACAAACTTAGCTGCTCTGAATGCACAGAGAAATCTTGCATCAAACACCGTTTCCCTTAACAGGTCTGTAGAAAGGCTCTCTTCTGGCCTGAGGATTAACAGCGCAGCAGATGATGCGGCTGGCCTTTCCATATCTGAGAAGTTGAGGGCACATATCCGGAGCATAAACCAGGCGGTCAGGAACTCCCAGGACGGGATAAGCCTTGCCCAGACTGCAGAAGGCGGCCTGCAGCAGATCGGCAGTCTGCTTGCCAGAATGAGGGAGTTAGCAGCACAGGCTGCTAATGGTGCCATCAGCGATACAGACAGAGCCGCTCTGAACAACGAGTACACGCAGCTGGTGAGCGAAATAGACAGAATCGTTAATGTTACGGAGTTTAATGGCACTAAACTCATTGATGGTTCTCAAAGTGCTGCGGGTATAAACTTGCAGGTCGGTTTCCAGAACACAACCAATGACAGGATTAACATCCTCTCAGGCACTGGGACTTCGAGTACCGCTGGCCTTGGGATTACAGGCATCTACGCAACCATCTCAGCAGCTGCGAATGCTCAGTCGGCTCTGACACAGATTGACATCGCCATAAACACAGTGACAACCAGGAGAGGCACCCTTGGAGCAATCCAGAACAGGTTGGATTCGACCATATCCAATCTCAGTGTCGCTTCAGAGAACCTATCTGCTGCAGATTCCCGCATAAGGGATGCAGACTTTGCCTATGAGACAGCCCAGTTTACGAGAAACCAGATACTTGTTCAGGCTGCAACAGCGATTTTGGCTCAGGCCAATGTGCTTCCACAGCAAGCGCTTCAGCTCTTAAGGTAGAAGGTCTGTATAAATAGAGGCGTAGTAGTGTGGGGCGATCCGTTGGGTCGCCCCACACACAATGTGAGTTG
>DYHX01000048.1:0-2655 GCA_020723925.1 Nitrospira japonica | reverse complement strand
GAGTTGGCGATGGTCATAGATAGCAGCATTAAAAATATAACGATAGCAGGGTTACTGAGGCCTGTTAAGCCCGGGGAAGAAAGGAGCCGTGAACCTGAGGGTAGTAAGAATACTCCTGTGGGTGTGGCTGGTAGAGGGAAAGGTACGTCTGATGTAAATAAGATGAGGGAGATTGCGGAGGCCATCTCAAAGATAGAGCGCTACATGAACAGGGGCATCCGTCTCGAGATCGAAGATGATCTGGATATTGTTGTGGTAAAGGTTATCGATAAAGGGAGTGGGGAGATCATCAGGCAGATACCTCCTGCTGAGGTTATAGCGCTTTCTAAAAAGATTAGAGAACAAAGCGGTCTTCTCATAGATAAGGAGGTGTGATAAATGGCTATTTTTTCTGTAAGCGGCCTGAGCTCAGGGATAAACTATAACGATATGATCTCTAAGATCTTAGAGGTGGAGCGACAGCCCATTTACAGGCTTCAAAAGAAGCAGTCAACCTATAATGAAAAGATAAATGTTTACAGCGACCTTTCAACGAAGCTTTCAGCCCTTAAGAGTGCCGCTGAAAACCTGAAAAGCGTCGCGAATTTCTATATCAAGAAGGCATCAACAAGCGACTCTACCATCTTTGATGCTACAGCCGCCAGCTCTGCGGCTACAGGAAACTATTCAATATCCATAACCCAGCTTGCACAGGCCCACAGAATTGCCTCCTCGGGTGTGGCCAGCGAGACGAGCACCATAAGCACAGTATCTGGGAACTTCAGTTTTAAGGTAGGTTCTGGCACGACAACAACCATATCAGTCACAACAAGCACTACCCTTAAAGACCTGAGGGACGCCATTAATACAGCAAATGGAGATGTAGAGGCAAGCATCATCAACGACGGCTCGGCAAGTCCATATAAATTAGTCCTTACAAGTAAATCCTCAGGGTCGAGCAACAGCATTACGATTACAGAGAATGTTACCACACTCGGATTTCCAACAGGCCCTGTGGTCGGCGGCACAACCCTTCAGGCAGCGCAGAATGCCAGCCTTACCATCGATGGCCTATCTATAACCAAAAGCTCAAATACGGTTACGGATGCCATAAGCGGTGTGACAGTCACACTGAAAAAGACAGGTTCAGGCACACTCTCGGTAACGAATGACATAGATGGGATTAAAAAGAGGGTGGAGGACTTTGTAAACGCCTATAACGATGTAATCTCCACGGTCTCAACAAAGGCACTCTATGACACCTCCACTCGCACAGGTGGACCTCTCACTGGAGAGGCAACCCCAAGAGAGATTGTGAATAAGTTAAGGAGCATCATCGGGAGCAGGGTATCTGGACTCCCAGAGGATATGAGGGTGCTCTCCCAGATAGGCATAACAACTGGCAGCGATGGAAAGCTTTCTATAAACAGCACTAAGTTAAATGACAAACTCACCACAAACCTTACAGGGGTGTCCAACCTATTTAATGCCACAGGCGGTGTAGCCGTGCAGGTATGGGACTACACTGATACCGTAACTGATTCTATCGATGGCGCTGTTACCCTTAGGAAGAAGGGTCTTGGGACGCTTGTTGATAATATTGCAGATGACATCATAAAGCTTAAGGATAGACTGGATAAAAGAGAGGAGGCTCTCAGTAGGCAATTCGCCAGTTTAGAGTCGCTCCTTGGAGGCCTGATCTCCCAGGGGGCATTTTTGAGTAACCAGATAACTATTTGGGGGAAGAAATAAGGAGGTAAAATGCAGCACGCAGCAGAGTACAGAAAGACAGAGGTTAATACTTCAGATAATGTAAGAGTAGTCTCTTTGTTATATGATGGGGCCATTAACTTCATCAGGATAGCAAGAAAGAGGATGGAGCATGGGGATATAGCAGGAAAGGGGCTTTACATTGGAAAGGCCACCGCGATTGTGGCAGAGCTATCCAGTTCTTTAAATATGGATTCTGGTGAGATAGCTAAAAACCTTAACAGGCTTTATGATTATATCCTCGATAGGCTCCTCTATGCCAACATGAGAAACGACCTCAGGGCATTTGACGATGTAGAGAAGGTTCTTGAGGTGCTGAGGGGTGCATGGAAGGATATAGAGAGGGAAGGGTCAGTAAATATCCCGAAAGGGGCGAATAATGCGGGGATTGGACTCAGGCTATGATCGAGTATGATGAGATACTTGAACTGGCTGAAGCTCAGAAAGAAGCCCTTCTAAAAGGAAGGCTCGAAAAGGCCGTAGAACTCCAGGAGAGGCGTCAGAGGATTATAGATAAGATTCAAAATGTTGACAGGGAGGCGACCTCAGATCACCTCTTTAACCCATCAACTGGGAAAAATGACCCAGTGATGGAAGAGTTTTCCCAGAAAATCGTGATGACTATAGAGCGGATCCTTTCACTTGACAGCGAGATGCGAACCATTATCCATGCAGAGATGGGCTCTGTTTCGGATAAATTAGAAACCCTTCAAAAGATAAAAGCTTTCTGCCGCAATGCAGCCCATCATCAGGCAAAGAGGAATCTGAGCGTAAGCGTCTGATACCACGGAACTTTATCTCTGCTGTCTATATTTTTTTATGAAAGCCTTAATCTCTTTAACAAAATCTTCCAGGTATTGTCAAGTCTTTTATGCAAATTTTCTCAAGGGCTTTATTCTCAATGGT